>KE354320.1 GCA_000415505.1 Streptomyces afghaniensis 772
CAACCTCATCAGCTCCTCATGCGGCCCTTCCTCCCGCACCGCACCCCCGTCGAGGAGCACGATCCGGTCCGCTGTACGAACCTCGCTCAGCCGGTGCGAGATCAGCAGCCGGGCCCGGCCCTGCCCCAACCCCCGGATCACGTCGGACACTTCGGCCTGAGCATCCGGATCGAGGCCCGACGTCGGTTCATCGAGCACGAACAGGTCCCGGTCCGCCCGGAGCAACGCCCGGGCCAGTGCGACCCGTTGCCACTGTCCGCCGGAGAGCACGACACCGCTGTCCCGGTCGTTCGCCCCGAAGAACCCCCGGGTCAGCATCGTGTCGTAGCCGGCCGGGAGACCCACGAGGACCTGGTGCACCCCCGCCTCGCGCGCGGCCTCGACGACCTTGGGGCCGGGTGCGCCGTCGGGAGTGCGGACGGCCAGCGCCGGATCGCCGAGCGCGATGTTCTCCGCCGCCGTCATCTCGTACGAGACGAAGTCCTGGAAGACGACACTGAGCCTGTCCCGCAGCGACTCGGGTGTGAACTCCCGCAGATCCGTCCCGTCCCACAGGATCCGCCCGTGTTCGGGGTCGTAGAACCGGCAGAGCAGTTTGACCAGCGTGCTCTTGCCGGCCCCGTTCACGCCGACGAGACCCACGCTCTCCCCGGCGCGCACCGTCAGCGTCACGCCCCGCAGCACCCACGGCAGATCCGGGGCATAGCGGAACCACACGTCGTCGAGGACGATCCGGTCGCGCAGGGGCCCCGCGGCCCGCCGCGCCGTGCCGGGCCGTGCGCCGCCCTCGGCCAGGGCCACGTACTCGGCGAACACCAGCAGATGCTGATGGCCGTTGGCCACCGCGGTGACCGCCGAGCCGAGTCCGCCCTGTACCGAGGCCACCGCCGCGAGGAACACGGAGAGGTCCCCGACCGTCAGCGTCCCGGCCGACACCCGGCCCACGGCCCACAGCAGTCCGCCGCCCGCGATACCCGAAGCGAGCAGAGTGGGCAGGGAGTTGACGCTCAGACGGCGTACGTCGAGCCGGTGCCGGATCCGGTTGACGGCCCGCCGCTCGACGAGCATGCGCTCCCGCAGTACATCCCCGATGCCGAACAGCCGTATCTCCTTGGCCGCCGTCGTACCGCCGAGCAGCGTCGAGAAGAACGCCTCGCGGCGCTCGCCGGCCGTGACGCCCGCGAACGCCGCGGCTGTCGCCCGGGCCAGCCGTAGCTCCGCGACCAGCTTCGGTACGGCACCGAGCAGCACCAGTCCCGCGAGGACCGGGCTGACGGCGGCCAGAATCCCGGCGAACCCCACCAGCGTCCACCCCGACCGCAGCACGATCAGCGCGCACTGCACCAGCTGTACGGGAGTGTCCTGGCCGGACTGCTGGGCGAGCCGGAGCCGGTCGAGCCGTACCGGATCCTCGTAAAGGTCCAGGCCCGGGTGGGCGTTGACCGCACGGAACAGCCGGTCCTGCGCGGTCAGCGCCACGGCCCGGGTGAGCACGCCCTGGCAGAGATCGTCGACGTACGGCAGGAGCGCGAGCAGCACGCCGATCGCGGCCAGGGCCGCGGCGGTCGCGGTGACCTCGCGCGTCCCGTACCCGGTGAGCGAGTCGATCAGCTGCTTGGTCAGCCAGGCCGCCGCGATCGGCCCGGTGGCCTCGACGACGGCGAGCAGCAGGGTCGCCGAGAGGGCGCGGCGGTGCGCGCCGACCGCGAGCCGCAGCGCCGTGGCCGCGACCCGGGGCCGGGACACGGGGTGCAGTGCCGGGTGCGTCATGCGACCGGCCGGCCCACGATCCCCGCTTTGGCGATGAGCTCCGGCGCGCTCACCGCTGACCAGCGGATCGCCACGCCGTCGCCGGTGTCCTCGAGACCGCAGACCAGGGGCAGCCCGTCCACCCGGAACGTGGTGATCCACGACTCGACCCAGGGGTCCTTCGGGTCACCGACGATGACCCGGGCCACCGGTTCCAGGGCCTTCGTGAAACGCGCGTTGTCGTCGTCGGTGCCCTCGGAGAGGACGGCGACGACACGTTCGCTGCCGCCGGGCTCGTCCATGGCGCTCGTGACGACCAGCGGCAGCAACTGCTCGCAGGGCTCGCAGCCCGGTGCGAAGAAGGCGACGAGCGTAGGCCGGGTGCCGTCCGGTATGTCCACCATGGCGCCGGCGGTCATCCGGTGGGCCTCGGTGATGCCGGTGACCGGGGCGGGCGCCGCGCTGGCCGGGCGGGCCTCGATCTCTTTGAGCCGGCGGATGACGCCGTACAGGAGAAGGAGATTGAACAGGCCGAGGAGCAGGCCGAGTAGGGAGAGACCGAGGGACACAGGAACTCCTACGGGAGGTCGGCGGAACGGGTGCCGGCGGCGGTGGGCGCGGTGAACAGATCGGCGATGTCGTCCAGGCCGATCACGACGACGGCCAGCACCGCACCCGCGGCCACGGACACGACCAGCTCGCCGCCCGTTGCCCGCACCGGACCGGAGCCGGTGACGACCAGGGCGCCGACGGCGGCCAGCAGCAGTGCGGTGTTCCTGACCAGGTGCAGTACGCCGAGGGGGCGCCCGGTGCGGCCGAAGCAGGCGCAGGTCACGGGCGGACCGCCGCCCCGTACGGCCCGCACCACGCCAAGGGTGAGCGCGGCAAGGACCAGCGAGGCAAGGAGCAGCCCGATCACGCCGGCCCGGGTGCCGGGCAGCAACAGCAGGCCCGCGGCCACGCCTTCGGCCGTGATGGTCGCGTACGCGAGCGGGCGGCGCATTCGCGGAGTGCCCAGGCCCATGTCGGCGAGCGTGGTGAGGAACGCACGGAATCCGGCGGGCCGTGCCTTGCCCACGGCGGATGCGGCGAGGACGACGGCGACCAGGACGTGGCAGCCCGTCAAGAGCGCGGCGGCCATGGCGCTCACCCCGCGAGCAGTTGCTGATGCAGCCGGCCCAGACAGGCATCGGGTTCGGTGCCGAGCTCGCGGCGGAAGACGGTCCGCGCCGACTCGAACGCGTCGGTCACGCGCCCTGGTTCGCCGAGGTGGTGATGGGCGTTCAGGACGAGCAGCCAGCTGCGGATGCGCAGCGGCTCCGCGGCGAGCACCTGCCCCGCCGTACGCAGTGCGGAGTGCGGCTGGCCGACACCGAGCCAGGCATCGGCCAGATCCTCGGTGGCGCGGATGCGCTCGGCGTCCAGGGTGCGCAGCGGGCCGTCGAGCATGCCGTACCGCTCGACTCCGGGGGCCGCGTGGTCCGAACTCCACAGCGCCAGCGCGGCGTTGAGCAGGTCAATCGCCCGGGGCGGGTCGTCGGTGACCGCGCTGCGGCCCCGGTCGGCGAGCCGCTCGAACACCAGGTGGTCGACGGCGTCCGGCGCGACCCGGAGTTCATAACCGCCCTGGTGACTGATCAGCGGGGTGGCCACCGGGAGCCGGCGGCGTAAGAGATGGGCGTACGAACGCAGGTTCGCGACGGCGGAGCGCGGCGGCTCGACCGCCCACAGGGCGTCCATCAGGTTCTCCAGGGAGACCACGCTCCCCGGCCTGAGCAGCAGCGCGGTGAGCAGTGCGCACGGCTTGATGCCGCGAAGTGGCCCCGGGTGTGCGCCGTCGCTGACCTCGATCGGCCCCAGGATGCGTAACAGCGGTGCCTGCACCTGCGCTCCCCCTCTGTGACGCGTGGTCGGCTTGGGGCACACCGTATTATCGAAGCGCTTCGAACGTAACCCTGCTGCAACGACCAGTGGGTTGAACGCGCTCTGCTTGAGGATGGGTTGAATTGGCGCCTGATCATCGAAGCGCTTGACTCACCACGTCCCGCGGGGAACGCCCCCGTCGGCGAGGACACGCCGGACGGACGCACCGTGGACGAGGCCATCGGTCGCCCCGCGTGAGCCCTGTCTCACCTGGGCGGCGCCACTTGGCTATGCAACGAGTTGCATATGAGGATCGAGGCATGGCGCTCGAGCACGCGATCCTCGTCTCCCTGCTGGAGAAGCCGGGCTCCGGTTATGAGCTGGCCCGGCGGTTCGAGCGGTCCATCGGATACTTCTGGACCGCCACGCACCAGCAGATCTACCGCGTTCTCAAGCGCATGGAGAGCGAGGGCCTGCTCGCCGTCCGTGAGCTGTCGCAGCAGAGCCGACCGGACAAGAAGGAGTACTCCGTCGTAGGCCCCGGCCGCGCCGCCCTCTCTCAGTGGCTGCACGAATCGATCCAGCCCGAGAGCATGCGGCACGAACTCGCCGTGAAGATCCGCGGCGCGGCCTTCGACGACCCGTCTGTGCTGATCCGCGAGGTCGAACGGCACCGCCAGGTGCACATCGACCGGCTCGCGCACTATCTGGCCGGGGAGCTGCGCGACTTCACCGGCCCGGCGGCTCCCACCCCGCTCGACACCGGTCAGGAACTGCAGCATGTCGTGCTGCGCGGCGGCATCGCGTACGAGCGGATGACGATCGCCTGGCTCGACGACGTACTCGCCACCCTCCGCCGGCTCGGCACGTCACCCCCGCACGCCTGACCTGGCGGCCACCGCCGCCCGCACCCCGCGTCCTTCAGACCTGCACCCTCAACCCTCAACCCTCAACCCTCGGAAGGCGGACCCTCCATGGCCGACTCCCTCCTCTTCAACCCCCGTACCTACGACCCGGCGCAGTTCGACCCCGAGACCCGCAGGTTGCTGCGTGCCACCGTCGACTGGTTCGAGGACCGCGGCAAGCGCAGGCTCATCGAGGACTACCGCTCCCGCGCCTGGCTGGCGGACTTCCTCGCGTTCGCAGCCAAGGAGGGGCTGTTCGCCACCTTCCTCACCCCGGCGTCCGCCGCCGGACACGAGGACCAGCGCTGGGACACGGCCCGGATCGCCGCCCTCAACGAGATCTTCGGGTTCTACGGTCTCGACTACTGGTACGCGTGGCAGGTGACCATCCTCGGCCTCGGACCGGTCTGGCAGAGCGACAACGCCGCAGCGCGTACCCGCGCGGCGGAACTCCTCGCCCAGGGCGAGGTGTTCGCCTTCGGTCTCTCCGAGAAGACCCATGGTGCCGACATCTACTCCACCGACATGTTGCTGACGCCGGACGGCAACGGCGGCTTCAGGGCGACGGGTTCCAAGTACTACATCGGCAACGGCAATGCCGCCGGGCTCGTCTCGGTCTTCGGCCGACGCGCCGACATCGAGGGCCCGGACGGCTACGTCTTCTTCGCCGCCGACAGTCGCCACCCGGCCTATCACCTCGTCAAGAACGTCGTGGACTCCTCGAAGTACGTCAGCGAGTTCCGCCTCGAGGACTACCCGGTGGGCCCGGACGACGTCCTGCACACGGGCCGCGCCGCCTTCGACGCCGCCCTCAACACCGTCAACGTCGGCAAGTTCAACCTCTGCACCGCCTCGATAGGCATCTGCGAGCACGCGATGTACGAGGCGGTGACCCACGCGCAGCATCGCATCCTGTACGGCCGCCCCGTCACCGCCTTCCCGCACGTGCGCCGCGAGCTGGCCGACGCGTACGTCCGCCTGGTCGGCATGAAGCTGTTCAGCGACCGCGCCGTCGACTATTTCCGCTCCGCCTCGCCGGACGACCGCCGTTACCTGCTCTTCAACCCGATGACGAAGATGAAGGTGACCACGGAGGGCGAGAAGGTCATCGACCTGATGTGGGACGTGATCGCCGCCAAGGGCTTCGAGAAGGACACCTATTTCGCCCAGGCCGCCGTCGAGATCCGAGGGCTGCCCAAGCTCGAAGGCACGGTACACGTCAACCTCGCGCTGATCCTCAAGTTCATGCGCAACCACCTCCTGTACCCGGCCGAGTTCGCGCCCGTACCGACCCGCCTCGACGCGGCCGACGACACGTTCCTCTTCCAGCAGGGACCGGCCCGTGGCCTCGGCTCCGTACGCTTCCACGACTGGCGACCGGCCTACGACGCATACGCCGGCGTGCCGAACGTCGCCCGTTTCCGGGAGCAGGCCGACGCCCTGTGCGAGTTCGTCGCCACGGCAGCCCCCGACGAGGAGCAGAGCCGCGACCTCGATCTTCTTCTCGCCGTCGGCCAGCTGTTCGCGCTGGTGGTGCACGGGCAGCTGATCCTGGAGCAGGCCCGCCTGACGGACCTGGACGAGGATGTGCTCGACGAGCTGTTCGCCGTCCTGGTCCGCGACTTCTCGGCCTTCGCCGTCGAACTGCACGGCAAGGACTCCGCCACGGTGGATCAGCAGCGCTGGGCGCTCGGTGCCGTCCGGCGCCCCGTCGTCGACGAAGCGCGTTCGGGACGGGTCTGGGAGCGTGTGGAGGCACTGTCCGGGGCGTACGAGATGGCGCCGTGACAGTCCGCCCAGAGGGCTCGTCGACATGTGACGGTCAGGGCCCCCGGCAGCAGTGACGCTCGCATCGTGGCCCTCCGCGCGACCTGCCGCGCGGAGGGCCACACGTCACCTGATGGCCTGTTCGGCCCAGATCACCTTGCCCTGCGGGGTGTACCGAGTGCCCCAGCGCTCAGCCATCTGCGACACCAGGAACAGGCCCCGGCCTCCCTCGTCCGTCGTCGCGGCGTACCGCAGATGCGGTGAGGTGCTGCTGCCGTCGGCCACCTCGCAGATCAGCGTGCGGTCGCGGATCAGCCGCACGTGGATCGGCCCGGCGCTGTAGCGGATGGCATTGGTGATGAGCTCGCTAAGGATCAGCTCCATGGTGAAGCCGAACTCCGACAGGCCCCAAGTTTCGAGCTTTCGGGACACAGTGTCGCGCATACCCGAGACGGCGGCCGGGTCCGCTGGTACGTCCCAGTCGGCGACGCGGTCGCGCGGCAGTACCCGGGTGCGGGCGACGAGCAGGGCGACGTCGTCCTTGGGGCGATCGGGGAGCAGGCTGTCCAGCACGTCCTGGCAGGTCTCCTCGGGCGGCCGGCCGGAGTGGCCCGTCAGCGTGGCGCGCAGAATTTCCATTCCCACGTCCAGGTCGCGTCTGCGGTCCTCGATGAGGCCGTCGGTGTACAGGACGAGCTGCGTTCCCTCCGCGAGGCACAGCTCCGCGGTCTGGAACGGCATGCCGCCGAGGCCCAGGGGCGGACCGGCCGGCACGTCCGGGAAGGTGACGGTTCCGTCAGGCCGGACCAGCGCCGGCGCCAGATGCCCCGCACGCGCCATGACGTAGTGGCGCGTCACCGGGTCGTAGATCCCGTACAGGCAGGTGGCGCCCACGACACCCGCTGCGCTCTCTGCCGTCTCGTTCTGGTCGATGCGCCCGACCAGGTCGTCCAGATGGCTCAGCAACTCGTCGGGTGGCAGGTCGAGGGCGGAGAAGTTGTGCACCGCGGTCCGCAGCCGTCCCATCGTGGCGGCGGCGTGCAGGCCGTGCCCGACCACATCGCCGACGGCCAGTGCGACCCGGGTTCCCGGCAGGGGAATCACGTCGAACCAGTCTCCGCCCACGCCCGACTGGGCGGGAAGGTAGCGGAAGGCGATGTCGAGGGCGTTCTGCTCCGGCATGGCCTGCGGCAGCAGGCTGCGCTGGAGGGTGACTGCCAGAGCGTGCTCGCGGGTGTAACGGCGGGCATTGTCGATGCTTATCGCGGCACGGGCCACCAGTTCCTCCGCCAGCGACAGATCCTCTTCGTCGAAGGGCTCATGCGGGTGCGCGCGCCAGAAATTGGCCATGCCCAGCACGACGCCACGGGCCTGGATGGGGGCGCTGATGAGGGAGTGGATGCCGTGGTCGATGATCGCCTTGGCGCGCTCGGGGTCCTGCACGCGCCAGCCCGTGGCGGTCGGCAGATCGCTCACCAACTGGGACCGGCCGCTGCCGTAGCCGCGTGCCTGGGGAGTGGAGGGAAGGTAGTCGAAAAGCCGGCCCTGTTCGGAGAGCGGATGGTCGTCCTGAATGCCGCACACGGCCGCGCGTCGCATGTCCGTCGCCGTGAGGGCCGGCTCCTCGCCGTGCAGGACGGCGTCGGCCAGGTCCACGGTGACGAAGTCCGCGAAGCGAGGAATCGGGACCTGTGCCAACTCGTCGGCGGTGCGCAGCACGTCCAGGGTGGTACCGATGCGGAGTCCGGCGTCGTACAGCAGCCTGAGCCGCTCCCGTGCCACCTCCGCCCTGCCGGTGACCGCCTGCAGCTCGGTGGAGTCGCGCAGTGTCACCACCGTGCCCTCGGGGCCTGACCCGAAGTCCGTGGGCCGTTGGTTGACCGCGAGCAGCCGCTCGCCCGCGAGGTGCACCTCGTCGGTGGCCTCGCGCCCGGAGACGAGCAGCGCCTTCGTCTCGGGATCGAGGCCCGGCAGCTCCGAGACGAGCTGCCCCTCGACGTCGGGGGCAGTTCCAGCAGGCGTCTGGCTTCGTCGTTCGCCAGCATCAGCTGCCCGTCGGCGGCCACGATCAGTACCCCTTCCCGAACGGAGTGGAGCACCGTGTCGTGGTGCTCGTACATCAGGGTCATCTCGTCCGGGGCCAGGCTGTGTGTCTGGCGTCGCAGCCGCTTGCCCACCAGCGCCGTCACACCGGTGGACAGCGCGAGCGCTGCGGCCCCGGCGCCCAGGATGATCGGTAGTTGCCGGTGCAACTGACTTTCGACGTTCTCGACCTTCATCCCGGCCGAGACCAGGGCCACCACCTGGCTGTCGGCGTTCTCGATCGGGACCGTGGCCTGCACCTCGCGACCGAGCGGGCCGTCGACGCTCTCCACGTAGACCTTCCCCGCCAGCGGCTGCCCGATCTCGCCCACGAAGCGCTTTCCGATGCGGTCCGGCAGGGGGTGCGTGTACCGGATGCCCTCGGTGTCCATGACCACGATGAAGTCGACGCCGGCGGCCCGGCGCGCCGCCTCGGTGAGCGGCTGGAGAATCTTGCTCGGATCCGGGGTCTGCAAGGCCGCCAGGACGCCCGGTGAGTGCGCGTAGGTCTGTGCCACGGCCGTGGAGCGTCGCCTGGCCTCGGCGCTGGAGTCCCGCTCCGACTGCAGGATGAGAGCGAAGACGCCGCACGTCACGAGCAGCACTACCAGAGCCACCTGGAAAACCAGCACCTGCCCGGCCACGCTCCGCGTGCCCTTGCTGAGGAGGCGCTTGACTGATAGGTGTCGAAAACGGGCGAAAGGATTCGCCATGCGACCTTTTTAACATCGGTGATCCCAAGTGACCAGAGCTCGGCCGACCCGTGCCCGGCTGACCTCGGGCGCCCGGGAGGCATGTGCTGCCTGGTTTCGGTTCCTCCGGACGTGGCCGTCCGGCGCGCATTCCTCGCGTGCGGCGCATGATCATTCCGCGCCTAATGTCTAATTAGGCCGATATGATGCATTTTGTGATCATGTCTGCACGGCTGTGGCGCCGTCGCCCCGCCTACAGCGGCCGATGGGAAGCTGCCCGGCTGTCACCCCTCATTTTGACCGCCCTCATCGCCGGCCTGGCGTTCTCCACGCCCAGGGAGATCGCCTTCAGCCGCCTTCTGCCCGCCGCGCCCGCCCTGGCCGCCGCGATGTGGCCCGTGTTCCCCACGATCCTGTTGGGCGCGTTCTGCCTGCTGCTCATGATCGTCCTCAGCTTCTTCTACACGGACCTGGGGACGCAGTACACGGCGGCCGCGATCGTCGCGGTCACCCTGGCGGCCGCATACGGGAGTCATGTCCGGCTCCAGCGTGAGGAGATGCTCTTCCAGATCCGGCTCGTCGCCGACGCAGCCCAGAAGGTGCTGCTGCGCCCGCTGCCACGCCGCATCGAGGGCGTCGAGATCGAGTCGCTGTACCTGGCGGCCCAAGAGCAGGCCCGGATCGGCGGCGACTTCTATGAGGCGATCGGTACACCGCACGGGGTCCGGCTGCTCATCGGCGACGTGCGGGGCAAGGGCCTGTCCGCGGTGGGGGCGGCCTCGGCGGTGATCAGTTGCTTCAGAGAGGCCGCTTACGACGAGCCCGACCTGCAGGGCGTCATCCACCGTCTCGAGATCGCCGTCACGCGTCACAGCGCTGCGTTTCCGGCCCAGGACCAGCCCGAGCACTTCGCCACTGCTCTCCTCGCCGAGATTCCGCACGACGGCGGCTGCGTACGACTTCTCAACTGCGGGCATCCCCCGCCGCTGATCGCGCATCACGGAAAGGTCCGGGTCCTGGTCCCGACCATCGCCTCCCCGCCTCTCAACCTCGCAGCGCTCATCGGTGACCGTTACTGGGTCGACGTCGTCGCCTTCGCCCCGGGGGACCAGCTGCTGCTCTACACGGACGGCGTATCGGAGGCCCGGGACCACGCGGGCGAGTTCTTCCCGCTGCCGGACTGGCTGCGGCGGCAGGGCCTGGAGCAGCCCCGCGAGCTGCTCGACCGGCTGCACCGGGCTCTGCTGCAGCACAGCGGTGGCAGGCTCGACGACGACATCGCGGCCCTCGCGCTGAGGTCCTCCGACGCGCAGGATCGGGGAAGCGTCGGCATCGAGGGCTGAGTCTTGGTCTCCGCATGCCGGAAAACCGCAGGTCCTGGTTTTGGCCGAACGAGTTGTCGTAGCCATGTCTGCTCGCTCGGATTCCCGACCTCGTCAAGCCAGCCCGTGCTGCCTCGCGTACGCGTTCGCCACGTCCTCCGGGTCCTTCTTGTCCTTGTCCACCTGGCGGTTGAGCTCGGTGAGCTGGGCCGTGGTGAGGACGTTGCCGAGGCGGGCCAGGGCCTTGCGGACCGTGGAGTCGGCCTTGCGGTCGGCGATGAGCGGGACGACGTGCTGGCCGGGGATGAGGTTCTCGGGGTCCGTCAGTACCACCCAGTCGTTGGCCTGGATGTCGGTGTCCGTGGTGAAGAGGTTCGCCACGTCGACGTCGCCCTTCTTCAGGGCGCCCTTGACCAGGGGGCCGGAGGAGTCGAGGGACTTGAACTCCTTGAACTCCACCCGGTAGACGTCCTTGAGGCCGACCACACCCACCTGGCGCTTCTTCACCTCCGGCGCCGCGCCGATGACCAGCCTGCCGTTCTGTTTCTTCAGGTCGGCCAGGGAGGTCAGGCCGTACTTCTTCGCCGTCTCCCGCGTGACCACGAAGGCGTCCGAGTCCTCCGCCATGCCGTACGGCAGCACCTGGAGGCCGGCGGGGAGCGCGACGGCGAGGGCGTTCTGCATCTCGCCCTCCTCGGTCGCCGTCGCCTTCGGGTCGAGGTAGTGCAGGAGGGCGCCCTGGTACTCGGGCAGGAGGTCGATGTCGCCGCCCTTGATCGCGGGGATGAGGATCTCGCGGGTGCCGAGGTTGGGGCGGACGTTCGTCTTCACGCCGGCTGCCGTGAGCACAGCCGCGTACAGACAACCCAGCACCTGGTTCTCGGTGAAGTTGGCGGTGCCGATGGTGACTCCGCCCTTGCTGGAGCCGCCGCCGGAGGCCGTGCCCCCCTGGTTTTCGAGGGAGGTGATGCCGCTCGCGCAGGCGGAGAGGGCGGGGACGGAGGCCGCTGCGAAGAGGCCGCCGAGGAGAGTGCGTCGGTTCATCGAGGGTCCCTAGGCAGTGCGGTGTCGGAAGAGGAAACGCTGGAGGGTGCTCAGCAGCAGATCGAGTACGACGGCCACGACGGCGACCAGCACCGCGCCGCCGAGCACCTGGACGAGGTCGCGCTGGGCCAGGCCGTCGAACACGTAACGGCCGAGGCCGCCGAAGGAGACGTACGCGGCGATCGTGGCGGTGGCGACGACCTGGATGAGAGCCAGGCGCAGGCCCGTCATGATCAGAGGCAGGGCGAGCGGCAACTCGACCTGGAACAGGACCTGGTGGCCGCGCATGCCCTGCCCGCGCGCCGCGTCCTTCACGTCCGGGTCGACGGCGGTCATCCCGGCGTAGGTGTTGGTGACGATCGCCGGGACCGCCAGGGCGACCAGGGCCACGTAGACCGGGAGCATGGACAGTCCGCCGGCCAGGAAGACCAGGACGACCAGGCCGACGGTCGGGAGCGCGCGGCCGAACGACGCCAGGTTGATCGCGAGGAACGCGCCCTTGCCGGTGTGGCCGATCAGCAGGCCCAGCGGGAGGCCGATGGCGGCCGCGATGAGCGTGGCGACGAGGGAGTACTGGAGGTGCTCGGCGAGGCGGTGGGTGATGCCGTCCGAGCCGGACCACTGGGCGCCGCTGGTCAGCCAGCCGCCGAGATGCTTGAAGAGTTCGTACATGTCAGGCTCGCCGCCTCCGCCACGGGGTCAGGACGTACTGGACGGCGACCAGGGCCGCGTCCGCGACCACGGCCAGGAGGATCGTGAGGACCACTCCCGCGATCACCGGCGTCGGGAAGTTGCGCTGGAAGCCGTCGGTGAAGAGCTGGCCGAGGCCGCCGTCGCCGATGTAGGTCGCCACCGAGACGAGGGAGATCGACATGACCGTCGCGATGCGGACGCCCGCCATGATCACGGGGAGCGCCAGCGGGAACTCCACCGTGAGGAGCGTGCGCAGGGGGCGCGTGCCCATCGCCTTCGCCGCCTCCCTCGTCTTCGCGGGGACCGAGTCGAGGCCCTCCACGGTGTTCCGGAGCAGCACGACCAGCGTGTAGACCGTCAGGCCGATCACGGTGGTGGTGCGGGTGAGGCCGCTGACCGGCAGCAGGAGCACGAAGATCGCGATCGACGGGATGGTGAACAGGACGTTCGAGATGCCGAGCAGGAAGCCGCGCAGGGGGCGGATCCGGTGGGCGACCACTGCCAGGGCGAGCGAGATCAGGACGCCGAAGAGGACGGCGGACAGGGCGGCCTGGAGGTGGGAGACCGTGAGGGTGGTGAGGTCGTAGGTGTGGTCGCCGATCCACGACCAGTCGATCGTCATGCGGCCACCCGGGCTTCCGTGTGGGCCTGCCCCGCGTGGTGGTGGATGTCGTCACGGGACGAGACGCCGGTGAGGACGCCGTCGGCGTCGACGCGGGCTATCAGGCCGGTGGGGGAGGCGATGGACTCGTTGAGGGCCGACAGCAGCGAGTCGTCGTCCCTGAGCGGTCGTACGGGGAGTTCGGCATCGCCCGAGGCCCAGTGCAGGGGCTTGTTCGCCGCGTCGAGTACGAGGGCCCAGGGACCGCCCTCCGGGGCCGGGCCCTGCGGGACGGCAGCGAGGGTCTTCAGCGAGAGCAGCTTCAGACCGCGCTCGGCGCCGAGGAAGTCGGCCACGAAGTCGTCGGCGGGGCGGGCCAGGAGCTCGGTGGGTGCGGCGCACTGGACCAGGTGGCCACCGGTACGGAAGATCGCGATCCGGTCGCCCAGTCGTACGGCCTCGTCGATGTCGTGGGTGACGAAGACGATGGTCTTGCTCAACTCCTGCTGGAGCCGGATCAGTTCGTCCTGGAGCTGGGCGCGCACGACCGGGTCGACCGCGCCGAACGGCTCGTCCATGAGGAGCACCGGCGGGTCGGCGGCGAGCGCGCGGGCCACGCCGACGCGCTGCTGCTGGCCGCCGGAGAGCTGGTGCGGGTAGCGCTTGCCGGCCTCGGCCGACAGGCCCACGGTCTCCAGCAATTCGGCCGCGCGGGCCCGGGACTTCCTGCGGCCGTGGCCCAGGAGCAGCGGCACGGTGGCGATGTTGTCGAGCACCGTGCGGTGCGGGAAGAGGCCGGCCTGCTGGATGACGTATCCGATGGAGCGGCGCAGTTCGGCGGCGTCCTGCCGGGTGACGTCCTTGCCACCGACGCGGATGGTGCCGGAGGTCGGCTCGACCATCCGGTTGATCATGCGCAGGGTGGTCGTCTTGCCGCAACCGGAGGATCCGACGAGGACGGTCACGCCGCCTTCCGCCATGTCGAGGGTGAGGTCGTGGACTGCAGTCGTGCCGTTGGGGAAGCGCTTGTGGACCGCGTCGAACTGGATCATGAGATGTCCCTTGCCCGGCTGTATAACGTCATGCAGAGTTCTCGGTACGTGAATAGGTTGTCAACGGTTTGGCGTTAATCCGACGTAACGGCTGACCGCCAGGCAAGATCGAAAGTCCACCTTGAGGGGAGTTTGGGCGTGATGTCGTCTCAGATCGTGGACGCGGCTGGTGCTGTGTCTTCCGGGTATACCGGCCCAGTGGTCCTCGACGGGATCGGACTCCGGGTCGAGGACGTCGTGCGCCTCGCCGACGGGACGGCGCGTCCGGAACCCGGGAGCGACGCGATGAAGCGGGTGGCGGAGTCCTGGGACGCCGCACGGCAGATCGCCGCGACCGGACGCGTCTACGGCCGCTCCACCGGTGTCGGCGCCAACCGGAACGAGGACGTGCCCACCGAGGCGGCCGCCGAGCACGGCCTCCGGCTGCTGCGCAGCCACGCCGGCGCCATCGGGGAGGAGCTGCCCGCCCGCCAGGTCCGCGCGATGCTCGCCGTCCGCGCCAACCAGCTGCTGGCCGGGGGTGCGGGGCTGCGACCGACCGTGGTCACCGCGCTGTGCGAGGCGCTGGAGAGCGGGGCGTATCCGGTCGTCAACGAGTTCGGATCGGTGGGCACCGGGGACATCGCGGCGCTGGCCCAGGCGGGACTGGCGTTGGCGGGGGAGCATCCGTGGCGGGAAGCGGGTTTCTCAGGCGCAGGCGGCGCTTCCGGCGAGCCGCGAGGTGTGGTCGGTGCTCCCGAGCCCCAGCACCTCGACAACAACGACGCCCTCGCCTTCATCAGCAGCAACGCCCTCACACTCGGTCAGGCCGCGCTCGCCCTGCACGAACTGCGAGGGCTGCTGGAGGCCACTCAGGTCGTCGGCGCCCTGTCGGTGCTGGCGGTCGATGGTGCACACGAGGCGTACGCCGCGCCCGTGCACGCCGCCCGGCCGCACCGCGGCTCCGTCGAAGTCGCCCGGCGGATGCGGGAGTTGCTCGGCGCCCCCGACCGGCCCACCCCGCCGCTCGGGCGGCTCCAGGACCCGTACGGCTTCCGCTGCCTCCCCCAGGTCCACGGTCCCGCCCATGACGCGGCCGACGCCCTGGAAGAGGTCGTCGCGATCGAGATCAACGCGGCCGCCGAGAACCCGCTGATCACCCCCGAGGACATGGCGGCCTACCACCACGGCGGCTTCTACCAGTCCCAACTCGCCCTCGCCCTGGACCACTTCAGGCTGGCCCTCACCCAGGTGGCCCGGCTGTCGACATCACGGCTCTCCACCCTCAACGAGCCCGCCTACACCCGCCTGCGCCCCTTCCTCGCCGACCATCAACCCGCCTCCTCCGGCGTCATGATCCTGGAGTACGCCGCCGGCGCCGCCCTCGGCGATCTGCGGGCGTTCTCGGCACCCGCGTCGCTCGGCCACGCCGTACTCTCCCGAGGCGTCGAGGAACAGGCCAGCTTCGCCTCGCTCGCCGCACGTCAGACGCTGCGCGCATGCGGTGCGTACCGTCTGGTCGTCGGCTGCGAACTCGTCGCCGCCGTACGGGCGCTGCGCCAGCGCGAGCTCCGGCCCGATCCGGATCTACCCGTGGGCCGCGCGCAGGAGCTCGCCCTGTCGGTGCTCAACGAGGACCAGGCCGACCGGCCGCTCACGGATGACGTGACGGCGGCGGCCGCACTGCTCGACCGGTTCACGGACATCTGGAGGAGGGGCGAGTGAAGGTGTGAGCTTGGCCCTGGTCGCCTCCAGGAAACGGCGGCCTGACCCGCTCGACAACGAGCGTGCGGACCTTGCGCCATCGAGCATGCTGCCCCTATTCGCCCCGCCAGACGTTGTCGAAGGCCGCCTCGTCGATGGCTCGCCGTTGCCGTTCGGCCTCCAGACCCCTGACCGCGTCCTGGACGGCGGCGAGCACGGTCGCCACGGCCTCGTCGGCCACGCCCGGTGACCCTTCAGTCAGCTCGTCGCCGACGCCGGCGGCCGCCGCGAGGGCGGCGAGGACGGGCTCATCCGACGCATAGCGGTTCGCCGCGTGGCGGCGTGCGGGCGAATCCACCAGCACCGTGTGAGTGGGCTGGAAGATCATCCAGCGATGGTGGCGTTGCCGGCTGAGCTGCCCTTCCGCTTCGAGGACGGCCAGATAGGCCTCGGCCAGGTCGCGGCCCCTGCGCCACAGCCAGGCGTCGACCGAGTCGTACGGCGCCTGCCGCGCGAGCGACGACGCAGCCTCGTCCAGCATCCGATCGGTCATGGAGCGCCGGTCACTCGGCACGATGTGGTCACCGGCCAGTGTGACGGCTCGGGCATCCAGGAGGTCGATCAGCTCGGCTCCCGCGAGCGCGAGTGACAGATCGCCTCGCTCCAGCGCGCGACTGGCCGCCAGGTCCATGGCGGTGATCAAAAGGTCCCTTGGCGTGGTCATGAGTGGCTCCACCTCACATCGAGGAGCTGGAGGCGGGCGACGCCGTGCGCCGGATGTGCCTCGGCCCGCCGGCAGCACTCCCGTACGAGCCTACGGAGCCAGGGCGGCAGCCGCACCCCAGGCGGGCCCTGTCCCGGACCGCCTGACGAACCTGCTCCAGTGGCCGGGCCGGCGTGCGTCCTTCCGGGCTGAATCAGGATGAACCCATGGTTTCCCGCGGTTGAACCTTCTCGCGTGAGCGAAGTCGGGGTGCCAACGGTGGAATCGTATGGCGGCCGGACAGGTCTTCTTGGCTGAAACATGCCAGTCAGTCGGCCCGAGGAGTCACCCCCGATGCCCAGCATCATGTCCGCCGAGATACGTACCGTCCCGACGAGCGGCAGATCCGCGCCTACCCGAGGCCACGCCCTGCGGCTCGACATCCAGGGGCTGCGCGCGGTGGCCGTCGGGCTGGTGGTGCTCTCCCACGCCGGCGTGTCCCAGGTCAGCGGCGGTTACATCGGTGTCGACGTCTTCTTCGTGATCTCCGGCTTCCTCATCACGTCGCTGCTGCTGCGCGAACTCGCCACCACCGGCCGGGTGTCGGTCCGTTCCTTCTACGCCCGCCGGGCACTGCGGCTGCTTCCCGCCTCGTCCCTCGTCATCGCCGTCACGCTGGGCGCGGCCTGGCTGTTCCTGTCGGAAGCGCGGCTCGCCGAGTACGCGGGTGACGCCCTCGCCAGTGCACTGTACGCGGTCAACTTCCGGCTTGCGGCGGCCGGTACGGACTATCTCGCCCAGAACAGCCCGCCGTCACCGTTCCAGCACTTCTGGTCGCTTGCCGTGGAGGAGCAGTTCTACCTGGTGTGGCCTCTGCTCCTGCTGCTCGCCTGGCGGGTCACCCGCGGTCGGCGCCGACTGGTCGCGGTGCCGCTCGGGGTACTGTGCCTGGGGTCGTTCGCGGCGGGCGTTCTCGTGACGAACTCCTCGGCGCCCTGGGCGTACTTCGGCTCGCTCACCCGGGCATGGGAACTGGGTGCTGGTGCGCTCCTGGCGCTGGCCACCGGCCGGCTGGAACGGCTGCCCGCCGCCCTCGCGGCCCCGCTGACCTGGCTCGGCTTGGCCTGCGTCACGCTGGCAGCGCTCTGGTACGACGACGAGACGCCCTTCCCCGGCCACCACGCCCTGCTGCCGGTCGCCGGCACCGCGCTCGTGCTGGCCGGCGGCTGCGCTCCCACCTCGCAGGGCGCCGCGTGGTTGCTGGGGCGGCGACCGCTGGTGTGGCTCGGCGGACTCTCGTACGGCTGGTACCTGTGGCACTGGCCGCTGCTGGTCATCGCCCCGGCGGCGCTGGGCCGCGCCGACGGCACGGCCGACGTGCTGCTCGCGATCGGCCTGTCCGCGGCGGCGCTGGGCCTGGCGTGGCTGACTCTCCGCCTCGTGGAGAACCCGGTCCGCTTCCACCGGGTCTTCCGCAGGCGCCCCCGCCGAGCCCTGGTGCTCGGGGCCGCGCTGTCCGCGGGCGCCTCGGCGCTGTCCCTGACGGCGACGGCGGTCCCGCCGACGATCGAGGTGGGCGACCCCGCGCCCGCGCTGGCGCGGGCACTCTCCGACGCACCGGCCCCGCAGGCCCGTCTCACCGAACTCCTGACGACGTCCCCCACCGCCCTGCCGAGTAACCTCGCCCCGCCTCTGCCGAAGGTGAAGTCCTCCCGCTCCGCGGTCTACCGGGACGGCTGCCACGTCGACCACTCCGCCACCCGCGCCCGGCCCTGCGTCTACGGCGACCGGTCATCCTCCCGCACGATCGTCCTCTTCGGCGACTCGCACGCGGCCCAGTGGTTCCCGGCCCTGCAACGGCTCGCGACCGCACGCGGCTGGAAGCTGGTCTCTTTGACGAAGGCCTCCTGCAAGGTCGCCGACGTGACCATCGTCAGCGGCCACAAGCCGTACACCGCCTGCGACACCTGGCGCTCCAACGCCATTGCGAGGATCAAGACACTGCGCCCCGACCTGGTCGTCGTCTCCTCCTCGGACGCCGGCGACCCGGCCCGCCCCGCCGCCAACCCCCTCCACCAGTGGGCCACCGGCTTCGAGAACACCTTCCGTGACCTGGGCATCTCAGGCGCCCGGGTCGCCGCCCTGCTCGACACCCCATGGCCCAAGGGCGACCCGATCGACTGCGCCGCCAGGAACTCCCTGCAACTGCGCTCCTGCGCCCATCACTTGCCGGAGGCGACCCGCGACGCGACCCGTGGCGCAGCCATCCGGACCGCCGCATCGGCAACGGCCACCACAGTCATCGACCCCACCCCCTGGCTCTGCGCCTCCCGCACCGGCATCTGCCCTGTGGTCGTCGCCGACACCGCCGTCTACCGCGACGACAGCCACCTCTCAGAGGCCTACGCCGAGGCGCTCACCCCGGTTCTGGCGCCGTCGCTGGATCATCTCGTTGGCGCGCGCTGAGCACCAAAAGCAAGGGAGAGCCGCGGACGCCCGTCATCCGTCCAAGGTCCTGAGACTCGCAACCGTTTCGCGGATCGTCGGGTGACGGTACAGCTCTCGCAGGCGCAGGGGCGGGAGGCCACGGGTGCGTAGGGCGGCGGTGATGCGGACGGCGAAGAGGGAGTTGCCGCCGAGTTCGAAGAAGTCATCGTCCGGGCCGACAGGGACGCCCAGGATGTCGCTCCAGATCTCTGTCAGGGGCGCGGTGAGGTCGTCAGTGGCCGTAGCCGCCCTGGCGGGGACCGCATTCCCGGGTGCCGGTGGGCGGCCGACCGGGGGGAGCTTCGTTGTGTCGAGTTTGCCGTTGGGCGTCAGCGGGAGCGTGTCCACCGGCGAGACCGTGGCGGGGAGCATGTAGTCGGGCAGGATACCCGCTGCCCGTTCGCGGATCGTGGTGGGGTCGGCCCCGGGCGACAGGACCACGTAGGCGTCGATCCTGGCCGTGGCGGCGTCGGCCGGGTCGTCGCGGCGTACGACGACGGCCGCGGTGCGCACTTGGGGGTCCTCCAGCAGGACGGAGCGGATCTCGTGGAGTTCGATGCGGAAGCCGCGGATCTTGACCTGGCTGTCGATACGGCCGAGGTGTTCGAGGCGTCCGTCGGGGCGCAGGCGGCCGAGGTCGCCGCTGCGGTACATCGGGCCGCCGGTGAAGGGGTCCGGTAGGAACCGTTGGGCCGTCAGTTCCTCCTGGCCCAGGTAGCCGAGTGCCACGCCGGAACCGCCCACGTAGATCTCGCCCGCGACTCCAGGGGGCAGGAGCCGTCCGTACTGGTCCAGCACGTACAGGTGCCAGCCGGGCAGGGCGCGGCCGACCGAGCGGGTGGTGGCGAGCGCCAGCTTCCGGGTGAGGGTCTGCTCGGTGACATGGACGGTGGTCTCCGTGATGCCGAACATGTTCACCACGCGGCAGGCGGACTCCGGGTGCCGGTCGAACCACCGCAGCAGCACCCGGGCGTCGAGGGGTTCGCCGCCGAGGACGACCACCCGTACGCCTACCTCCGTGTGGTCCACCTCCAGTAGCTGCGCGAAGGCCGACGGGGTTTGGCTGAGCACGGTGACCTTCTCGGCCACGAGTAGATCGCGGAAGCGGTCCGGCTCACGGGAGACGAAGTACGGCACCACGACCAGCCGTGCGCCGGTCAGCAGGCAGCCCCAGATCTCCCACACCGAGAAGTCGAACGCGCTGGAGTGGAACCACGTCCATACGTCCGCCCCGGTGAGCGCGTATTCCTCGCGCGTCGCGTCGATCAGGGCGATCACGTTCCGATGCGGTACGACGACGCCCTTGGGGCGGCCGGTGGAGCCGGAGGTGTAGATGACGTAGGCAGGCTCGTCGGGTGACGGGTGCGGCAGGCTCGTGCCGCTCGCGGCGGCCGCCTCGTCGAACAGTTCGTCCGGCGTCACCTGAACGCACCCCGCCACGGACGGGAACCCGGGAAGCCGAGTGACCACCACACCAAGCTCCGCGTCCCGTGCCGTGTGGGCGAGCCGGTCGGCCGGGTAGGCAGGGTCGACGGGCACGTAGGTCGCACCGGCCTTCAGTACGGCGAGCAGGGTGACGACGAGTTCGGCGGAGCGCTCCAGGCATACGCCGACGCGGTCGCCGCCGGTGACGCCGAGCGCCCGCAGGCGCGATGCCGACTGTGTTGCGCGCTCGTCGAGTTCCCGGTACGTCAGACCGGCCTCGCCGTCGGTCACAGCGATACGGTCCGGAGTCGCGGCGACGACCCGGGCGAACGCCTCCGTCACGCTCATCGGCGTGGTGGCCAGGGCACGGGGCGGGCGGCCGAGTGCCACCGTGCGGGTCCGCTCGGCCTCGTCGAGAAGCTCGACATCGTCCATCCGCGTCTGTGGGGCGTGCAGGACCTGTTGGTGCACATGTACGAGGTGCCGTACGAACTGTGCGGCAATGTCCGCCGAGACATGGCTGCTCCGGTGGTCGCAGCGCAGCCGCAGGCCGCCGGAGTCCCGGAAGACGGAGACGGTGAGCGGAAACGGGGGCGCCAGACAGGGCACGTACTCGCCCTCGACCCCACCCTCGCCCAGCCCACTGCCGTCGACAGGGTTGCCGAACAGCAGGCCTGCGAGCGCCGGGCCCGACGCGAGCGACGGTTTCGACTCGCCGAGCGTGGCGGCCGGTTCGACGGTGAATTCGCCCTGATCCGTGCCGATGACCGGCTGGGTATCGGGGTCGTAGCGGCGCAGGGTGACGGCGAGTGCCGTGAGCCAGCTCGCCTCGTCGCCTTCGTGCTCCAGGAGGACGGAGAAGGCGGTCTCGGGGCCGTCGTCGGCCAGGCCCCAGGCCGGAGCGGGCGCGGGAGCCGGCGGTGCTGCCGCACGGTGGGGGCCGCGTCGCGGGGCCACAACGATCAGGTCGGACAGGCCGTCGGCATAACGGAGTTGGACTCGGCGGGGGGTGCGGGCCGGGCGGGCGAGTTCGGTGGCGCGGCGGCGTTCGGCGAGCGGGCCCGTGGACGGAAGGGGGAGGTCATCGATCCACACCCCCTGTCGGCCGGTGGGCTCCTGGGAGGGGGCCGGGCGGACGCGCATCGCGTGGCAGTGGGCGGGGGCGGGGAGGGGATCGGGCGGCGAGGCGGACACGGCCGTACTCCTTGGTGCGGGGGAGCGGGAGATCGATGAGCGGGAAGGGGCGCTCAGCGGATGCTGAACCCGCCGTCCACGGTCAGGACCGACCCGGTGATCTGCCGGGACTCGTCCGAGGCGAGGAAGACGACGGCGGCGGCGACGTCCTCGGGCTCGATCAGCGCGTTCATGGGCTGTGCCGCGGCGAAGGTCTTCTCGTGTTCGTGGACGGGCACCTCCAGCGCCATGGCGATCTCGGCGAGCATCCGGCCCTCGGCCCGCTCGTCGTCGCGCACCGAACCCGGGCAGACCGCGTTCACGCGGACCTTCGTGGGCGCGTAGTCGAGCGCGGCGGCCTTGGTGAGACCGATGACGGCGTGCTTGGCGGCGACGTACCCGGCGAAGTGCCGGTAGCCCACCAGCCCAGCCGTCGACGCCACGTTGACGATGCTGCCGGCGCGCCGGGCGCTCATCGCCTTGCCGACCTCGCGGACCACCCGCCAGGCCCCGGAGAGGTCCACGTCGATCATCAGGGACCACTCGTCCTCATCGATCTCGTGCACCGGTTTGCCCGAGGGAGCGGCGATGCCCGCGTTGTTGACGGCGACGTCGATCCGGCCGAACCGGTCCTCGGCGCGAGTCACGGCCTCCCGCACGGCGCGCAGGTCGCGGATGTCGGCCTCGGAGGTGAGGACCGCCGCTCCCGCCTCCCGGCACAGCGCGGCGGTGTGCTCCAACTGGCCCGGCGTGCCCAGCGGATAGGGCACGCCCGGCAGGTCGGCGCAGATGTCCAGGAGGATGAGGTCGGCGCCCTCGGCCGCGCAGGCGACCGCTGCGGTCCGGCCGAGTCCGCGGGCGGCGCCGGTGATCAGGACCGACTTGCCTTGCAGCCGCATCGGATACTCCTTGGGAGTCGTGAGGGGGGGCGAACGCTCAGCGCAGCGTCGAGACGATGAGGCCGACCAGGGCGGGCGCGGACTCGGTCAGATACATGTGGCCGCCGGGGAGTTCGACGTGCTCGAAGTCGCGGCCGGTCGCCTTGCTCCAGGACGCGGCGTCGTCGTGGGTGACGAGGTCGTCGTCCTCGCCCCGGACGACCGTGAGGGGCGCGTCCAGCGGGAGGCGGGTGCTCGGTACGTAGGTCTCGTGCATCTCGACGTCGGCGCGCAGGGTCGGCAGGACCAGCTCACGCATCTCGGGGTCGTCGAGCGCGGGGTGGCTGTAGCCCGCCAGCTCGCGGACGCGGGCGAGGAAGTCCTCGTCGGACAGGCCGCTGGCCCGCTGTTCACGACCGCGGTCGGGCACCGGCGACCCGCTGACGAAAAGGTGGACGAGCTCGACACCGGGCTCGGCGACCAGACGGTGGGCCAGTTCGTAGGCGAGTACGGCACCGAGGCTGTGCCCGAAGAGGGCAACCCTGTGGTCACCGGCGCCGAGCCGTTCCCGCAGCTGGACCACGAGTCCGTCCACTGCCCTGTGCACATCCCGGTGTGGTTCGTCGTCGATGAGCCTTTCACGGCCGGGCAGTTGCAGAGGCAGGATCTGTGCCGCGTCCCCGGCCATGGCGGCCCAGGGGCGGTAGAACGAAGCGCCCGCTCCGGCATACGGAAGGCACACCAGCTTGAGGGCGCCGGCTGCGTTGGTCTGGTCATCCGTGGGCATGGCCGTCGGTGTCTCCTTGGTGGGGTGGTACGGGTTTCACTGGTCCGGCGTCACTCGCCCATGGCCTCGATCAGGCTGGCCGGGCGCATGTCGGTCCAGTGCGCGTTGACGTAATCCACGCAGGACTGACGGCCGGCGGCGCCGTGGACGATCGTCCAGCCGGCCGGCACCTCGGCGAACGAGGGCCACAGGGAGTGCTGGCCTTCGTCGTTCACCAGGACGAAGTGCTCGATGCTGTCGTCGTCGAAAGGGTTGGTGGTCATCTTTCCTCCTGGGGGCTCGTGGTTACTTCCGGAGGTGGCTGTCCAGCACCGGGCCGACGCGGCTCAGTGACGTGGGACGGGTCATCTCTCCGTGGGTGCAGGGGATGTCGTGGTTGTGGATGCGGCCTTCGACGTACGGCTGCCAGGAGCCGTAGCGTCCGGGCACCGCGTCCGGATCCGCCTCGGCGGTGAAGAACAGCAGGTCGCCGCGGTACGAGGTGGGAGCGAACTCGCCCAGCAGGCGGCGGTTGTTCGCCGTCACGTCGACCAGCGCCGCCAGTTCGGCGTCAGCGAGGCTGCCGGGCATGTCGGGCACACGGCGGACCAGTTCGGCGAAGCTGCTGTCCGTCAGCGGGTCCGTCTCGTCCTCGGGCACCTCGCGGCCCAGGATGGACAGGAGGCTGCGCAGCAGTGCCGGGCGGTCGGACGGGGCGGGGCCCTGCCGAAGCCAGGCCCCCGGGAAGGAGTCCAGCAGCGCGAGGAGTGGGACCTGCTCTCCGGCCGCCTGGAGGCCGACGGCCACGTCGTACGCGACGAGGCCGCCCATGGAGTAGCCGAGCAGGTGGTACGGACCGCGCGGCTGGATCTCGCGGATACGGGCGGTGTGCTCGGCCACCACCTCGGCCAGGCTGCCGGTCGGCTTCTGCCCCGGGATCAGCCCACAGGACTGCAGTCCGTACAGCGGGCGGCCCGGGTCGATGTGGCGGGCGAGCCCCGCGAAGCCCCAGGCCAGGCCGGAGCCGGGGGGAAGCAGAAGAGGGGGGCGCGGTCGCCTCGGGTACGCAGGGGTAGCAGGGGGCCGAGAGGCGCCGTACCGGACTGGCCGGGCCGGTCGGCGCGCGGTGCTTCGGGGGCCTCGCGTTCGGTGGTCCGTCGGGCCAGCGCGGCCACGGTCGGTGTGTCGAAGAGGGCTTGCATGGGCAGTTGGGTGCCGAGCTCGGCACGGATGCGCGAGGTCAGGCGGGGGGCCAGCAGGGAGTGGCCGCCGAGGTCGAAGAAGCTGTCGTGGACGCCGACGCAAGCGGTGGTGAGTCCGAGGACCTCGGCGAAGATTGCCCGCAGGGTCTCCTCCCGCCCGGTACGCGGCGCCGTCTTCGCCGTGAACCGCTCATCCGGCGCGGGCAGCGCCTTGCGGTCCAGCTTGCCGCTGGCGGTGCGGGGGAGCGAGCCCAGACCGGCGAACGCCGAGGGGACCATATGGGCGGGGAGGGCCCGGGCGAGGTGCTCGCGGAGGTCGTCGGCGGTCTTCGTCGCACCCGGGAGCCGCGATCCTCCTCGGACTCCCGGCTGTGCCCCTTCGGACGGGACAACGTACGCGACGAGTTGTTTCTCGCCGCGGCCGTCCTCGCGTACCGTGACTGCCGCCTGGGCGACGGCGGGATGGGTGGCGAGGACGGCCTCGATCTCGCCCAGTTCGACACGGAAGCCGCGGATCTTCACCTGCTGGTCGGCGCGACCCAGGAAGCGCAGCTGACCGTCCGAGCCGCGCACCGCCAGGTCACCCGTGCGGTACATGCGCTCCCCCGGCCCGCCGAACGGGTCGGCGACGAACCGCTCGGCCGTCAGCCCCGGGTGGTCGAGGTAGCCGCGCGCGGGGCCGCCACCCGCGACGTACACCTCGCCGACAGCTCCGTCGGGCACGGGATGCAGGGCGTGGTCGAGGAGGTGGACGTGGTTGCGGGCGAGGGCGCGGCCGATGGGCGGGCCCGCCTTGTCATCCGGGTCGGCGTCCGACTGCCAGGCAGTGGCGTAGATCGTCGCCTCGGTGGGCCCGTAGAAGTTGACGAGCCGCGCCCCGGGGAAGACGGCCTCGACGTCGGCGCGGAGCTGTTCGGAGATCGGTTCCCCGCCGAGGGCCACTGTGTGCGGGGACACGGCCGGTCGTTCGGTGAGCACAGTCGCCATGACCGTGGGCACGCCGCTGATCAGGCCGACGTCCCGGGCGGTGCCGTCCGTGAGCGCGAGGAGGTTCTCGACGATCTCGATGCGGCCCCCGCACAGCAGCGGCGAGAAGATCTCGAACACCGACACGTCGAAGTTGAGCGAGGTCGAGAACAGCACCCTGGCCAGCCGGTCCGGACCGAACTCGGCATGCGTCCACTCGACGAACTCGACGGCGTTCCGGTGCGTGGCCAGGACGCCCTTGGGGCGGCCGGTGGAACCGGACGTGTAGGTGATGTAGGCGAGGTTGGACGGGCTCAAGTGCTTGGGCTCAATCGCCTGCTGACTGCCTTCCCTGCCTGGATCGAGCAGCGGCGTACCCTCCGGCAACGCTCCCGCCGTCTCCGTCGTGGCGAGGACGACGACCGGCCGGGCGTCGGCGACGATGTACGCCAGGCGGTCGGCCGGGTACGCGGGGTCGAGCGGCAGGTAGGCCGCACCGGACTTCAGCACGGCGAGGACTCCGACGATCAGCTCCGCCGTACGGGGCAGGGCGATGCCGACGACCCGCTCGGGGCCCGCGCCGAGGGCGGCGAGCCGGGCGGCCAACTGTCCGGCCCGGGCGTCCAGTTCCCCGTACGTGAGGTGGGTGCCGCGGTCGCGTACGGCGTCGGCGTCCGGGGTGGCCGCGACCTGGGCCGACCAGAGGTCGCCGAGGGTACGGCCCGGGGGCGGCGGGAGCTCGGCGTGCCGGGGGAGTTGCCCGGGTGCGAGGAGACCCAGGCGGCCCTGCGGGAGCTCGGGGCCGGCCGCCATGGCCTCCAGGATCCGCACCAGACGGGCGAGCGTGGCGTCGGCCCAGTCGGCGTCGAACAGGCCGGGTCGGTAGGCCAGCCGGAAGCGGGGCCGGGGGCCGGGAAGGGCCACGAGGGTCACCGGGTAGTGGGTGGCGTCGCGACCGCTGGAGCCGGTGACGTGGAAACCCTCACGCTCTTCGCTGTCCCCGCCTGCACTGCCCGTGCGCTGGACGACCCCGCCCTCACCCATCGCCTCCGGGTCCACCGGATAGTTCTCGAAGACCAGGAGTGTGTCGAAGAGTTCCGGGACCCCGACGGCCCGATGGATGTCGGCCAGGCCGAGGTAGTGGTGGTCGAGGAGGCGGACGTAGCCCTCCTGGACCTGGTGCAGCAGGTCGCCCAGGGTGTCGGCGGGGCGCAGCCGGACGCGGGTCGGGATGGTGTTGATGAACAGGCCGACCATCGACTCGACGCCGGGCAGTTCGGCCGGGCGGCCGGAGACGGTGGTGCCGAACACGACGTCGTCGCGGCCGGTCAGCCGCCCCAGCAGGATCGCCCAGGCGGACTGAACCAGGGTGTTCATGGTGACGCCGAGGCTCCGGGCGCGGGCCGTGAGCGCGGCCCCGGTGTCGGCCGGCAGCTCGATGCGCGCCTGCGCGAGGTCCGTGGCGCCCGGCGTGGCGGACGGGGCCAGCCGGGTCGGTTCC
>KE354321.1 GCA_000415505.1 Streptomyces afghaniensis 772
GGGTGCAGCGCAGGAGGGGAGGGGAGGCCGGGTCGAACCCGTGCCCCCGGTCCTCGTCCAGCAGCCGGGCCCACGCCTTCTCCGTGTCGACGCCCTGAGCCGTCAGGTCGGCCTCCGCCCAGGGAAGCGTCGCCCGGTGCGGAACGACCTGCACCGGCTGGCCGCCGCGACGCCGCCGGAAGGCCGCCCGCAGATTGGGGTGTCGGTCCAGCAGCGCCTGGGCCGAGGCGCGGAGGCGGCCGGCGTCCACAGAGCCTTCGAGTTCGAAGACCAGCTGTACCAGGTACACGTCGGGGGCGTCCCGTTCGTGCTCGTACAGGGCGTGGAAGAGCAGACCCTCCTGGAGCGGGGTCACGGGGAGTACGTCGGCCGGCGCGGGCTTCCGCGTCGCGGGCTGCGTCATGTCGTCTCGTCTCGCTGTCTGGTCCGTTTGGTCCGGGTGGTCCACTGGTTCACGTGATCAGCCGTCGAGGCCCGCGGCCAGTTCGTCGAGCTCGTCCTGCTCCAGTCCCCTCAGCGACATGCCCGAGGCTCTCCGGTCGACCTGGGTGGCGAGAGCGGTGAGCGCGGCGAACCAGGACTCGGCCAGCGCCCGCACCTCCGGCTCGGTGAGCACGCCGTCGGGCCATGACCAGTCGGCCACCAGGTGCGGACCCGAACCGGTGTCACGGACGAGCGAGTTGACCTCCAGGACGTGGGCGGCGGCCAGGTCGGGGTCGGAACCGGTGCCGAGCGCCGACGACTCGGGGGCGAAGGTCCATGCGGTGGCGTCGGCGGTGTCACGGGCGGTGACCCGGCCGAGGTAGTTGAAGCCGATCGCCGGAGTGGGTGCCTTGGCCAACTCGGCTGCCGTGTCGGGGTTGAGGTGGCGCAGCAGGCCGTACCCGGCGCCATGGTCGGGGAGTTCGCGCAGCCGCTCGGCCACCCGGGCGGCGGCGATGCCGGCGGCGGGCCCGGCGGCCAGCGCATCGCTCAGGTCGATGCCCGCCAGGTCCAGGTGGACCGGGTAGAGCGAGGTGAACCAGCCCACGGTGCGTGACAGTTCGAGCCCGGGTGCCAGCTCCTCACGGCCGTGCCCCTCGACGTCGAGCACGACGTGCGGGGAGCCCTGCTGTTCGGCCACGGCCAGCGCGAGAGCGGTGATGAGGACGTCCTGGGTGCCGGCGCGGAAGGCGGACGGGACGGTGGTGAGCAGCGGGC
This sequence comes from Streptomyces afghaniensis 772, assembly GCA_000415505.1. Taxonomy (GTDB): domain Bacteria; phylum Actinomycetota; class Actinomycetes; order Streptomycetales; family Streptomycetaceae; genus Streptomyces; species Streptomyces afghaniensis. The sequence goes on from KE354321.1 coordinate 1,201, forward strand.
CCGTCGTCTCCGGCGGCAGGGTCAGCCGCAGCGAGCGTGTCGTGGCGGCGGTGTCCTGGTCGGGGTCGAGCGGCCGGGAGCCCAGCGGGGTGCGGGGCGCGTCCGCGCTGTGGAGCCACAGCTCGGCCTCGGCCACCCGCGACGGCGTGCGCGCCTGCTCGACCAGCGCCAGGGACCAGCGGCGGAACGAGGTGCCGACGGGCGGCAGCTCGGGCCGCCGCCCGGCGGCGACGGCCGCCCAGGCGGCCTCCAGGTCGGGTACGAGGATGCGCCAGGACACCCCGTCCACGGCGAGGTGGTGGACGATCAGCAACAGCCGCCCGGCTCGCTCCGCTCCGGCGTCGAACCACACCGCCCGGATCATCGCCCCCGCCACCGGATCGAGCAGTCCCACGGCCCGTTCGAACTCCTCGGTCACGATCGTGTGGAGTGCGTCCGCGTCCGATGCGAGGTACGTGCCGGAGGTGTCCCGGCGGTCGAGCAGATCGGCGGCACGTACCTGGCCGACCGGGCTGACGTGGAGTTCCCGAGCCGGAGTGAGCCGCGAACGCAGCATGTCGTGGTGATCGAGCACGGATTGCAGGGCGTCGGTCAGCGGCTGCAGACCGGCACCCGCGGGAACCGTCAGCAGGACGGACTGGCTGAACCGGCCGATCGGGCCACCGCGTTCGAACAGCCACCGCATGATCGGAGTGAGCGGGACGGCACCCGTGCCGTCACCGGGCGCGTGGACGGGCCTCATGCCTGCGCCGGCCGCCCCCCGGGCCACCGCCGCCAGTTCCCTCACCGTCTGGTACTTGAAGACGTCCCGGGCGCTGATCACGACCCCGGCCTCGGCCGCCCGGCTCACCAGCCGGATCGTGGAGATGCTGTCGCCGCCGAGGGCGAAGAAGTCCTCGTCGAGCGGGACTTCGGGCAACGTGAGCAGCTCGCGGAAGAGCCCGGCGAGGATGCGTTCGGCCGGTGTCGCCGGTTCCTGTCCGGCGGGCGCGGCCGGGAGGCCCGGCAGGGAGACAGCCGTCTGCCGCACCACTTCCCGGTGCACGTCGTCCCCGTGCAGGTCGACGTCCTCGACGCGCGACCCGGGGTCGGCAGCTACGGCGGTCAGGAAGCGGACCAGTGCTCGGGCGATCCGCTCGGCGGTGGCCGGGTCGAACAGGTCGGTGTTGTACTCGACGACACCGTCGATGCCCGCCGGGCCGCCGTCGGCGTTGCGGCGCTCACGCAGATAGAGGCAGAGGTCGAAGCGGGCGGCCCCCGTCTCGATGGGCTCGCCGGCGACGATCAGCCCGGGCAGGGACGGCTCCGGCTCGGTGCCGTGGCCGGTGAAGGCGATCACGACCTGGAAGAGCGGGTGGCGGGCGAGGTCGCGCTGCGGGCTGAGGGCGTCCACGAGGACGTCGAAGGGCACGTCCTGGTGGGCGTAGGCCGCCAGGTCGAAGTCCCGGACCCGGTCGAGGAGTTCGCGGAACGTGGGGTTGCCCGAGGTGTCGGTGCGCAGGGTCAGGCTGTTGACGAAGAAGCCGACCAGGTCGTCCAGCCTGCTGTCGTCGCGTCCGGCGACCGGGGTGCCGAGGGTGATGTCGGTGCCTGAGCCGAACCGGGTGAGCAGCGCGGCGAGCGCCGCCTGGAGCACCATGAAGAGAGTGGCCTTGGAGGTGGCGGCGAGGCCGGCGAGGTCCGCGTGCAGTCCGGCGTCGATGGTGAAGCCGGCCCGGCCGCCGTCGCCGCTGGGTTCGGCGGGCCTCGGACGGTCGGCCGGGAGGGGAAGCACGTCGGGGGCGTCCGCCAGCGCCTCGCGCCAGAACGCGAGGTGACGGTTCATCGGGCTGCCGGGCTCGGTCGCGGAGCCGAGTGCTTCGCGCTGCCACTGGGCGAAGTCGGCGTACTGGACGGGCAGGTGCCGCCACTGCGGGACTTCCCCGGCGGTCCGTGCGGCGTACGCCGTCTCCAGGTCGCGCAGCAGCGGTGCCCTGGACCAGCCGTCGACGGCGATGTGGTGGGCGAGCAGCAGCAGCACGTGCGTCTCGTCGTCGAGCGCGTACAGGGTGGTGCGCAGCGGGGTCTCGGCCGCGAGGTCGAAGCGGTGCCGAGCGGCGGCGGTGAGGAGCGCGGGGAGTTCCGCCTCGGTCGCCGCAGCGACGGCGAGCTCCGGGCGGCCCGCCTCCGCGTCGAGGATCCGCTGGTACGGAGTCCCCTGGAAGTCGGGATGGAGCGTGCGCAGCGGCTCGTGCCGGGCCACGACGTCGGCGAGCGCGGCCCGGAGCGCCTCCCGGTCGAGGGGGCCGTCGAGCCGCAGGGCCCAGGGGACGGTGTAGGTGGTGTCGCCCCCGTCGAGGCGGCTCATGAACCACAGCCGCTGTTGCGCGTACGACAGCGGGATCGGGGCGTGTCCGCGTTCCCCCGGGGCGAGTTCGGGGCGCCGTACGTCGTCTCCGGAGCCGAGCTGCCCGGCCAGCCCGGCGGGGTCGGGTCCTCGAAGACCGCGCGCACGGGCAGTGCCCTGCCGAGGGCGGCCCTGATCCGGTCGGCCAGCCGCATGGCGAGCAGGGAGTCGCCGCCCAGGTCGAAGAAGCCGTCGCCGACACCCACCCGGTGCGCCTGCAGACCGAGCACGTCGGCGAACAGCCCGCACAGGATCTCCTCCTGCGGGGTACGGGGGGCGCGGCCCTCACCGGACGGTGCCACCGGCTCGGGCAGGGCGGCCCGGTCCAGCTTGCCGTTCGCGGTCAACGGCAGCCGGTCCAGGACGACCACGGCGGCCGGGACCATGTGCTCGGGCAGCGTGCGGCCCGCGTGGCGCCGCAGTTCGCCGGCGTCGACGGCGCCTCCTACGACGTAGCCGACCAGCCGCTCGTCCCGTACGAGGACGACTGCCTGTGTGACGTCCGGGTGGTCGGCGAGGGCCGCCTCCACCTCGCCGGGTTCGATACGGAAGCCGCGGATCTTGACCTGGTCGTCGGCCCGGCCCGCGTACTCCAGCTCACCGCCCGCCGACCGGCGCACCAGGTCACCCGTACGGTACATGCGCTCGCCGGGCCTGCCGAAGGGGTCGGCCACGAACCGCCCGGCCGTCAGCCCAGGCCGGCCCAGGTACCCGCGTGCCAGGCCCGCCCCGGCGACGTACAACTCGCCGACCACGCCCGGCGGTACGAGCCGCAGCCCCGCGTCCAGGACATAGGCGCGCAGGTCGGGGATGGCGTGCCCGATGGAGCCGGTGGCGGCGCGTGCCCTGTCCTCGGTCAGGGGCAGGCCCGTGACATGGACCGTCGTCTCGGTGATGCCGTACATGTTGACCAGCACGGGCGCTTCCCGCGGGTGCCGGGTGAACCACTCGGCGACCCGCGCGAAGTCGAGTGCCTCGCCGCCGAACACCACGTACCGCAGGGACAATCGCCGACCGAGCGACGGCGCCGCGGCGTCCGCGCGCAGCAGTTCTCCGAAGGCCGACGGCGTCTGGTTGAGCACCGTGACGTTCTCGCGTACGAGCAGCCGCAGGAACTCCTCCGGCTCACGGCTCACCGTGAACGGCACGACCACGAGCGTGCCGCCCTGCAGCAGCGCGCCCCACAGCTCCCACACCGAGAAGTCGAAGGCGTAGGAGTGGAAGAGGGTCCATACGTCGTCAGGGCCGAATGCGAACCAGTGGCGGGTGGAGTCGAAGAGCCGTACGACGTTCCGGTGGGATATCTCGACGCCCTTGGGACGGCCGGTGGAGCCCGAGGTGTAGATGACGTAGGCCCTGTTGCCGGGGGCGGCGGCCGGGGCGGTCAGCGGTGTGGCGGGGTAGGTGAGCGACTCGGCCACCGTGACGGCGGGGACCGTGCCTGCCACCGGCGCGCCGTCCGTGGTCACCAGCAGCACCGGATCAGCGTCGTCGAGCATGAAGGCCAGGCGGTCCGCCGGGTACTCCGGGTCCATCGGCAGGTACGCGGCACCGGTCTTCAGCACCGCGAGAATGGCCACGACCAGATCGGGCGTGCGCGGCAGAGACAGGGCGACCAGGCGCTCCGGACCCGCGCCTCGCCCGGCGAGCAGGCGGGCCAGGCGGTTGGAGCGCTCGTCCAGTTCGGCGTACGTCAGTCGGATGCCCTCGTACACGACAGCCGTGCTGTGGGGGCTGCGCTCGACTTGGCGGGCGAACAGTTCGGGGAGCGTGGCATCCGGAATTTCCGCTGTACGCATCTCACCGAGCAGCTCTTCCCGCTCGCCCGGCAGCAGCGCCGACACCTCTCGGACGGGACGCGACGGCGCGGTCGCCAGGGCCGCGAGCACAGCGGCGAAACGGTCCAGGAGCGCACGGGCCCCGCTCTCGTCATGGACGTCGGGCCGGTAGGACAGCCGAACCGCCAGGCTGCGGCCGGGCAGTACGGAGAGGGTCAGCGGGTAGTGGGTGGCGTCACGGCCGGTGAGCTGGGTGACTCGCGAGGCGCCCTTGTCGGCGGGCGCGGGGTAGCTCTCGAACGCCAGCAGGGTGTCGAAGAGATCGCCCGTGCCGGTGGCGCGCCGGATGTCGGCGAGGCCGAGGTATTGATGGGGCAGCAGGCCCGACTGCCGGCTCT
>KE354322.1 GCA_000415505.1 Streptomyces afghaniensis 772
GCCCGGTCGGTGTGCGCCGCCGACCTGCTCCGCGTCGCTGGCCGTGGCCCGCAAGATGGGCGCGGACACGACCGTCGACATCTCCCGGGGCGAGGAACTGCCGCGGGACACCGACGTCGTCTTCGAGGCGTCCGGCGCGCCCGCCGCACTGGGAGCGGTCCTGCGGGCCACGGCCCGCGGCGGCACCCTCGTGCAGGTCGGCAACCTGCCGGGGACGGCCGAGCCCGCCGTCCTGGGCGACCTCGTCACCCGCGAGATCACCTGGATCGGCTCCTACCGCTTCGTCGACGAGATCGACGACGCCCTGCGCGCCCTGCGCGACGGCCTGGACGTCTCACCGGTCATCAGCCATCGCTTCCCGCTGGACCAGGCCGAGCAGGCCCTCACGGTCGCGGCGGACCCGGCGAGCGCGAGCAGCAAGGTGATGCTGCGGCTCGGCGGACCGGTCACGGTCTGACCCCATACGTACGCCCCCGGGCCACCCGCCAGGAGAACAGGAGAGCACGTTGCCCCACCCGACCGCCGGTTCCCGGGCCGCCGAACCCGCTCGCGAGCACACCGCGGCGGACGTCGTGTGCCTGGGCGAGACCATGGCCGTCCTCAGCCCGCCGGACGACCGGCCGCTCGCCGACCAGTCCGCGCTCCGCCTCTCCGTCGGTGGCGCCGAGTCCAACGTGGCCTGCGGGCTGTCCGCGCTCGGGCACCGCGCGGCCTGGCTGAGCCGGGTGGGCGACGACGCGTTCGGGCGGCGGATCCGCGCGGAACTCGCGGCCCGGGGAGTCGACGTGGGCGCCGTCGGTGTCGATCCGGCGCATCCCACGGGCGTGTACTTCAAGGACCCGGGGCCCGACGCGACCCGGCCCCTGTACTACCGGAGCGGATCGGCCGCGGCCCACATGGGACCGGAACTGGCCCGCGCGCCCGAGCTGCGGGGGCCGCGCATCGTGCACGTGTCGGGCATCACCGCCGCGCTGTCCGGCAGCTGCGCCCGACTGCTGGAGGAGATCGTCGTACGCCGCACACCCTGGGGCGCGGCAGCGGACCGGCCGGTCGTCTCCTTCGACGTCAACCACCGTCCCGCCCTGTGGAGGGGGCGTGCCGCCGACGCTGCAGCGGCGTTGCGGGACCTGGCCCGGGCCGCGGACCTGGTGTTCGTGGGACGCGACGAGGCCGAGGCCCTGTGGGGGACGCGCCACCCCGACGACATCGCGGGCCTGCTCGACCCGGCTCCGCTCGTCGTCGTCAAGGACGCGGAGCACGGCGCGACCTCGTACGCGGCGGGCGGCGAGGTCACCTTCGCCCCAGCCCTCGCGGTCGAGGTGGTCGAACCGGTCGGCGCGGGCGACGCCTTCGCCGCCGGGTATCTGTCCGGTGTCCTGGAGGACGCCGACGAGGAGTCCAGGCTGCGCCGCGCCCATCTGTCGGCGGCGACGGCCCTGCGCAGCCGGGACGACATGCCCGACCTGAGCATCGCGACCTCTTCGGCCCTGACAGGGCAACGGCCTTAGGGCCGCACCGCCTCCAGCCGCACCGCGCACGCCTTGAACTCCGGCATGCGGGAGGTCGGGTCGAGCGCGGGGTTGGTGAGGGAGTTGGCGCGGCCCTCGCCCGGCCAGTGGAACGGCATGAAGACGGTGTCGGGGCGGATGGCGTTGGTGATCCGGGCGGGCGCCACGGCCCGGCCCCGCCGGGACACGACGGCCACCGGATCGCCCTCGGCCGCCCCGAGCCGGGCCGCCAGCCGCGGATGCAACTCCACGAACGGCCCGGGCGCGGCGGCGTTCAGTTCCGCCACGCGCCGGGTCTGCGCCCCGGACTGGTACTGCGCCACGACCCGCCCCGTGGTGAGCAGCACGGGGTACTCGTCATCCGGTTCCTCGGCGATGGCCCGGTGCGAGACGGGGACGAAGCGGGCGCGTCCGTCGGGGGTGGCGAAACGGTCGAGGAAGAGGCGCGGGGTGCCGGGGTGGACACGGCCCGCCGTGTCCACCGTCGAGGCCGTCGGGTCTTCCGCCCTGGCCGCCGACTCTTCCGCTGAGGCCGTCGCGTCCTGTGTGGAGGCCGGGCGGCCCGCCGCGCTCCGTTGCGCGCCTGGGCCACCCGCCCCGCCCTCGGCTCCCGTCAGGCCCTCCGGCTCCACCGCCGGACAAGGCCAGAACACCCCGTTCTCCTCCACGATCCTGCGGTACGTGATCCCCGAGTAGTCCGCGGGGCCGCCCGCGCTCGCTCGGCGGAGTTCCTCGAAGATCTCCTCCGGGTCGGTCGGGAAGCCCTTCTCCACGCCCAGGCGGGCGGCCAGTTCGTGGAGGACCTCCAGGTCGCTGCGGACGCCGTCGGGCGGGGTGACGGCCTGGCGGCGGAGCAGGACCCTGCCCTCCAGGTTGGTCGTCGTGCCCGTCTCCTCGGCCCACTGGGTGACCGGCAGGACCACGTCCGCGAGCGCTGCCGTCTCCGACAGGACCACGTCACACACGGCCAGGAAGTCCAGCGCCTTGATGCGCTCCTCGACGTGCGCGGCACGCGGCGCCGACACCACCGGGTTGGACGCCATCAGCAACAGGGATTTGATGTCCGTGCCCAGCGCGTCCAGCAGCTCGTACGCACTGCGCCCCGGGCCGGGAAGGCTGTCCGGGTCCACGCCCCACACCTCGGCGACATGCCGCCGCGCCGCCGGGTCGTCGAGCTTGCGGTAGCCCGGCAACTGGTCGGCCTTCTGCCCGTGTTCGCGGCCGCCCTGCCCGTTGCCCTGCCCGGTCAGGCAGCCGTACCCCGACAGCGGGCGGCCCGCCCGGCCGGTCGCCAGGCACAGGTTGATCCACGCGCCCACCGTGTCGGTGCCCTTGGACTGCTGCTCGGGCCCCCGCGCCGTGAGCACCATCGCCGACTCGGGCTCGCAGAACATCCGTACCGTCTCCCGCAGTTCGGGAACGGACACCCCCGTGATCCGCTCCACGTACTCCGGCCAGTGCGCCATCGCGGCGGCCCGGGCGTCCTCCCAGCCCACGGTCCGCTCCTGGACGTACTCCTCGTCCACCCGCCCCTCGGCGATCACCAGATGGAGCAGCCCCAGGGCGAGTGCCAGGTCCGTGCCCGGCCGGGGTGCCAGGTGCAGGTCCGCCTGCTCGGCGGTCTTCGTGCGGCGCGGGTCGATGACGATCAGCGTGCCGCCGTTCTCCTTGAGCTCGTTGAAGAACCGCAGGGACGGCGGCATGGTCTCCGCGAGGTTCGAGCCGACCAGGATCACGCAGCCGGTCTTCGGGATGTCCTCCAGCGGGAACGGCAGGCCGCGGTCGAGACCGAACGCCTTGATGCCGGCCGCCGCGGCCGACGACATGCAGAAACGGCCGTTGTAGTCGATCTGGGACGTGCCCAGCACGACCCGCGCGAACTTGCCGAGCGTGTACGCCTTCTCGTTCGTCAGACCGCCCCCGCCGAACACCCCGACCCCGTCCGGCCCGTACTCGGCGCGCGTGCGGCGCAGCCCCTCGGCGATCCGGTCCAGCGCCTCGTCCCAGGAAGCCGGCACCAGCTCGCCCCCTCGCGCACCAACGGCGAGGTCAGGCGCACGTTCGAGGCCAGCACCGCCGGCGCCGTACGGCCCTTGCCGCACAGCGCACCCCGGTTCACCGGGAAGTCCGTACGCTCGCTCACCTCGACGGTCCCGTCGGGCGCGGGCGTCAGGTTCATCCCGCACTGCAGGGCGCAGTACGGGCAGTGCGTGGGCGTGGCGGTGGTCTGCATACCGTTCAGCCTGCTTCGGCCGTGTTACGCGCGGGACGGTTCCCTGTTACGCGGCAGGGACGGCAACCTCCCCGTCGCCACCCCGCCCGCGTGAGGCACACGCCTGCCCACCTTCACGTCGCCGCCGACCGGCACGGACGTTGCCCTTGTGACGAAAAACGCCACATGTGGCTCATTGCTCTCCTTTCTTGGCTGATCCGACCTCGTTGAGAGTTGAATCAGCGCCACTACGCTCTCGCTACGCGCAGCGCTCGCACGACTCCGAACGGCGTTCGACTCCCACACTCGAAACAGCCAGGAGGCCAACCGATCATGCCACTGCGCCATCTGACCCCCCATGACCGGCAGCTGTTCCGGCAGTACGGCCGTGGCCCCACCGTCCCCGTCCCCGACCCGCTCCTGCACCACGCCGTCGCCCGGCACGCCGCCGCCACCCCGCACGCCGTGGCCGCCGAACACCAGGGTGCGCACCTCACCTACGGCGAGCTCGACCGCCACGCCGACGCCCTCGCCGCCCGCCTCGTCCGCGAGGGCGTACGCCCCGGCGACCACGTGGGCCTGTTCGTCCGCCGCTCGATCCCGATGCTCGTCGGCCTGCTCGGCATCCTGAAGGCCGGCGCCGCCTACGTCCCGCAGGACATCGGCCTCGCGCCCCCGGCCCAGCTCACCCACGTCATCCGCACCGCCCGGACCCGGGTCGTCCTCACGGTCGCCGAACACGCCCACCGGGTGCCGCTGCCCGACGGCCACCTGCTGCTCGCGCTCGACGAGCCGCTGCCGTACGCCCCGGCCCCGCGCCCCCGCGTCACCGGCGACGACGGCGCTTACGTCCTGTTCACCTCCGGCACCACCGGCCGACCCAACGGCGTGAAGGTCACCCACCGCAACGTCGCCAACATCCTCCTCACCGAGCCGGGCGGCCTCGGCATCCGCCCCGGCGACCGGGTCGCCCAGCTCCTCAACATCGCCTTCGACATGGCCGCCTGGGAGATCCTCGGCTGCCTCAGCCACGGCGGCACCCTCGTCATCCGCGGCAAGGACATCGCCGCGGCGGCCCGCACCGCCGACGTGCTGATCGCCACCCCGACCGTGCTGTCCGGCCTCGACCCTGCCGCCTGCCCGCGCGTGCGCACGGTCGCCGTCGCGGGGGAGCCCTGCCCGCGCCCGCTGGCCGACCGCTGGGCCCGGCGGGCCGCCTTCCACAACTGCTGCGGCCCGACCGAGACCACGATCGTCAACACGATGAGCCGCCACGACCCGGCCGCCCCGCTGCTCACCATCGGCCGCCCCACCCCCAACAACACGGTCTACGTCCTCGACGCCGACCGGCGCCCGGTGCCCGTCGGCGAGCCCGGCGAGATGTGGGCCGGCGGCGACTGCGTCTCCGCCGGCTACCTCGACAACGACGCCCTCAACGCCGAGCGGTACGCCCCCGACCCCTTCCTCGGCGGCGGCCGGCGCATGTTCCGTACCCGCGACCTCGGCCGCTGGACCCCCGACGGCGAGCTGGAGCACCTCGGGCGCACCGACGACCAGGTCAAGGTGCGCGGCTTCCGCGTCGAACTGGACTCCGTCTCCTCCGTCCTGGAGACGGCCGCCGGCTGCACCCGTGCCGTCACCCTGAGGCGCGACGCCCGCACCCTGGTGTCCTTCGTCTGCCCGGCCGACGTCGACCCCGACACGGCCCGCCGCGCGGTCGCGGACACCCTGCCCTACTACTGCGTCCCCGAGCAGGTCCTGCCCCTGGCGTTCCTCCCCGAGACCGACCGCGGCAAGGTCGACAAACAGGCCCTGCTGGGCATGCTCGAACAGCGCCTGGCGGTGGCCCGATGACCACGTCCCCCGCCCGGACCCGCCAGGACACGGGCGAGCTCCCGCCGCTCCTGTCCGCCCCCCGCCGCCTGCTCAAGCACCCCCGCCTGATGCACTACAACCGCCTCGCGGCCCTGGTCCTCCTGGCCAACGCGGCGTTCCTGTGGGTCGCCCGGCCCCTGGCCACGCCGACCCTCGGGCACGCCGCCCTCGCCAACCTCGCCCTCGCCGTCCTCGTCCGCCAGCAGTACGTCATCAACCTCTTGTTCCGGCTGGCGACCTCGGCCCCGGTCAGCTGGCCGCTGAGGGTCCGCTGGACGCTCGGGAAGGTGTACCACTTCGGCGGGCTGCACGTGGGCGGGGCGCTGGCCGGGGCGGCCTGGTTTCTGGCCCTGACGGTCGCGGTGACCCGCGCCGGAACGGACGTGCCGCTGATCACGGTGAGCTGGACCCTGGTGGCCCTCCTCGCCCTGATCGTCGCCACCGCGCTGCCGCCCTTCCGCAGTCGCCACCACGACCACTTCGAGAGGATCCACCGCTTCGGCGGCTGGGGCGCCCTCGCGCTCTTCTGGAGCCACACCCTGCTGTCCGGCCAGGGGCCGGTGCCGCTCGCGGTCCTCGCCGTCGTCACGTTCAGCGTGGCCCTGCCCTGGCTGCGGCTGCGCAAGGTGGACGTCCGCACCGAACGCCCCTCTCCGCACGTGACGCTGGCTCACTTCGACTACGGCGAGACCCCCTTCGCCGGCTCCTCGACCGCCATCAGCCGCAGCCCGCTGAAGGAGTGGCACTCCTTCGCCAACGTCCCCGCCCCCGGCCGCTCCGGCTTCCGGCTCACCATCTCCCGCGCCGGTGACTGGACCGGCTCCTTCATCGACGACCAGCCCTCGCGGGTGTGGGTCAAGGGCATCACCACGGCCGGTGTCGCCAACATCGAGGTCCTGTTCAGAAAGGTGGTCTACGTCGCGACCGGCAGCGGCATCGGCCCCTGCCTGCCCCACCTGCTCGCCGCCGAGGTCCCCTCGCGCCTGGTCTGGGCGACCCGCGACCCCCGCGCCACCTACGGCGACGCCCTCGTCGACGAGATCCTCGCCGTCCAGCCGCACGCTCTGGTCTGGGACACCTCCCGGCACGGCAAGCCCGACATGGTGCGGCTCGCCCACGCCGCGTACCGCGACTTCGGTGCGGAGGCGGTCATCTGCATCTCCAACAAGCGGCTGACCTGGCAGGTGGTGCACGGCCTGGAACGGCGCGGCGTTCCGGCGTACGGCGCGATCTGGGACTCGTAACCCACCTTCCAGGGAGTGAAGATGAACCACCTGAAAGCCGAACGGGACGGCCGCGTGGTGACCGTCCGCCTGCACCGCCCGCACGCCCTGAACGCGCTCAGCTCCGAGCTGCTCGCCGAACTCCTCGGCGTCCTCGGCCCGCTGGACCAGGACCCGGAGGTCGGCTGCTTCGTCGTCACCGGCTCGGAGAAGGTCTTCGCGGCCGGCGCGGACATCAGGGAGATGGCGGGCCGGTCGGCCGTCGACATGATGTCCGAGGACTACTTCGCGGCCTGGGAGGATTTCGCGGACCTGCGCACCCCGAAGATCGCCGCCGTGTCCGGCTACGCGCTCGGCGGCGGCTGTGAGCTGGCCATGATGTGCGACCTGGTCGTCGCGGGCGAGTCGGCCCTCTTCGGCCAGCCCGAGATCAAGCTGGGCGTGATACCCGGCATCGGCGGCACCCAGCGGCTGACCCGGCTGGTGGGCCGGGCCAAGGCCCTGGACCTGGTGCTCACCGGCCGCACGATGGACGCCCGGGAGGCCGAGCGCTGCGGCTTGGTCTCCCGCGTGGTCCCCGACGACCGGGTCCTCGCCGAGGCCCTGGAAGCGGCGGCGGCCATCGCCTCGTACGGCCGCACGGCGGTCCGGGCGGCCCGCGAGTGCGTCGACCGGGCCCTGGAGACGGGCCTGCGGGACGGCCTGCGCTTCGAACGGCGGGTGTTCCACGCGTTGTTCGCGACCGAAGACCAGAAGGAGGGGATGACGGCGTTCCTGGAGAAGCGCCCCCCGCGCTTCCACGGACGCTGACGGTCACAGGACAGCCGGGGACGGGACGCACGGACCACACCGCGCTCCCGCCCCCGGCCACGTTCAGGGGCTGTGTCTGGTCAGGACACGGCCCCGGTCAGCACTCGTACGCGTAGTACGGGTCGTCGCCCGCATCCAGACCGATCCTGCCGGTCCCGTGAGGGCCGATCTGGATGCACGACGGGTCCCAGCCGTCGACTTCCACGCTGGCGGAGATGGTGTGCCCGCACACGTTGTGGATGTCCGCCCACCCGGGGCCGTAGGCGCCGAGCTTGGCGCAGCCCGGCTCCATGGCCCTGACCGGCGCGGCGGCCACGGGTGCCGCCGAGGCGGCCCCCATGGCGGCCGGCCCGGCCAGCAGCGCGACCGCGGCGGCCGTGACCAGCGCGGAGCGAAGTCGAGTCATCAGGTGTCCTTTCCCCCAGTTCGCGGCGGTCGGCCCGATCCGCCGCCGCACGGCGAAGACACTAAGCGTGATCACATAGTCACGTAGAGCATCCATGGTGTTTTTCACGCGCTGGGGTGAAATGTGCGCGTCAAACCCGCCGGAGGAGAAAGTCCGGAATCATCCGAGAGTCTCTTCGGCCGTGGCCAACGCCCTCTCCACGCCCGGCTCCCGGGGCCCCAGGAACCGGGGATCCGGCCGGAACACCGCGTCCAGAGCCGCCTTCCCGGCGGCGAGGATCTCCCGCGCACCCCCGTAGTACCAGGTCGCGTCGTGCACGGCGTCCACGCCCACCCCGTACGACTCGACCCCTGCCGCCTGACACAGCGCCACCGCCCGCCGGATGTGGAAGCCCTGGCTGATCAGCACGGCCTCGTCCACCCCGAAGATCTTCTTCGCCCGCACACAGGAGTCCCAGGTGTCGAACCCCGCGTAGTCGCTGACGATCCGCCCGTCGGGCACCCCGTGCCGCGTCAGATACACCCGCATCGCGTCCGGCTCGTCGTAGTCCTCGCGGCTGTTGTCCCCGGTGACGAGCACCACCTCGACCCGCCCCTCGCGGTACAGCGCGGCCGCCGCGTCCAGCCGGTGCGCGAGGTACGGCGACGGCTCCCCGTCCCACAGCCCGGCACCGAACACCACGGCCACCTCGGTCCGCGGCACGTCCGCCGCCGTCCGCAGCCGGTCACCCGCGGCCACGTACATCCAGGTCGCCGGAAGCAGCGCGAGCACACACCCGGCCATCACGGCCTGCACCAGCCGCCGCCGGCCTCGCCGGGTACGCGGCAGTCGCGGTCTGCGGAACGTCACACGACGCATCGGACGGTCCCTCCCCAGGTCGGCCCCTCGACAGTCAGGGACGCCCGCTCAGGCCGCCCGGTTCATCCGCCCACGCGTGACCAGCTTCACGCGTTACACGGAACCGCCAGGTCAAGCAGCCTCACACTCCCCATGTCCCACATCGTGAACCGCTGGAAAACACCCGTGACGCCCACGCAACGGGAAGGCAACGTGCGGCGGCGACCATCGATGGCATGCCCAGCCAGCTCAGCCTCGTCCCGCCGCCCGCCACGCGCCGCCCGGCCCCGCCCGCCCTCGTGGTCGTGGCGCACGGCAGCCGCGACCCCCGCGCGCTGAGCACCGTACGCGCGCTCCTGGACCGTGTCCGCGCGCTGCGCCCCGACGTGCCGGTGCACCTCGGGCACATCGAACTGAACGCCCCCCTGCTCCCCGACACGCTCGCCGCCCTGGGCGACACGGAGGCGGTCCTGGTCCCCCTCCTCCTCAGCCGCGGCTACCACGTCAAGCAGGACATCCCCGAGATGGCCGCGGCCGCCGAGGCCCGCACCCACCTGGCCGCCCCGCTGGGCCCGCACCCCCTCCTGGTGGACGCCCTCCAGGCCCGCCTGACGGAGGCCGGCTGGCCCACTCACATGGATGAGGCGACCCGCCGCACCAGCGCCGTCGTCCTCGCTGCCGCCGGCTCCCGCGACCCGGACGCCAAGACGGACACCGGCTGCACGGCCCACCTGCTCGCCGCTCGCCTGGGCGTCCCCGTCATCCCCGCCTATGCCTCCGCAGCGACCCCGACGGTCCCGGCGGCCGTGCGCACCCTGATCGCGAGGGGCCGTCACCGCATCGCCCTGGCCTCCTACTTCACCGCCCCCGGCCGCTTCGCCACGGAATGCGCCCAGTCGGCCCCCTGGATAGCGGCGGCCCCCCTGGGCACCCACCCGTCCATGGCCCACCTCCTCCTCCACCGCTACGACGAGACCCTGGCGGCCCGGGGGACACAGCTGCAATTGGCTTCGGCCTAAAACGCGGGGTACTGCACGTACCTCAGGGGCGCGGGGAACTGCGCGACCAGCCCGAAACCACCCGCACCCGCCCGAAAACAGAACCCGGCAGACGCACAGGCGCATACTGTCGGCACATGGACGGCACCTCACCACACCCCCGGGCCTACGACCCGACGTCAGTCGACCGCTGGGCCCCGGAACCAGACAAACGCCCCGGCCGCACCGCCTTCCAACGCGACCGAGCCCGAGTCCTGCACAGCGCCGCCCTGAGAAGACTCGCCGGCAAAACCCAAGTGGTGACGCCCGGCACCCTGGGCCCGGCCTGGGACGCCAGCCCCCGCACCCGCCTCACCCACTCCCTCGAATGCGCCCAGGTCGGCCGCGAACTGGGCGCGGCCCTCGGCTGTGACCCGGACCTCGTGGAAGCCGCCTGCCTCTCCCACGACCTCGGCCACCCGCCCTTCGGCCACAACGGCGAACAGGCCCTCAACGAGTTCGCGGCGGACTGCGGCGGCTTCGAGGGCAACGCCCAGTCCCTCAGACTCCTCACCCGCATCGAGCCCAAACGGTTCACCCCCGAAGGCTCCGTCGGCCTCAACCTCACCCGCGCCGCCCTCGACGCCGCCACCAAGTACCCCTGGCCCCGCGGCGCCCACCCCACCGACCCGGCGTCCCGCAAGTTCGGTGTCTACGACGACGACCGCCCGGTCTTCGACTGGGTCCGCAAGGACGCCCCCGGCACCCGCGCCTGCTTCGAGGCGCAGGTCATGGACTGGTCCGACGACGTGGCCTACTCGGTGCACGACGTGGAGGACGGCCTGCACGCCGGCCACATCGACCCGAACTGCCTGCACGCGGAACCCGAACGGCAGGACGTCTTCCAGGTCGCCCGGGACCGCTACGTACCGGCGGACACCGACCCCGCCGAACTCGCCGAGGCCCTGGACCGGCTGCTCGCCCAGGAGTGGTGGCCGCACGGCTACGACGGCACCGCCGTCGCCCAGGCCCGGCTGAAGGACGCCACCAGCCAGCTCATCGGCCGCTTCTGCCTGGCCGCCGAGACCGCGACCCGCACCGCGTACGGCGCCGGACGGCTCACCCGGTACGCCGCCGAACTGGTCGTCCCGCGCGAGGCCAGGATGGAGTGCGCCGTCCTCAAGGCCGTCGCCGACCTCTACGTCATGCAGCGCGCCGAGCAGGAACGCCTGCGCGCCGACCAGCGCGTCGTCGTCGCCGAACTGGCCGAGGCGCTCACCGCCCGCGCCCCGGACGGCCTGGACCCGCAGTTCCGCGCGCTGTTCGACCGGGCGCCGGACGACCGGGCCCGCAAACGGGTGATCGTCGACCAGATCGCGTCTCTCACCGACACCTCCGCCCGTTCGCTTCACGCCCGTCTGACGGGGCACGCATGAGACTGGTGGGAAAACCCATGGGAAACAGGGGGCAACACCCGGGAAACACGGGACCCCGGCATGCCCGATCGTGACCCTCCGTGGCCTGATCGGGTCACTCCCTCTTCCCGCATCACGCTCCGTGCGGGACGCTCGCAAGTGGCGACACCCTTACGAGGAGGCATCAAGTGGTCGACGCGGATCAGACATTCATCATCGTCGGAGGCGGACTCGCCGGCGCCAAGGCGGCCGAGACGCTCCGGGCGGAGGGCTTCACCGGCCGGGTGATACTGATCTGCGACGAACGTGACCACCCCTACGAGCGCCCGCCGCTGTCCAAGGGCTACCTCCTCGGCAAGGAGGAACGCGACAGCGTCTTCGTGCACGAGCCCGCCTGGTACGCGGCGAACGACATCGAGTTGCACCTCGGCCAGACCGTCGACGCGATCGACCGTGCGGCCAAGACGGTCCGCTTCGGCGAGGACGGCACCGTCGTCCGCTACGACAAGCTGCTCCTGGCGACCGGCGCCGAGCCCCGCCGCCTCGACATCCCGGGCACGGACCTGGCCGGCGTCCACCACCTGCGCCGGCTCGCGCACGCCGAGCGGCTCAAGCACGTACTGACCAACCTCGGGCGGGACAACGGCCACCTCGTGATCGCGGGCGCCGGCTGGATCGGCCTGGAGGTCGCGGCGGCGGCCCGCGAGTACGGCGCCGAGGTCACCGTGGTCCACAGCGGGCCGACCCCACTGCACCACGTCCTCGGCCCCGAGCTCGGCCAGCTCTTCGCCGACCTGCACCGCGACCACGGCGTCCGCTTCCACTTCGGCAGCCGGCTCACCGAGATCGTCGGCCAGGACGGCATGGTCCTCGCGGCCCGCACGGACGACGGCGAGGAACACCCGGCGCACGACGTCCTGGCCGCGATCGGCGCGGCCCCGCGGGTCGCTCTCGCGGAAGCGGCAGGGCTGGAGATCGCCGACCGGGCGCGCGGCGGCGGCGTCGTGGTCGACGAGCGGCTGCGCACCTCCGACCCCGACATCTACGCGGCCGGCGACGTGGCCTCCTTCCACCACACCCTCTTCGAGACCCGCCTGCGGGTGGAGCACTGGGCCAACGCGCTGAACGGCGGCCCGGCGGCAGCCCGCTGCATGCTCGACCGGGACGTGACGTACGACCGTGTGCCCTACTTCTTCTCCGACCAGTACGACCTCGGCATGGAGTACTCGGGCTGGGCGCCCCCGGGGACGTACGACCAGGTGGTGATCCGGGGGGACGCGAGCCGGCGCGAGTTCATCGCCTTCTGGGTGAAGGAGGGCCGGGTACTGGCCGGGATGAACGTGAACGTGTGGGATGTCACAGACAAGATCCAGCAGCTGATCCGCTCCAAGGCCCGGGTGAACACGGAGGCGCTGGCCGACCCGCACGCACCGCTGGACGGCCTCGCCTCATAGCCGTCAGCACTGTCGGTCCGCCCCCGTAGAATCGCTGCGTGGCTGGACGGATCAACGACGAGGACGTGAAGGCGGTACGGGACGCGGTCCCGATCGACGCCGTGGTGTCCGAGTACCTCCAGTTGCGCAACGCGGGCGGCGGCAACCTCAAGGGCCTCTGCCCGTTCCACGACGAGAAGTCACCGTCCTTCCAGGTCAGCCCGAGCAAGGGACTCTTCCACTGCTTCGGCTGCCAGGAGGGCGGCGACACCATCACGTTCGTGATGAAGATCGACCACCTCTCCTTCTCGGAGGCGGTCGAGCGCCTGGCCGGCCAGGCGGGCATCACCCTGCGCTACGAGGAGGGCGGGTACAACCCCTCCCACCAGCGCGGCGAACGTATCCGCCTGGTCGAGGCCCACAAGATCGCGGCCGAGTGGTACGCGGAACAGCTCGCGACCTCCCCCGAGGCCGACACCGGCCGGGTCTTCCTCGCCGAGCGCGGCTTCGACCAGGCCGCCGCCGTCCACTTCGGCGTCGGCTACAGCCCCCAGGGCTGGGACCACCTCACGCGCTATCTGCGCGGCAAGGGCTTCACCGACAAGGAGATCCTGCTCTCCGGGCTCGCCCAGGAGGGCCGCCGCGGCCCCATCGACCGCTTCCGCGGCCGCCTGATGTGGCCCATCCGCGACATCGGCGGCGACGTCGTCGGCTTCGGCGCCCGCAAGCTCTACGAGGCGGACAACGGCCCCAAGTACCTCAACACGCCCGACACGGCCATCTACCGGAAGTCCCAGGTCCTCTACGGCATCGACCTGGCGAAGAAGGAGATCGCGAAGACGAGCCGCGCGGTCGTGGTCGAGGGCTACACGGACGTCATGGCCTGTCACCTCGCCGGCGTCACGACCGCCATCGCCACCTGCGGCACGGCCTTCGGCGGCGACCACATCAAGATCCTCCGCCGGCTGCTGATGGACAACGGCTCGGCCCGCGTCATCTTCACCTTCGACGGCGACGCGGCCGGCCAGAAGGCGGCCCTGCGCGCGTTCGAGGACGACCAGAAGTTCGCCGCCGAGACGTACATCGCCATCGCCCCCGACGGCATGGACCCCTGCGACCTGCGCCTGGCCAAGGGCGACGAGGCGGTGGCGGACCTGGTCGAACCCCGCACCCCGCTCTTCGAGTTCGCCCTCCGCCAGATCGTGAGCCGTTACGACCTCGACACCCCGGCCGGCCGCGCCGCCGCCCTGGACGAGGCCGCCCCGATCGTCGCCCGCATCAAGAACAGCGGCGCCCAGCACGAGGTCGCCGTCCAGCTCGCCGGCATGCTCGGCATCCTCGACACCCAGTTCGTGGTCAAGCGCGTGGCCCAGCTGGCCCGCTGGGCCCGCGACCGCGGCGGCAAGGGCCCGGCCCCGGACCGGCACCAGCAGGGATCGCAGCAGTACGCCGCCGCCCAGCCGTCCGCGGCCCCCCGCGGCCCCGCCCTCAACCTCCGCAACCCGGTCTACGCCACCGAACGCGAACTCCTCAAACTCGCCCTCCAGCGCCCCGAGTTGGTCTCCCCGGCCTTCGACGCGTACGGTGTCGACGAGTTCACCGCCCCGCCCTACGCCGCCGTACGCCAGGCCATCCTGGACGCCGGCGGCGCCGAACTGGGCGTCGCGGACCCCCAGGACTATCTGGTGAAGGTCCGCGAGGCCGCCCCGGACGACGCGGTCCGCGCGATGGTGACGGAACTGGCCGTCGAGGCGATCCTGCTGCACAAGGGCGTGAAGGGTGTCGACGAGACCTACGCGGGCGCCCAGTTGGTCACCGTCCGCCGCCGCGCCGTCGAACGCCGCATCCGCGACATCACCGGCCAGCTCACGCGCCTCGGCACCCACGGCGACCCGGCCCAGCTGGCCGCCGTGCAGAACGAACTCTGGGTCCTCCAGCAGTACGACCAGGCCCTGAGGGAGCACGGCGCCGCCGCGCTCTGACGTCACCGCGCGGTCACGGACCGGAAGCAAAAAGTCATCGCACGCCCCTCGTGGCGACGATGTGTCTTACCCCACACTGGGTTCCGGTGCCTGAGTCCTCGGAGCGCGGCCGATCCGTCCCCGACGGGTCCCAGACCCCCGCGGTTCCGCTCATCGCGTACGGGACGGACAGCGGCGAGGCCGCTCACTCCGCCCCCGAAGTACCGCTGCCGCCCGCCTTGGCAGCGATCATCCTGGAGGTCGCCCCCGTGCAGACCCAGACCCTCACCCAGACCGACGTCAGCGGTGCCGTCGGCGCCGACGGCACCGCACCGGACGCGGAGGACGACGTCCTTCCCGCGGTCCCGGCGCAAGGCCGCGTCGTGCTCCGCCCCGAGACGGAACCGGAGGAGCCGCCCGCCGAGGCCATCGAGCCGGCCGAGGCTCCCGAAGCCGTCGAACCGCCGCCGGCCCGCGCCGACACCAGCGGCCCCTCCTCCGACCTGTTCCGCCAGTACCTGCGGGAGATCGGCCGCATCCCCCTGCTGACCGCCGCCGAGGAGGTCGAACTCGCCCGCCGCGTCGAGGCCGGCCTGTTCGCGGAGGAGAAGCTGCGGCTCGCCCCCGACCTGGACAGCCAGCTGGCGCTGGACCTCGACCGTCTCGTCGTCATGGGCCGGATGGCCAAGCGCCGCCTCATCGAGGCCAACCTGCGCCTGGTCGTCTCCGTCGCCAAGCGCTACGTCGGACGCGGCCTGACCATGCTCGACCTCGTCCAGGAGGGCAACCTCGGACTCATCCGGGCCGTCGAGAAGTTCGACTACGCCCGCGGCTACAAGTTCTCCACCTACGCCACCTGGTGGATCCGCCAGGCCATGTCCCGCGCCCTGGCCGACCAGGCCCGCACCATCCGGGTGCCCGTGCACGTCGTGGAACTCATCAACCGGGTCGTCCGCGTCCAGCGCCGCATGCTCCAGGAGCGGGGTTACGAGCCGACACCGGAAGAGGTCGCCGCCCACCTCGACCTGGCCCCGGAGCGCGTCAGCGAAGTGCTGCGCCTCGCCCAGGAGCCGGTGTCGCTGCACGCGCCCGTGGGCGAGGAGGACGACGTCGCCCTCGGCGACCTCATCGAGGACGGCGACGCCACCAGCCCCGTCGAATCCGCCGCGTTCCTCCTCCTCAAGGAGCACCTGGAAGCGGTCCTGTCGACCCTGGGGGAGCGGGAGCGCAAAGTCGTCCATCTCCGCTACGGCCTCGCCGACGGCCGCCCCCGCACGCTGGAGGAGATCGGCCGCATCTTCGGCGTCACCAGGGAACGCATAAGGCAGATCGAGTCCAAGACCCTCAACAAACTCCGCGACCACGCCTTCGCGGACCAGCTGAGGGGCTACCTGGACTGAGCTGGACCGCGAGGGGGCCGCCCGTCACGGCGGCCCCCGCCCATCCAGCCTGTCTAGTCCACCTCCGCCGCCGCCTGCGCGAACTGCGCCTTGTACAGCCGGGCGTAGGCCCCGTCCGCCGCCAGCAGCTCCTCGTGTTCGCCCTGCTCCACGATCGCCCCGTTCTCCATCACCAGAATCGTGTCCGCGTCCCGGATCGTCGACAGCCGGTGTGCGATGACGAACGAGGTACGGCCGTGCGCGAGTTTGGCCATCGCCTTCTGGATGAGTACCTCCGTGCGGGTGTCGACCGAGCTGGTGGCCTCGTCCAGCACCAGGATCACCGGGTCGGACAGAAACGCCCGGGCGATGGTGATCAGCTGCTTCTCACCCGCGCTGACCCCCGTCCCCTCGTCGTCGATCACCGTGTCGTACCCGTCCGGCAGCGTACGGATGAACCGGTCCGCGTGCGCGGCCCGGGCCGCCTCCTCGATCTCCCCCCGCGTGACGTCCCGCGCGGCCCCGTACGCGATGTTCTCCGCGATCGTGCCGCCGAACAGCCAGGTGTCCTGGAGCACCATGCCGATCCCGGCGCGCAGTTCGTCCCGGGACATCCGCGCGATGTCCACCCCGTCGAGGGTGATGCGCCCGCCGCTGACGTCGTAGAACCGCATCAGCAGATTCACCAGCGTCGTCTTGCCGGCGCCCGTCGGGCCGACGATGGCCACCGTGTGCCCGGGCTCGACCTTCAGCGACAGGTCCTCGATCAGCGGCTTCTCGGGGTCGTAGCGGAACGACACGTGCTCCAGCGCCACCTGCCCGCGCACTTCCTCGGGCCGCACGCCCGGCACCGGATCGGCGCTCTGCTCCTCCGCGTCCAGCAGTTCGAAGACCCGCTCCGCCGAGGCGACACCCGACTGCACCAGGTTCGCCATGGACGCGACCTGCGTCAGCGGCATGGAGAACTGCCGCGAGTACTGGATGAAGGCCTGCACGTCACCGATGGACAGCGAGCCCGAGGCGACCCGCAGCCCGCCGACGACCGCGACCAGCACGTAGTTGAGGTTCGACACGAAGAACATCAGCGGCTGCATGACCCCGCTGTTGAACTGCGCCCGGAACCCCGCCTCGTACAGCGCCTCGTTCTGCTCGGCGAACTGCTGCGCCGACTCCTCCTGCCGCCCGAACACCTTCACGAGCGCGTGCCCGGTGTACATCTCCTCGATGTGCGCGTTCAGCTTGCCCGTCGAGCGCCACTGCTGCACGAAGTGCGGCTGCGACCGCTTGCCCACGCGTGTGGCGACGACGAACGACAGCGGCACGGTCACCAGCGCGACCAGCGCCAGGATCCAGGAGACGTAGAACATCATCGCGAGGACGCCGATGATGGTCAGCACCGAGTTGATGAGCTGCCCCATCGACTGCTGGAGCGTCTGCCCGATGTTGTCGATGTCGTTCGTCGCCCGGGACAGCACCTCACCGCGCTGGCGCTTGTCGAAGTACGACAGCGGCAGCCGCGACAGCTTCGTCTGCACGTCCTCGCGCATCCGGAACATCGTGCGGTTCACGGCCCGGTTGACCATCCGGGTCGCCACCGCCATCAGCAGCCCGGCCACCAGGAACACGCCCAGCGCGAGCAGCAGCACATGCCCGACGGTCGTGAAGTCGATGCCCTCGCCCGGGGTGAAGTCGGTGCTGCGCAGCATGTCGGCGACGTCACCGTCCCCGCGCTGCCGCATCGAGTCGAGGACCTGCTCCTTGCTCGCCCCCTCGGGCATGTCCCGGCCGACGATGCCCGCGAAGACCAGGTCGGTCGCCTTGCCGAGGATCTTCGGCCCGACGACGTTGAGGCCGACGCTGAGCACCACGCACGCCAGCAGCACGAAGAGGGTGATGCGCTCCGGCCGGAACTGCGCGACGAGCCGTTTGCCCGATCCCTTGAAGTCCAGCGAGCGCTGGTCGGGGCCGCCCCCGGCCATCATCCGCCCCATGGGCCCCGCCATCAGGCAGCCTCCGCTTCCGTGAGCTGGGAGAGCACGATCTCCCGGTAGGTCTCGTTGTCCGCCATCAGCTCGTGGTGCCGGCCGGTGCCGACGACGTGGCCCTCGTCGAGGACGACGATCCGGTCGGCGTCCCGGATGGTCGCCACCCGCTGGGCGACGATCACGACGGTCGCCTCCGCGGTCTCCTGCGCGAGCGCGGCCCGCAGGGCGGCGTCCGTGGCGTAGTCGAGGGCGGAGAAGGAGTCGTCGAAGAGGTAGATCTCCGGGCGCTGCACGAGCGTCCGGGCGATCGCGAGCCGCTGCCGCTGACCGCCCGAGACGTTCGTCCCGCCCTGCGCGATCGGCGCGTCGAGCCCGCCCTCCAGCCGCTCCACGAACTCCTTGGCCTGCGCCACCTCCAGCGCGTGCCACAGCTCCTCGTCGGTGGCGTCCGGATTGCCGTAGCGCAGGTTGGTCGCCACCGTGCCCGCGAACAGATACGGCTTCTGCGGCACCATCCCGACGGTCTTCGCGAGCAGCTCCGGGTCGATCTCCGCCACCTCGACCCCGTCCACGAGCACCTGCCCCTCGGTCGCGTCGAACAGCCGCGGGACCAGCCCCAGCAGGGTCGACTTGCCACTGCCGGTCGAGCCGATGACGGCGGTCGTCTCGCCGGGCCGGGCGACCAGGTCGACGGCGCGCAGCACCGGCTCCTCGGCACCCGGATAGCGGAAGCCCGCCCCGCGGAGCTCCAGATGCCCGTGCCGGCGCAGCTCCCGCACGGGCGCCGACGGCGGCACGACGCTCGACGAGGTGTCCAGCACCTCCTGGATGCGCTCCGCACACACCTCCGCGCGCGGCACCATCATGAACATGAAGGTGGCCATCATCACGGACATGACGATCTGCATCAGATAGGCGAGGAACGCGGTCAGGTCACCGATCTGCATCTCCCCGCTGTCGATCCGGTGCGCGCCGAACCACACCACGGCGATCGACGACAGGTTCACCACCGTCATCACGATCGGGAACATCAGTGCGAGCAGGTTTCCGGTGCCCAGCGCGAAGTCCGTGAGATCGGTGTTTGCCTTGCGGAAGCGCTGCTGCTCGTACTCGTCCCGGACGAAGGCCCGGATGACGCGGTTGCCGGTGATCTGCTCGCGCAGCACCCGGTTCACCGTGTCCAACCGCGTCTGCATGGCCCGGAACAGCGGCCGCAGCCGCCGCACGATCAGCGTCACGCAGATGCCCAGCACCGGTACGACCGCCACCAGCACCCCGGACAGCGGCACGTCGAGACCGAGCGCCAGCACGATGCCGCCCACGCACATGATCGGCGCCGACACCATCAGCGTGAACGTCATCAGCGCCAGCATCTGCACCTGCTGGACGTCGTTCGTCGTACGGGTGATCAGCGAGGGCGCGCCGAACTGACCCACCTCACGCGCGGAGAACGACTGCACCCGGTCGAACACGGCAGCTCGTACGTCCCGCCCGAGCGCCGATGCCGTACGGGCGCCGTAGTACACGGCACCGATGTTGCACACGACCTGGACCAGCGAAATGCCGATCATGAGGGCGCCGTAGCCCAGGATGTAGCCGGTGTCTCCGTTCACGACACCCTGGTCGATGATGTCCGCGTTCAGCGTGGGCAGGTAGAGCGTGGCGCAGGTCTGCAGGAACTGCAGCAGCACCAGCAGGACGATGGGTCTCTTGTAGGGCCTGAGATGGACCCGCAGGAGTGGTATGAGCACGCTGCTTCTCTCGGGTGGGTGACGGGGCGGGTTCGTTGCCCCTGGCCCCTATCGTCGAACACTCCACCCGCGTTACCTCAACCGAATTAACCCAACAGGCGGTCAAAAAGCCCCGGGCTCCCTCGGATCCGCCCGCCCGGCCACTACGGCCGCATCGCCCCCGGATGCGTCTGCTCCCGTACCGACACGAACTGCTGCCGCACCGCCTGCCCCACGGCCAGTTCCTCCCCGGGCTCCAGCACCTGCGCGACCGCGCCCTGCCAGGCCGGCGGGGTCCGCGCGTCGAGCGTGCCCTGGGACGCCCCGAGTGCCCAGGCGGCCTGCCGGGCGGCTCCGATCGCCGCGTAGTCCGCCGGCTGCGGCACCACGACCTGCGTCCCGAACAGCGAGGGCGCGGCCGCCTGCACGGCGGGCAGTTCGGCGGCCGGACCGAGCAGGAACACCCGCCGCACCTCCACGCCCCGGGCGCGCAGCACGTCCAGCGCGTCCGCGAGCCCGCACAGCATGCCCTCGAACGCGGCCCGCGCCAGATGCTCCGCCTTCATCGACTCGCGCCTGAGCCCCGCCAGGGTCCCCGCGGTGTGCGGCAGGTTCGGCGTCCGCTCACCCTCCAGATAGGGCAGCAGCACCAGCCCGTGCGCCCCCGGCGTCGACTTCATCGCCAGCTCGGACAGGCTCTCCAGATCGGGCAGCCCCAGCAGCTCGGCGGTGCCGCGCAGCGTCCGTACGGCGTTCAGCGTGGTGACGACCGGCAGGTGCATGCCGGTCGCGTCGGCCAGCGCGGTGATCATCCCGGAGCCGTCGACCAGCGCCTCGGGATGCACGGCCATCACGGACCCGGACGCGCCCAGCGACACGACCGCGTCCCCGAGCCCGATGCCGAGCCCGAAGGCCGCCGCCATGGTCTCGCCGGTCCCCACGGAGATCAGCAGCCCCTCCGGCGTCGTACCGGCCGCGTCCGCCGGGCCGATCACCTCCGGCAGCATTACCTGGTGCCCGAGCGCCAGCTCGACCAGGTCGGGCCGGTAGGCGCCGGTCGCCGCGGACCAGTACCCGGTGCCGGACGCCCCGCCCCGGTCGGTGGTTCTCCGGACCGGCCGGCCCAGCAGCTGCCAGACCAGCCAGTCGTGCGCCTGTAGGAGGATCGCGGTGCGCTGCGCGTTCTCGGGCTCGGTCCGGGCCAGCCAGCGCAGCTTCGTCACCGGCTGCGCGGCCTGGGGCACACATCCCACCGCCTGCGCCCACGCCTCGCGCCCCCCGAGCGCGTCGATCAGGTCGGCCGCCGCGACCTGCGTCCGCTTGTCACCGCCGACCATCGCCGGCCGCACGGTGTTGCCCTGCGCGTCCAGCGGCACGACGGCGTTCTGCTGCGCCGATACGCCGATGGCCTGCACGCCCTCCAGCAGACCGCCGCCCGCGGCCTCGCCCAGGGACAGCAGCCAGGCCTGCGGGTCGACGTCGGACGGCCGGCCGCCGCTGTCGGGGCTCTCCACCGGATGCGGTGCATATCCCTGCCTGAGCACGGCTCCGGAGTCCGTGTCACAGACGACGATACGAGTGAAATCGGGTGAACTGTCCAACCCGGCGACTATCCCCATGGCCAAAATTCTGCCGTACCGCTGCGCTGGCTTGGGCCGTGGGCGCCGTGGGGATGTTGCGCCGGGTTTCGGGTGCGGGTGCGTTGTGGCTGGTCGCGCCGTTCCCCGCGCCCCTGAGGGACATGACCTCGCACGGCGTCGAGAAGGAACTGTTACGTGTTGCTTGTGCCCCAGTCGTCCTCGCCGCCGTTGTGGGTGGCTCGCTCCTTGAGGTGGCGGACCCGCTCGGCCACCGAGTCGGGGACGCGGTCGCCGACCTTGTCGCTCACCACGTGGTACGCCTTGCCCGCGAACTCACGGCCCTGGTGGGCCGCCGACTCCGCGGTGTTGCGGACGGCGGGGTTCTGCGCGAACTGGCGGGCCGACTTCTTCAGCTGTTCGTAGCGCTCGCGTCCGGCCCTCGTGCCCAGCACGTAACCCAGCACGACTCCGGCGACGAAAGTGAGCCGGTAACGCATGGCGACCACCCTTCCCTTGCGTAGGTCTCCGGTGCGGTGACGGCGCCGGGGAGTACCGATTGGCGGAGCACCCCCCTGCTTGCGCTAATGTATGTGTCGCAGCGAGCGCGCGCCCTCTGGCGAATACCCAGGTAGGTACGTTCGATGCAAACGAGACCTTCCTCGGTAGCTCAATTGGCAGAGCAGCCGGCTGTTAACCGGCAGGTTACTGGTTCGAGTCCAGTCCGGGGAGCTCGGTCCTCCGTAGCTCAATTGGCAGAGCAGCCGGCTGTTAACCGGCAGGTTACTGGTTCGAGTCCAGTCGGGGGAGCATGTTGAACGAGGACCCCCGCAGGGGTCCTTTTTCATGTCCGTTCCGATCTTCCGGGAACCGTGCGGCGCCGGGCGCAGTCCTCATGGTCGCGAAGGCCGTGCGAAGCCGACCATCCGAAGCAGGAGATCGTATGAGCGGCTATGCTGCGGCAGACGGCGCGCACACATGTACGCGACACGCCGCTATGGGGCGGTAGCTCAGCCGGTTAGAGCAGCGGACTCATAATCCGTCGGCCGTGGGTTCGAGTCCCACCCGCCCCACCACTCGCTACGCGAGGAGAACCGTTTCCAGCTGCGGAAACGTAGGGGCGGCGGCCGCGAGGCTCGGTTCAAGCTTTCCTGAATTCAGCCATCTGTGTATCGTCGTGGCTGTGCTGAATCTCGCGTCCGACATCGAGGTGCTGGCGCGGTTCGGTCGCGCGCTCGCCGATCCGATCCGCTGCCGTCTGCTGCTCGTCCTGCGTGCGGCTCCGGCCTACCCGTCCGATCTGGCCGAAGCCATCGGTATCTCCCGCACGCGTCTGTCCAACCACCTGGCCTGTCTGCGTGACTGCGGACTGGTCGTCGCCGTTCCCGAGGGCCGTCGTACGCGCTACGAGCTTGCCGACCCCCGTCTGGGTCACGCGCTGGACGACCTGCGCACAGCCGTGGTGGCTGTCGCCCAGGACAGCAGGTGCCCGGACGCCGAGGAGACGGGCTGCTGCTGATGGCCGCGGAGATTTCCCTCGGCCCGGCTCCCGCACGCCGGGAGGTCCTGGCGCGCCGCATACGGCTCCTGGTGGCGGCGACGATCACCTACAACGTGATCGAAGCCGTCGTCGCCATCACGGCGGGGTCGGTCGCGTCGTCCTCCGCGCTGATCGGCTTCGGTCTGGACTCGGTGATCGAGGTCTCGTCGGCGGCCGCGGTGGCCTGGCAGTTCTCGGCCCGCGAGCACGCCGTGCGCGAGGCGCGGGAGAGGAAGGCGCTGCGGATCATAGCCGTGTCGTTCTTCGCGCTCGCCGCCTTCGTGGCGGTGGACGCGGTCCGGTCCCTGGCGGGCAGCGGGGAAGCCGAGTCGTCGGTGACCGGCATCGTGCTGGCCGCTGTGTCCCTGGCGGTCATGCCGTTCCTCTCCGCCGCGCAGCGACTGGCCGGCCGGGAGCTCGGGTCGGCGTCGGCCGTGGCGGACTCCAAGCAGACGCTGCTGTGCACCTATCTCTCGGCGGTCCTGCTGGTGGGACTGCTCGCCAATGCGGCGTTCGGCTGGTCCTGGGCGGATCCCACAGCCGCTCTGGTGATAGCGGGGATCGCCGTGAAGGAAGGCCGGGAGGCGTGGCGCGGAGACGGCTGCTGCGCGCCGGCCGGGCTGAGCACGCTGAAGGCCGGCGGCGATCCGGCCGGAGCCGAGGACGCCTGCGGCTGCGCCCCGGCGGGCGCCTGCTGCAACTGACCTGGCGATGCCGCCACTTCGGGGCAGGGGGCCTCGTCGGTGTTCGGGTCCGGGCGTCGACACTGGGCGGTGCCGAGGCGGCGTCGGCGGTGGGTGTACGTGGTGATCGCCTGCCACAGGTGGCGGCGGTCGGTGTCGGGCCAGAGGTCCGGCGTGAAGTGCAGCTCGGCGTAGGCGGTGTGCCAGGGCAGGAAGTTGGAGGTGCGCCGCTCGTTGCCGGTGCGCCGGAGCAGGTCGACGTCCGGCATGTCCGGGTGGGGCAGGTGCCGCGCGAAGTCCTCCTCGCCGATCGGGTCGGGTGCCGTCAGGAGCCGGTGCCGTCGTCCTCGCTGCCGGTGTCGTCGCGGTCGCCCTCTGCCTGGGACGGGGTGTGGTCGCTCATCGGGATGCCTCCTTCCCGTGCCGGTGGACCGGAGCGGCCGTGTGCCGTGCTCCGGCCGTGACCGGCCGAGTACCCCGACGGGCTGCGAAGCACCGTGGCAGCAGCGGGCTGCCCGGCCGGCGGCGTACCGGGGCGGCGGCCGGGGGGCGGGCTCCTCGTGCCGGGGGTCAGGTCCGGCCGCGGCGGGCGATGGCTCGCTGCAAGGCCTCACGGAGGCGGGGGACGGGCGGGGACCGTCGGGCTTCGTGCTGGCCGTCACGGCGGCGGCCACGTCACGGAGCTTGGTGTTGGAGAGCTGGGAGGTCTCGCGGAGGATGTGCCAGGCCTCGTCGGACGTGCAGCCGTGGGTGGCCATGAGGATGCCCCGGGCCTGGTCGATGACCGGGCGGGAGGCGATGGCCTGGCGGAGCTGCTCGACCTCCTCCTGGAGGACGTGCAGGCGCTCCGCGCGTTCCAGGGCGACCGCGGACGGGGCCGGGGCGGCCGGCCGGCCGGGCTCCGGGTCGGGGTGGGGCGTGTCGCGCAGGGGGTCGGCCGTGTCCAGGCCCGCCAGTTCCAGGATCCGGCGCGGCTGGCCGTTCCAGTTCGTGGTCGTGACCGTCACGAATCGCTGCCGGGCGAAGTCGCCCAGCACGTCGAGGAACTGCAGACCCGCCGTGTCCATGAAGTGCACGCCCCCCATGTCCAGGTCCACCCGCGTGATCGTGGGCGGCAGTTCGGCCAGGGTCCTGGCCAGTGTTTCCGCGCAGCCGTGAACCAGCTCACCGCACGGGGTGAGCTCAGCCCGTTCCGCGTCCACGCGGCCACTGATCACCAGTGTGTTCAACCCTCCTGTGCGATGTGCTGATGCCGCAGACGTCATGTCACCGCCTCTTCGGTCGTGTTCCTCCTCGCGGAACCGCACGACGTCACTCGCCCCCGTGGACGTCGGTGTGAGGTGCGCCTGCCCGCCGTACGGCGTACTACACACCACAGCGGGGAATGAGCTTCCCCCGGGCGGGTACGAGCGCTGTGGTCCACAAGCGTGGGGAGAGGGGCTTGAACACTCAGTATCGGGTGCCGGCCGCCGGGTCCAGTGACCCCGTGCCGGGCCTGGCGGTGTTCCCGTTGTCCGGGCGCAACGGTGTCCGGGCGGCGGGTGAGGTCGTCCTGACGACACGTGCGATCTGGGAAGGCGTACTGGAGCAGGCCGTTCGCGAGGATGAGGACGTGTACTACCTGGAGTTGTCCGACGTGACGTTCGTCGACGTCGCGGGCGCGGGTGCGCTGGCGACGGCCGCCGGGCAGCTCGGGGACGGCCGGCGGTTCGTGGTGCGACGGCCACCGCCCGCCCTGCGGCGGACGCTGGACCTGCTGTGGCCCGACCACGCCGGGATCGAGGTGTCGGTGTCATGACCGCTCCCGTGGCCGAACCCTTCGGCGCTCTCGACCCCTTCGTCCATCCCGCGCTCTTCTACCGCGACGAGGCGGAGTACCTCGACGTCACCGTGCCCTTCGTGCGGGAGGGCCTGGCGGCCGGCGAACCCGTGGCCGTCGCGGTGCCGGGCAAGAACCTCGCGCTGATCCGGGACGCGCTGGGCGAGGCCGCCGAGTCGGTGCGGCTCCTCGACATGCGCGAGGCGGGCCGCAACCCCGGGCGGATCATCCCCGGCGTGCTACGCGCGTTCGCCGACGCCCAGCCGCCCGGACGCCGGGTGCGGATCATCGGCGAGCCCATCTGGGCCGGGCGCTCCGACACCGAGTACCCCGCCTGCGTCCAGCACGAGGCGCTCATCAACGCGGCCTTCCGGGGCCGTACGGCGACCATCCTGTGTCCGTACGACGTCGAGCAGCTCCCCGAGCACGTCCTCGCCGACGCCTACGCCACCCATCCGACCGTCATCCCCTCCGGCTCCCGGCTGGAGCAGGGCAGCGACGCGTACGCGCCCGGGGACGTCGTCGACCGCTACAACGAGGCGCTGCCGCCCGTGCCGGACGCGCTGACGTTCGCCTTCGACTCCGGCTCGCTCTCCCAGGCCCGGCACGTGGCCGTCGGGGAGGGCGCGCGGCTCGGGCTCACCGGCGTCAAGCTGGACGACCTGGCCCTCGCCATGGCCGAGCTCACCACCAACAGCGTGGTGCACGGCGGCGGTTCCGGGGTGCTGCGGGTGTGGACCGAGGGCGGGTACGTGGTCTGCGAGGTGCGCGACGAAGGGCGGCTCACGGACCCGCTGGCCGGGCGCCGGCCCGTGCCCCGCGACCAGCGCGGCGGGCGCGGGCTGCTGCTGGTGAATCTCATCGCCGACCTGGTGCGGGTGCACAGGGGGGACAGCGGGACGACCGTGCGCTGCTGGTTCACCCGCTGAGGGCCGCTGAGGGTCTCGGGGCGGTGGCTCAGGACCCCAGCGGATCCAGCGCCAGCGGTGCGATCCTGCCCTCCATCATCGCGCCGAGGCCCTGCACGGCGCACACGTCCGGGCGCTCGGCGATGTGCACGGGCATACCGGTCGCCTGACGCAGCATCTGGTCCAGGCCCGGCAGCAGCGCACTGCCGCCGACCATCATGATCCCCCGGTCGGCGAGGTCGGCGACCAGGTCGGGCGGGCAGGAGCGCAGCACCTTGCCGATGCCGTCCAGGATGGCGGTGAGCGGCGTCTGGATGGCATCCCGTACGGCGGCGGTGTCCACCTGGACGGATCGGGCCAGGCCGGTCGCGACGTCCCGCCCGTGGATCTCCGTCGAGGCCGGGCCCTGCGGGGTGAGACCGTTGCCGGACAGGGCGAGCTGCAACGGCCGTACCGACTGGCTGGGCAGCATCAGCTCGTGTTCGTGCCGCAGGTGCTGCACGATCGCCTGGTCGACGGCCTCGCCGCCCACCGGGATGCGCTCGGCGGTGACGATCGAGCCGAGGGACAGCACGGCCACCTGCGTCGCCGCCGCCCCGCACACCATGATCATCGTGGCCTCGGGCTGCTCCACGGGCAGTCCGCAGCCGACGGCGGCGGCGATCAGCGTGTCGACCAGCTCCACGCGGCGGGCCCCGAGGCCGACCAGCGTCTCGATGGCGGCGCGCTGGGCGAGCGGGTCGGCGTCGTGCGGGGTGCAGGCCGCGGCGCGCAGGATCGGCTTGCGGCGCAGGCTGCGGCGCATCTTGTCGCCGAGCAGGTGCCGCAGCATGCGCTGCGCCATCTCGATGTCGACGACGGTGCCGCCGGAGACCGGCCGTGCCACCCGGATGTAGTCCGGTGTGCGGCCCGTCATCTTCTCCGCGAGTTCGCCGACCGCGATCAGCGCGCCGGTGCGGGTGTTCACGGCGGCGGCGGACGGCTGGTCGACGACGAGCCCGGCGCCTTTGACGTAGACACGGGTGCGGGCCGCCCCCAGGTCGACGGCGAAGTGGCAGCGGCGCAACTGCTCCAGACTGGCGGTCATGGCAGGTCCTCCCGAGAGCACAGACCGTGGGAAGCCGCCAGGTGGCGGGCCTCGCAGACGTGGGGCCGCCGGGCGGCGGGCCTCCCTCGCATCCTGCGCGGGAAGGGCCCGGGGCGCCTTTCTGAGGGGGCCGGGCGGGGTGCCGCCGAACGGGGGGTTCGGCCCCGCCGGACCTAGAGCGAGCGTGCGGCCTCCAGGAGCGATGTCAGGGAGGTGACGGTGGTTTCGCAGCCGGCCTCGCGGAGCTGCCGGTCGGTGGTGGCGTTGCGGGCGAGGCCGACGAAGCGCAGGCCGGCCCGCTGGGCGGCGGCGAGCTCGGCGACCGTGCACCCGATGACCAGGCCCGTGGTGGCGGTCCCGGCGCCGGAGTCCAGGGCGCGCAGCAGGCAGTCCGGGTGCGGTGTGAGGAGACCGAGATCCTCGGCGCGGCCGTGAACGCCGGCCAGGGGGAGCGTGCCGTAGGGCCTCAGGTAGCGGTGTGCGGCCTCGGCGCAGGCGTCCGTGACCACGCAGACGCGGCGGCCGGAGGCGTGCAGGGTGCGGAGCAGGGGCGCGAAGTTGTGTGTCGCCGGCGCGTGCGGCACGGCCCGGAGTTCGAGGTCGTCGAGGCGTTCCCGCAGCAGCGGGCCGAGCCGGTCCTGCGCGAAGGCCCGCAGTACGTCCAGTGGATGCGCGAACGCCTCCTGCCCCGCTCCGCCCCCGGTGTCCCGAGGGCCGCGGTGCTCGGCGACGAGGGCGAGCAGGTCGCGTACGGCCTCGCGCGCGGTGCTCGCCGAGAACAGCCGGGCAACGGGCCCGTCGAAGCCGAACAGCACGGTCTCGGCGTCGCCGAGGAGGCCGGGCAGCGGACGGTCCGGCCACGGGGCGGGCCCTGCGGCCCGGGCAGCGCCGCTCCCTCCGGGGCGAGCCGCACCGAGGCCGCCACCGACAGGCCCGGCACCGGCCACCCGCGCAGCCCGGCGTTGACCGCACGCTGGGCCGCGCCCGCCCGGCGCAGTGGATGGCGGCGGGTGATACGGGCCGCCTCCTCCAGCAGATGGCCGAGCAGCGGCTCGGACACCCGGGTGACCTCGGCGCGCACGAAGGCGACCGGGTCGTCCACCTGCCAGGACAGTTCGACCGCGGCGGTGAAGGCGCCCTTGCCGGAGCTCGGCAGGGAGACCTGGTGGTGGGAGTGGTGGGTGGTGAGGTCCACCTCGTAGTACGTCACGAGCCGCGGCGGCCCGTCGCCGTGCGGCTGGGCGGGGTTGAGGAGGGTGAGCGGGCCGTCGGGCCGGGTGTGGACGACGGCCGTGCGGCCCGGGGCCGGTATCCCGAGCCGGCGCAGGTCGCGCGTGATGAACGGGCCCCGCACCAGGTCGCGGGCCTCGGGGCCGGGGGCGGCCGTGGCAGGGGACAGCGGGCAGTACCAGGCGACGGGCGGGGTGTCCGTGGCGCCGCCCCGGTAGAGGGGCTGGAAGCGCTGCGGTCCCTGTGCCGCCGAGCTGCCGGCGAACTGCTCGTACACGCCCGGGGAGACGACCACCTGGATGTCGGCGGACGCGTGCGGTTCCTCCTCCGGCGGCGGGGTGGGCCGGTCCCAGAACGTCACGGTCAGACGCGGCGGGTCCACCAGCCCGGTGAGCACCTCGGGCAGCCCGCGCAGGACCGCGACCAGCACCGGGAGCACATAGGTGCCGGGTTCGGTGTGGACGGCGTAGCCGTTGCCGCGGACCCGGACGTCGAACTGGGAAGCGGTGAGGGCGCCGCGGGAGAGCATCTCGTGCACCGCGTATTCGAGGGTGATACGGGCCTCGGGGTGGTGGGTGAGGTCGTCGGCCTCGAAGAGGATCGTGGGGCGGGCGCGGTGGCCCAGCCGGCGTACGGTCTCCTCGCTCACCGTCGCGAACGCCGTGCCCGAGCCGTCGCGTTCGCCGGTCGTCTCGGCCCGGAACTCGCCGGCCGCGAGTCCGGCCCGTTCGTCGATCAGGCCTCCGACCTGTGCGAGGAACTCGCGGGTGCGGCCCCGGGCCGTGCGCGGGAGGGAGCGCAGCAGCAACTCCCGCACGCCGGGCCGGAACTCGTAGGAGCCGGGTGGGCCGGGGACGGAGGCGAGCATGCCGCTGAGGATCACCTCGGCCAGGTGCTGGGGGCGCGGGTCGCGGTCCACGGTGCGCTGGACCAGGCGCATCACCGGCACCGAGGGGACCGCCAGGGCGAGGTGCCCGGCGAGGCGGAAGGCCTCCGGGGACGCGGTCGCGCGAAAGCGCAGGACCAGCTCCTCCGGGGAGGACGAGGCGATGTCGGGGGTCGGTTCGGCGGGCGGGGCGGGGGAGGGCGGCAGCCAGGCCGCGGCGCCCGGCGTGCGGGCCCCGCCCGGGCCTGCGACCAGGGCCGCCCAGTGCGCGAGCCAGGGGGCGCCCGGTTCCAGGACCGGTAGCGGGAGGGCCTGGTCGGGGGGTGGTGCGGCTTCGTAGGGGGTGAAGGCGAGGGTCGCCGAAGGTGCCGCCGTGGAGGGGGAGGTGAGCAGGCCCGGCTCGGCGGGGAGCGCGGTGATGGGCCAGAGGTGTTCCGGGAGGGGCTGCACCACGGCGAGTGGCAGGTGGCGGGCCCAGTGGCGCAGCGTGCGGTACCACCGCTCGCCCGCCTCGCCCGGACGCCACTGCGGGCCCATGCAGTCGCTGACGACGAGCGTGACGGTGCGGCCGTCGTCGAGGACGGGGACGTGGCGGGCCCGGCCGTCCGGGGTCGCCGGGTGCAGGGTGACCGTTCGGAAGAGGCCCGACTGGGCGAGGGCGGTGTGCAGTTCGCTCACCAGGGGGCGCCAGACCGGCATGGTGGGGCCGGTGTCGTGCACGAGGTTCAGGCGCAGCCAGCGGTCGGGGGCCGGGCGCAGGACCGGGAGCCACACGTCGGGGTGGGCGCCGAGCCGGGCGATGCGGTCGGCCGTCGCCCGCTCGTCCAGCACCCGGGCGTACGGGGAGGGCACCTTGCGCCTGAGCGGGCGCAGGGCGCGCTGGAGCGCGAGGGGGTGGGGCAGCATCGGGGGCGCGGGGGCGAGGAGGGGGATCCGCCGCCGGGTGGGGAGTCGTGCGGGGAGCGCGGGGCGGGCAGGGTCAGCGGGACGCGGTCGGGGGTGGGCGGACCGGCTCCGGCTCCGGTTGCGGGGGTGCGGGGGCGGGGGTGTCCGCCTTCTCTTGGGTTTCCGCCGTCTGGGGGGTGTTTGCCTCGGGTGCGGGCGTGGCGGACGAGGGGGCGTTGTCGTCGCCGGGTTCCGGCAGCGGCTCCTCCTGCCGGTCCGGGTCCAGCAGGGCGGCCATCCACAGCAGTTCGGCCAGCTCTCGGGGCGTCGGCGACGCGCCGGCCGCGGACAGGGCCGCGGTCAGCCGGGCGACCGGTGACGGTCCGGGGCCGTGGTCAGAGACCATCGCCGTCGGCCGTCGCGCTGAGGTACGGCATCAGCTGCTCGGCGAGGTCGTCGCGGGACTCGGCGTCGAGGCCCGCGACTCCGGTGAGGTAGAGGGCGTTCAGCAGCTGGTCGGTGGCGAGTTCGCCGCCGCCCGCCCGCTCCAGGAAGCGGGTGATCAGACGGTCCGCGTGACCGTCCGGGGTGTCGAGGTGGGCGCGGACGATGTCGGTGAGCTGGTCCCGGTCGGGGCGGCGCAGCTTCAGCCGGACGCAGCGGCGCAGGAAGGCGGGCGGGAACTCGCGTTCGCCGTTGCTGGTCAGCACGACGAACGGGAAGGCCCGGCAGCGGACCCGCCCGCGGTGGACGGTGACCGGGGTGTCCGTGCCGTCCGCGAGGACCTCGGCCGCGCCGTCGCCCGAGTGGCGGGCGGCCCGGACCAGTTCCGGGATCTCGTACTGGCCCTCCTCCAGCACGTTCAGCAGGTCGTTCGGCAGGTCGAGGTCGCTCTTGTCGATCTCGTCGACGAGCAGGGCGCGGGGCCGGTCGTAGGGGAGCAGGGCGGTGCCGAGCGGGCCGAGGCGCAGGTGGTCCTCGACGTCGCCGGCGGCACGGCCGGGCCCGCCCTGCCGCTCCCGGGCCGCGTACAGCCGGGACAGCGGGTCGTACTGGTAGAGGCCGTCGGCGAGGGTGCTGCGGCTGGTGATGTTCCAGCGCAGGACCGGTCCGAGGCGCAGCTCGCGCGCCACCGCGTACGCGAGTGAGGACTTGCCGGTGCCGGGCGGGCCCGTGACGAGCAGGGGGCGGCGCAGGCACAGCGCGGCGTTGACGAGCCGGACGCTCTCCGGGGTGGCCACGTACGACTTCGCCCGGTGCACGCGGTCGGGGGAGACGGCCGTCGCGTCATCGCTGTCGAGGGGCGGCGGCAGGGCGGGCCCGCCGTCGAAGGCACGCCAGGGCGGTGGGGCGGGGAGGTGGTCGATGCCGTCGTGCGGCTCGTTCTCGCCGGTGTAGACGGACCAGTGCGGCATGGGGGATGTTCTCCGCTCTCCGTTTCGAGCTGGTGGTTCTCAGGTGCGCCGGGCCGGGCCCGCGGTGGGTCAGGCCACGGGGGTCCGGGCGTGGGCGGCGGCTACGGCATGCGGGTCGGTGAAGACGCGCGGGTCGTCCCACAGCAGCTGGATGCCGTGGGCCCAGTGGTCCTCCTCGGCATCGGCCTCTTCGCGCAGGGCCAGGATCCGGCGCGGGAGCTCGGCGGGCGGTACGGCCTTGAGGCAGGTGTCGAGCTCGTCGAGGAAGGCCTTGCCGGTGCAGCCGTCCGCTCCGGAGCAGTCCTCCTGCCCCGAGCCGCAGCCGTCGCGCGACCACACGATCACCGGGGCCGGCGCCGTGAGCGAGGTGTCGAAGTGCGGCCGGGTGCGGGAGGCGGCCGGGGCGGTGCCGAACCCGGCGAGGCAGGCGTCGGGCTGCCGCAGCCGCATCCGCAGCCGCCCGGGTTCCTCCGGACCGCCGCACTCCACGCGGTGCATCCGCGCGCCCGGCAAGGCGTCGAGGCGCTTCCAGGTCCGGGTCAGCACGTGCCGGGTGCTGGCCTTGCGCCGGGCGTGGTCGGTGACGACCAGCGGGTAGACGCAGCCGAGCGGGGTGGCGTCGTCGGGGGCGCTCTCCCAGCGGTCGACGGGCCAGTCCAGCCAGTCCCGGGGCAGCGCGAAGGCGACCAACTCGTCGGCGCCGGGCGTCAGATACCGGAAGGCCGCCTCGATACGGTCCTGCACGTACGCGCGCAGCCGGTGCTGCTCGACCGTGCCCGAGTCCACCGGGTGCCGCCGCCCCTCGCTGTACGCGGACACCTCGACGCGGACCAGGTCGTCGCCCGCGCCGCTGTGCCCGAGTTCGACCAGGATGGGCGACCAGTCGGGCGCCGACGGCTCCGCGGCCGGGGTGTGCAGCAGGTCCTGGAGCCGGTCGGCGAACCGGGACACCGTGCGCGCGGCGCCCGGGCCGTCGAGTTCGCACAGCACGAACAGGGCCGCCGACCACAGCGAGTCGAATCCCTCCGCGGGCGGCGGCGGATCGAACGGGTCGGCCGCCGCGGTGTAGAGCCGGACCGGGTCGCACTCCACGCCCGCGCGGGCCGCCTTCTCGACCAGGGCGCGCAGCCGGGCCCGGTCGGCGGTGGTGTGGTCCGAGGTGGGGACCAGGCTCTGGAGTGCGGGCCAGTAGCGGGCCATGACCTGGGTGGGCATCATCCGGCCGGTGCGCACCTCCCCGCTGCCGGCCGCCGCCGTGACCATGCCGACGACCTCGCCGGTGTCGGCCAGGGTGACGGCGGCCCCGCTGAAGCCGGGGGCCAGGGGCTGGCCGCCCGGGTGCCAGGCCTCCAGCTGGAGCCACTCCCGTTTGATCAACTGGGGTGCGGTGACGCGGTATTCGGCGAGGGTGCCCTCGTCGAAGCCGGCCGGAAAGCCGTAGACGACGAGCTTGCGCGGCGTTGTGCCGTGCGCGGCGTCGACCGGGGCCAGCGCGGCCGGGGCGACGGGCACCTCCCGGTCGAGTTCCAGCACGGCGAGGTCGCCGAGGTCGGTGCTGGAGCCGGACCAGCCGCCGTGGGCGACCACCCGGGCGGGCACGGGCGGGGAGCCGGGCCGCTCCGTGAACGTCACGGTCAGGCTCTCGCCGTCCCCCACGACGTGGGCGCACGTCAGCACCGTGCCGGGCGCGACCAGGAAGCCCGCTCCGGCCACCCGGCCCCGTAACTCGACCCGGGCGTGCCACTCGGCGCTGTTCATGAGGCGGGGCTGGTCTCCGGACCGGCCGGGGACCAGGTCAGTCTGACCACCAGGTGGCCCTCGGCGGTGCCCTTGGCGATGAACGCGCCCGTCTCCGCGGACAGTTTGACCCCGAACTCGATCTCCACGCCGTCGGGCTTCAGGGACCCGTCGCGGAACACCCGCAGTGCGGACTCCGCCGCCGAACGCACCCCGTCCAGGGCGCCCTCGAAGGTGCGGGTCGCCTGGACCGTGCCGTCGCCGCGGGAGACCAGGCGGGAGCCGGACCGCTCCTCCTCCACCGCCTCGACCGCGACCACGGCACCGTCACCGGTCCTGAATTCGACCAACCCGTCCACGGCACCCCCGTCGTCCCACTGCACTGAGCATTTCCATTGTTACGGAAGGTACTTGATGTTGCGGGAGGCATCCACCGAACTCTCACGGACCCACGGTCCCCCGGATCACCCCCAGCTCCACCAGATCCTGCGGCCGGATGCGGAGCTGGTCCGCCGTCGCCTCCACCTCGCGCGGCGGCCGCTTGAGGATGGCCGCCGCGAGCTCCGGCGCGATCACCGAGAAGTAACTGTCCGGGGTGCCCAGGTGTTGCCGGGCGCGGCCAGCGCCAGCGCGCCGCCGGAGCCGCCCTCGCCGATCACCAGCGTCGTCACCGGCGTGCGGGCGCCGGCCACCGCGCCGAACAGGTCCGCGATCGCGGCGCCCGCGCCCTGCCGCTCCGCCGCCGCGTCGTTGGCGGCGCCCGGGGTGTCCACGAGGGTCAGCACCGGGATGCCCAGCCGGTCCGCGAGGCGGATCAGACGGGCGGCGGTGCGGTAGCCGGCGGGGCGGGTCGCGGTCCCGGTCTGCGCGGCGTAGGCGACCGTCCGGCCCTCGTGCGTGCCGAAGCCGCACAGCATGCCGTCCGGGTCCGTGCCGCCGCAGCGGTCGCCGCTGATCGCGGCCCGGTCGGAGAAGTAGGCGTCCAAGTAGGCGGCGGCGCGCGGGCGTCGGGGTGAGCGGGCGCGCCGGACGGCGTCCCAGCCGGTGGCGGGCAGGCCCGCGTCGTCGCCGAGCGGTTCGGGCGGCGGGGCCGGTGTGCCGGACGGGCACGTCAGCAGCCGCAGCCACCGGCCCAGAGTCTCGCGCAGCTCCTCCGGCCGTACGACCGCGTCCACCGCGCCGGCCGCGAACTGCGCCTCGGCCGTGTACGCCGCCGGGTCCGCGTCCGCCGGCCGAACCCGGGAGCCGGCGAAGCCGACCTGGGCCCCGGGCAGCGCGAGGACCACGTCGGCGCCCGCCCCCAGGGTGGCCCAGCCGCCCCCGGTCGTCGGATCGCGCACCACCGCGACCTGCGCGAGACCCGCCTGTCTGGTGAGCGCCGACTGCCGGGCCACGCGCTGGAGCTGGGTCAGGGCGAGCATGCCCTCCTGCATCCGGCTGCCGCCGGTGGCGACCAGTGGCACGACCGGGAGGCGGTGCTCCCGGGCGTAGGTGTACGCCGCCTCCAGCCGGTCGCCGGTGCGTTCGCCGAGCGAGCCGCCGAGGAAGCCGAACTCGAAGGCGATCAGCACGGCCCGGGTGCCGCCCACGCGGGCGGTGCCGCAGACCACGGACTCCTGCTCGCCGGTGCGCTCGGCGGCACGGGTGCGCAGGGCGTCGTAGCCGGGCCAGCCGAGCGGGCCGTCGGGTTTGGAGTCCCGTATGACGGCGGGCAGTTCGGCGAAGGTGGCGTCGTCGGCGATGGCGTCGGCGACCGCCCGGGCGGAGAGACGCTCAGTCGCGGGGAGGCGCTCAGTCATGGGACAGCGCCCGCTTCATGATCTTCCCCATGTCGTTGCGGGGCAGGGCACCGAGGTGGTGGACGACCCGGGGGCGCTTGTGCGGGGCGAGCCGCTTGGCCACGTGATCCGCCAACTCGTCGAGCGACGGCGGGGACTCCGGCTCCGCGGGGACGATCCACGCCACGATCCGCTCGCCCAGGTCGGCGTCCGGCTCCCCGGTGACGGCGGCCTCCCGCACCCCCGGGTGTTCCAGGAGCGCGTTCTCGATCTCCCCCGCCCCGATCTTGTAACCGCCGCTCTTGATCAGGTCGGTGGCCTTGCGGCCGACGATGCGGACATAGCCGTCGGGGTCGCGCACCGCCATGTCGCCGGTGCGGAACCAGCCGTC
This sequence comes from Streptomyces afghaniensis 772, assembly GCA_000415505.1. GTDB lineage: Bacteria > Actinomycetota > Actinomycetes > Streptomycetales > Streptomycetaceae > Streptomyces > Streptomyces afghaniensis. The sequence goes on from KE354322.1 coordinate 35,688, forward strand.
GGCGGTGAAGGCGGCGGCGGTGGCGTCGGGCCGGTTCAGATACTCGGTGAACAGGTTCGGGCCGCGCACCTGGATCTCGCCGACGGTCTCACCGTCGTACGCGGTGACCTCCGAGCCGTCCTCCTCGACCAGCCGCAGCTCCACGCCCGGCAGCGGCACACCGACCGTGCCCGGGCGGGCCTCGCCGTCGGCACGGACGCTGGTGTTCATCAGCGTCTCCGTCATGCCGTACCGCTCGATCACCCGCCGCCCGGTCGCCGTCGCGATCCGCCCGTGGTCGTGCACGGGCAGCGCGGCGGAACCGGACACCAGCAGCCGCGCCCCGGTCAGCGCCTTCACCAGCTCCGGGTCGCCGGTCACCGCCTCCGCGATCCGGTGGTACATCGTCGGCACGCCGAACAGCATGGTCGCCCCGGCGTTCAGCTCCCGGGCGACGCCCTGCGTGCTGAAGCGGCCCAGGTGCCGCACCGAACCGCCGCGCCGCAGCGGGCCGAGGGTGCCCAGGACCAGGCCGTGCACATGGAACAGCGGCAGTCCGTGGACGAGTACGTCGTCGCCGGTCCACTGCCACGCGTCGGCCAGTGCGTCCAGGGTCGAGGCGATCGCCCGGCGCGGGATGACGGCACCCTTGGGCGGGCCGGTGGTGCCGGAGGTGTAGACGATCAGGGCCGGGGCGGACTCGTCGGCGTGGTCCACGGGGACCGGCCCGGTGCCGCGCACGTCGACGTCGAGGCGGGGCAGGTCCCGCACGGGGGCGGGGAGTTGGTCGTCCGGTGCCGTGAGCACCAGCTCGGGTGCGCTGTCGGACAGGATGTGCCCGAGTTCCTTCTCGCCCGACTTCGGGTTGAGCGGCACGGCGGGGACACCGGCCAGCAGCGCGGCGACGACGGCGACGGCGGTTTCCATGGTGGGCGTCGCCCACACGGCGACCCGCGTGGCCTCGCCGATGCGGCCCGTGAGTGCTCCGGCCGCGGCGGCGAGCTGCGCGTAGGTCAGGGAGCGCTCGCCGAACCGGAGGGCGGGCCGGTCGGCCGAGCCGTCGGCCGGGGCGTCGGTCAGGGCCGGGAAGAGGGGGGTCACGCGACACATCTCCTTAGCTGTTGCCTGCGGTTGTCCGTGGGCGGTGGGGGCTGTCTATCCCCACCCGGGCACGACCATCACCAGCCACGCCGCCGCCGGTACGACCGCCACCACGATCCCTCCGTACACCATCAACTGCCGGAAGAAACGCTCACGGTCCACGTCCGGCGCGGCGGCCAGGACGAGTGCGCCGTTCGTGGAGAACGGGCTCACGTCCACGACGGTCGCCGACACGGCGAGGGCGGCCACCATGCCGATCGCGCCGATCTCGCCCCGTTCCAGGAACGGCACGGCCAGAGGGATCAGGGCGCCCATGATGCCCACGGAGGAGGCGAAGGCCGAGACGAGTGCGCCGATGTAGCACAGCAGGACGGCTGCCAGCAGGGGGATGCCGATGTTTCCTACGCCCTCGCCTGCCCAGGTGATCGTGCCCATCTCGTCGAGGACGCCTATGTAGGTGAGGACACCGCAGATGAGGAGGACCGTCGGCCAGGCGATCTGGCCTGTCGCCTTGCGGCTGTCTTCCGGCCACAGCGTGCTGAGGACGACGGCGAGGGTGATGGCGGTGAGGCCGGCGTCCAGGTCGAAGACGAGGACGGCGACCACCAGGGCGAGGAGGGAGGCGAGGGTGGCTGTGCGGGAGGGGGTGAGGCTGGTCGTTTCCGTGCTCGGCGTGGCTGCTGGGGCCGGGTCGGTCCGCAGCTCGGCGGGGCGAGGTGCCGCTTTCTGTGGGACGGGTGCCGCCCCAGCGGCACGACCGCCCGCAGCGGGGGCAGGATCGCCCGCAGCGGGGGCGGGGCTGCCGCCGTCGCCCCCTGCGTCGACGTCCCGTTCGTCCACCGCCCCCTGCGCCCACAGCTTCAAGCCGCCGCAGACGACGAACACCACGCCGGCGATGACCAGGTTCGCCGCGAGGGACGACAGGAACAGGACCACCTCGTTGCCGGGGAGCTTCTCGCGTTCCACGATGCCGTTGACGATCGAGCCGTAGATGCTGATGGGGGAGAAGCCGCCGGCCTGGGCGCCGTGGACGACCATCGCGCCCATCAGCAGCGGGCTGATCCCGTACCGGGCGGCGAAGCTCAGGGCGATCGGGGCGACGATCGCCACCGCGGCCGGGCTGACCGCGCCGATCGCCGTGAGCGCGCCGGTCAGCGCGAACATCACCCAGGGGATGAGCGCCACCCGCCCCCGCACGAGCCGGACGGCGGCGTGCACCAGCCAGTCGGTGGTGCCGTTGGCTCGGGCGATCGCGAAGAGGTACGTGACGCCGACCAGGACGACGAACAGGTCGCCGGGGAAGCCGGCGAAGATGCCGTCCGCGTCGAGGTCGGCGACGAGCCCGCCGACCCCGAAGGCGGCGGCGAAGGCGAGCGCGCCCATGTTGACGGAACGGGTGGTGGCGATGACGAACACCACGACGAGGACGAGGATCGAGATGAGTTCGGGGGACATACGGGCTCCCGTCTTTGGGCCCCGGAGCGGCTGGGAGCACCAGGAGAGTGGCCGAGTGGCTGAGCCACTTGAGGTGCGTTGGCTGAACAGCGTGGGTGCGGCCCGGGCGTCCGTCAAGGGGGTGGGCAAGAATTGGTTCAGCCACTCGGCCACCGCGAGGTGCCGGTGTTACGCTCCCGGCGAGAGGGGGACTCCGTGACCGACGCCCTGCGCCCCATGACCAAACAGCGCCTCTACGAACAGGTGCTGGAGCGGCTGCGGCAGTACGTCGCCGAGGGCGGCCTGCGCGCCGGCGACCGGCTGCCGCCCGAGCGCGATCTGGCCCAGCGGCTCGGGGTGAGCCGGGCCTCGGTGAAGCAGGCGATCGTGGTGCTGGAGGTCCAGGGCCTGGTGGAGGCCCGGCACGGGGGTGGCACGTACCTCGTGCGGGACAGCCTCGACACCGAACCGGTCGACCGGATGGTGGAACGCCGCCGGCGCCTGCCCGATGTCCTGGAGGCCCGGGAGGCGCTGGAGACGAAGCTCGCAGAACTGGCCGCGGAGCGGCGCTCGGAGGAGGACCTGGCCGCGATGCGCTCGGCGCTCGCGCACATGTCGGAGGAGATCTCGGCGGGCGGTCACGGCGTGGAGGGCGACCGGCTGTTCCACGCGGCGGTGACGGCGGCGGCCCACAGCGGTCTGCTCGCGGAGTTCATGCGCTCCATCGCCGAGCAGATCGCCGAGAGCCGCACCGAGTCCCTCCGCCAGCCCGGCCGCCCGTCCCGCTCCCTCTCCCAGCACCGGGCCATCCTCGACGCGATCGCCGCACAGCAGCCCCGCCAGGCGGCCACGGCCATGCGACGGCACGTCCGCACCGTGGCGAAGGTGCGGTTGCTGGACTGGGAGCCGGAGGAGTCCGGGGAGTCCTAGGGCGTGTCCGCAAAGTCCCGCCTGCCCCGCGACGCTAGGCGGTGGCCGCGCGCTCTTGCCGCTCCACCACGTCCGCCACCACACAGCTGACGTTGTCCGGACCGCCGGCCTCGTTCGCCGCCGTGACCAGGGCCTGGACCGTTTCGGCGGGGGCGGCGGGGGAGGCGAGGACCTCCAGGATCCGGTCCTCGGGGACCACACCGGTCAGGCCGTCGGAGCACAGCAGGTAACGATCGCCCGGGAGCGTGTCGTGCAGGCGGAGGTCCGGGATCGTGGTGGCCCCGTCGCCCGTCAGAGCCTTCAGGAGGAAGGACCGCTGGGGGTGGGACACGGCCTCCTCGGGCGTCAGACGCCCCTCGTCGATCATCGACTGGACGACCGTGTGGTCGTGGGTGATGAGGAACAGCTCCCCGTCGCGCAGCAGGTAGGCGCGGGAGTCGCCGATGTGCACCAGGGCCAGCCGTGAGCCCGTCCACAGCAGGGCGGTCAGGGTCGTGCCGATGTCGTCGGCGCCGTCGGCCACGTCCCGGACGGCCTGGGCCGCGCCCCGTACCGCGTCCTCCAGGAGGTTGAGGACCCCGCCGGCCGGGATCTCGTCCGTGTCCAGGAAGCGCAGTGCCTCCACGGCGGCGCTGCTCGCGGGCGCGCCCGCCGGTCCGAAGCCGTCGGCGACGGCGAGCAGTCGGGTGCCCGCGTACGCCGTGTCCTGGTTGGCGGGGCGGACGCGACCGGTGTCCGAGTGGGCTGAGTAGCGCAGTTCCAGCATGGCGGTGTCCTTTCCGGACTCATCCGAGTCCGCTGTCAGGTGATCGACCAGGAACGCGGCGAGGTCCCGCCGTACCGCCGTCTGAGCCTCGACACGCGCCCAGTAGGCGCGGATCTCCCGGGCGGCGGCGGTGGAGTCGCGGTCGTGGAGTCGGCAGACCTCGCGGATCTCGGCCAGCGGCATGCCCAGCCGCCGCAGCCACGCCACCAGCCGGGCCTGCTCCAGCTGCCCGACCGCGTAGTACCGGTATCCGGTGTCCGGGTCCACCCGGGCGGGCCGCAGCAGGTCCAGCTCGTCGTACAGGCGCAGTGCCTTCGGCGAGAGCCGGCACGCCTTCGCGAACGCGCCGATCGTCAGCATGTCCCGGTGCACCTCGCCACCTCCCTCCGATTCCGCCACCGATGCTGGGGCTTCACCGAAGGTGAAGGTCAAGCGGGCTGTTCCGGTTCCGGCGGCGGTTGTTAGCCTGCCGGTCGATCACCCGATCGCACGAAGAGGGAGCCCTTTGTGCCCCGTATCGCACTCGTCACCTACGACTCCGGTCCCGAGCCCGGCAGGGACCAGGACCTCCCGCTGCTGGTACGGGCGCTGCGGGACGCCGGTGCCGAGGCCGTCGCCGTGCCCTGGGACGCCCCCGGCGCCGACTGGGGCGGCTTCGACCTCGCCGTGATCCGGTCGACCTGGGACTACAGCTGGCGGGCGGCGGAGTTCTCGGCGTGGGTGCAGCGGTGCGGAACGCTGACACGGCTCGCCAACCCGCCCGCGGTCGTGCGGTGGAACACGGACAAGCGGTACCTCGGGGATCTGGCGGCTGCCGGCGTGCCCGTCGTCCCCACCCGGTACATCGCGCCCGGCGAGCCCGCCGACCTCCCTGACCACCACGAATATGTCGTCAAGCCCACCTCCGGCGCCGGCGCCCGTTTCGCCGCCCGCTACACCCACGACGAGCACGAAACGGCCGTACGACAGCTGAAGCGGATCGCACGCCGAG
>KE354323.1 GCA_000415505.1 Streptomyces afghaniensis 772
GCCCGCCCGGCCGGCCGCGGTCCGCTCCCGCAGACGGGTGAGGACCGAGGCCTCACGGCGACGGCGCCGGACGGGGCGGCCGGGCCGGGGGCGCGGGGCCTCCAGTTCGGGGACGACGGCGGGGCTGGAGCCGGTGTTGAAGTGGACGAGGATCTCGTGCCCCTGGAACTCCACGTGCTCGACCAGGCCGGTGATCGGCACCTCGCCGGGGCGGGCCGCGGAGTGCTTGGCTATCCGGACGGCCTCCGAGCGCAGGCCCACGATGACCTCGCGGCCCTGCTGGACGCGCAGCAGCTGGTGGTCCAGGGAGAGCGGCTCGGGCAGGCGCAGGAACTGCTTGCCCAGGCTGATGGTCATCGCACCGTCCAGCGGAGCGCGCACCAGGCCGCGCAGCAGGTTGATACGGGGGGTGCCGATGAAGGCGGCGACGAAGACGTTGCTGGGCAGCGCGTAGACGACCCGCGGGCTGTCGACCTGCTGGAGCACGCCGCCGCGCAGCACGGCGACCCGGTCGCCGAGCGACATGGCCTCGGACTGGTCGTGGGTGACGTAGACCGTGGTGACGCCCAGCTCGCGGGTGAGCTGGGCGATCTCGGCCCGCAGATGGGTGCGGAGCTTGGCGTCGAGGTTGGACAGCGGCTCGTCCATCAGGAAGGCGGAGGGGTGACGGGCAATGGCCCGGCCCATGGCGACCCGCTGGCGTTCACCGCCGGAGAGCTGGCCGGGCAGGCGGTCGAGGAGGTCCTCGATGCCCAGCATCCGGGCGGTGGCGTCCACACGCGGCCCGGGGTCCGTGCCCGGGGCCTCGATACGCAACGGGAAGCCGATGTTGGCGCGGCTGGTCATGTTCGGGTAGAGGGCGAAGTTCTGGAAGACCATCGCCATGTCCCGGCCGGAGGGCGGCAGGTCGTTGGCGTACTCGCCGTCGAGCAGCAGCTCGCCCTCGTCGATCTCCTCCAGCCCGGCGATCATCCGCAGCACGGTCGACTTGCCGCAGCCGGACGGGCCGAGCAGCACGAGGAACTCGCCCGGCGTGATGTCCAGCGACAGCCGGTCCACCACGCGGGCGCCTCGCGTGTAGGCCTTGCTCACGTCGTGCAGGGAGATGGCGCGTGTCATGAGGTGCCCCCGAGGGGTCTTCAGGGCGCTGGTGCTCCGCGGTCGGAAGCCCCGTGCGGGTCGTACGGGGCTGTGGGTCACGGAAGTTAACGGAATGTACGCGGCCTGGGGAAGACACCCGGCGGAATCCGGGTTTTCGGTCCAGCTGGTGAGAAGGCGGACGGCCCGGTTCGGCCATGGGCCGGGGGCCGCCCGGGGTCAGTGGATGGCGGTGAGGTGGGCGAAGACCACGACGTTCCCCGAGTAGCCCTTCCTGCGGTCGTAGCTGCCGCCACAGGTGATCAGGCGCAGTTCGGGGCGGCCCCGGGCGCCGTACACCTCCTTGCTCGGGAAGTGCGCCTTCTCGTACGACTTGATCTTGTCCACGGTGTAGACGGCGATCCGCCCGTCGGCGCGGCGGGCCTTGACGATGCGGCCGCGTGTGAGCTCGGGCAGTCCCGCGAAGACGGCGGGACCGCTGTCCGTGTCGAGATGCCCGACGGCCACGGCGGTGCCCCGCTCGCCCGGCGAGGCGCCGTACCGGTACCAGCCGACCAGCTTCGGGTCGTCCTCCGGGGGTGCGGTGAGGCGGCGTTCGCGGTCGAGGCCCAGGTCCATGACCGGGGCGTCGATACGGAGGTAGGGGATGAGCAGGCGGGTGGCCCGGGAGCGGGGCAGGGGGTGGAGGGACGCCGGGGGGCGGGGCGGTCGTGCGGTGGGGGTGGAGGTGCGCTTCGGGCCGGGGTCGGCGGTGGGCCGCTGGTTCCGTGCCCCGCGGGCGTCGGTGGAGGGCCCGGGGGTGGGGGATCCGAAGGGCGGGCGCCCGGAAGCGTGGGACCCGGGGGCCTCGGATCCGAGGGGCGGGCGCCCGGAGGCGTGGGATCCCGGAGCTTCGGATCCGGGGGGCCGCCGCCCGGAGGCGGGGGACCCAGGAACATGGGACGCAGGGGTGGGGCCCGCGGCCGTACGGGATGCGGGTGCCCGGGACGGGCCGGTGTGAGGGCCGGGCTCCCGGGAGGGGCGGGGCCGGGCGGCCGGGGCGTCGTCCGATCCGCCCGGCACGGCAGCGGTGGAGGCATCCAAGTCGTCCGGCAGGGCAGCGGTGGCGACACCCGAGTCGCCCGGCAGGGCAGCGGCAGCCTCGGCGGAGCCCGGCGAGAGGGCCGTGGCCGCCCTGCCCGGTTCTCCGCTCCGGTCCAAGCAGACACCGCACACGAGCAGGGCGACGGTCACCACGATCGTCCGCGTCAGGCGGTAGGCGCGCGTCCGGTGCCAGGGCCTGCGGTACCGCCGGCGCCGAGCCACCGGAGCAGGGACGTATCCGTAGCCAGCCCTGCGCCGCCCCGCCGGAACACCGACGACACCGGTTCCGGCTCCACGCCGAACGGCCGCGCCCCCGTAGCCCGGTCGCCGCCGCGCCGCGAGACCAGCACCGGAACCAGGCCGGGCCCCACGCCGCGCCCCCGGTTCAGCGGCAGGAGCCGCCGCGCCCCCACGCCGCCCCACCGGAGTCCCGCCGGAACCTGCCGCATCGCCACGCCGGACCGTCGACACGCCGGCAGAACGGGACCCCGCCCCACGCCCCACCGCCGAGCCGGTCTCGGATCGACTGCCTGCCCCACGCCGAACCACCGAGCCGCCCTCGGACCGACCGCCGGCCCCACGCCGCACCGCCGAGCCGTTTCCAGACCGACTGCCTGCCCCTCGCCGAACCACCGAGCCGGTGTCGGGGCCGGCCCCTCCCCCACCCCAGCCCACCGACCCCGCACCCATGGCCTCACCGGCCCCACGCCGCTCCACCGGAGCGGCGCGATACGCGGAACGCGGCCTACGCCGCGCCATCGGGGCGGCGACGGAGCCGGAACCAGACCGTCCCGGCGACGGCGGCCAGCCCGACGGCGGCTGCGCCGGCGACCGGCGTGAAGGCCTCGGCACGGGCGATGCCGCCGCCACCCGCCGGCGGACCACCGTTGGGGGTGATGGCGGTGGGCGTGGCCTTGGAGGCCGGGCAGTCGACCTGGAACACCTTGAACTTGCCCGCGCCGTGGGCGCGGTCGGTGAGCCAGGTCAGCTTGTACTGCCCGTTGGGCAGGTCGATGACCGGAGTGCGGCCCGCGCCGGCCCCGTCGAGGGTGACGGAGCCGCTCTTGGCCGGCACCTCGGGCAGGGTCTGGATGGTCCAGTTGACCGTCTCGCCTCCCTCGAAGTCGAACGCGGCGAGGTAGAAGTCGCAGACCTTCGGGTCGTTGCGTCGATCACTGGCCAGGGTGTCGGTCGCGTGGATCTTGACGTCCCCGTTGTCCCCCGGAGCGGCGACAGCGGGCACCCCGCTCAGGGTGGTCCCTGCGAGGGTGAGGGCGGCGAGGACGGCGGTGCGGGTGCCGGCACGGCACACGGGAGGTACGACGGGCATGAACATGCCTCCAAGTCAGATGATTGTCATACAAATACCTCGTCACCTGACTCTCTGTCACAAGACCGTCGAAGGGCGGCAACTGCGCCCTGCGACGCGTCAGATATCGCTCTTCCGGCGCAGCCGTACCCGCGACCGGCGGGCCTCGCCCGTCTCCTTCCGCTCCTCCGGCGACCGCACGGCGACGCCGGAGGACAGCAGCAACAGCACCCCGAGCATCACGAACGGCGCCGCCACCCCCGCGACCCCGGCGATCAGCCCGGCGCGGCGGCGCG
>KE354324.1 GCA_000415505.1 Streptomyces afghaniensis 772
GTCAGGCGCAGCGCCAGGGCCGTGGAACGGGCCTCGTCAGGGGCGGCCTGGACGACCGTCGTCATGGACAGCGGCTGCCCCACACCGAGGCAGAAGCCGAGCAGCACCAGCAGCAGGCCGAGTGCCCACACCGGCATCGGCAGGGCGATGCCCGCGCACAGCAGGGCCGCCAGCAGACAGGTCACCGTGAGCAGCAGGGTGCGGCCGAGCAGCCGCAGCAGGGGCGTCAGCACCAGACGGCAGGCGATGGTGGCCGCCGCGCGCAGGCTGAGCAGGACACCGATCACGGACGGCGCGATGCCCCGGTGCTCGCCGACCACCGGAAGGTAGGCGGTGAGGATGTCGGTCGCGGACAGCACGGCGAGGCTGATGAGGATGCCGGCCGGCACGCCCCGGGTGCGCAGGATGCGCCGGACCGGGACACGGTCGCCCTTCTCGGCGCCGGAGGTGGCCGCCGTCCGGCGGTGCTCGATGCGCCACAGTGAGGTGAACGCGACCGCCCCGATCGCGCCCGCCACGATGAGGGCGAGCGCGCTGGTGCCCGTCATGTCGTCGCCGCTGATCACCGCACCCGCGGCGATGGGCCCGACCAGCTGCCCGAGCGCGGCGCCGATGGTGAAGTGGCCGAAGTTGCGGTCCTGTTCGTGCGGCGCGGACTGGCGGGCGACCAGGGACTGGGAGCCGATGACGAAGCAGAGGTGGCCGAGGCCCATCACCCCGCTCCACAGGGCCATCGCCCACAGGGAGTCCGCGACGCCGCTGAGCGCGCAGCCGCCGGATATGAGGACCACTCCGACGGGCAGCAGGGGCGCGCAGCGGCCGTGGTCGGTCCGGCGGCCCAGAGGCACGGCGGCGAACAGCGGCAGCAGCGCGTACACACCCGCGATCACACCGACCGCGCGCTCGTCCGCGCCCAGCGCGAGGGCCCGGTAGGAGACGGCGGGCCGGGCCATCGACACCGCCCCCTGCGCGAAGCTGAAGGCGATGACGAGGCGGAGCAGCCAGCCGCGGTTCCCACCGGGCCTCACGATGTCGTCCTCCATGCGGTGGCTAGATGATCCCGAAGAGCATGCCCGCCCCGAGGATGACCAGACAGGTGAGGGCGGCCCACTTCACGACGAACTTCGTGTGGTCGCCGAACTCCACCTTGGCCATGCCGACCAGGACGTAGACGGCCGGGACGAGCGGGCTGGACATGTGCAGCGGCTGGCCGACCAGCGAGGCGCGGGCCATCTCCAGCGGGGAGACACCGTGTGCGGCGCCCGCCTCGGCGAGGACGGGCAGGACACCGAAGTAGAAGCCGTCGTTCGACATGAAGTACGTCAGCGGAAGGCTGAGGATGCCGGTGACCAGGGCCATGTGCGGGCCCATGCTGCCGGGGATGACGTCCACCATCCACTTGGCCATGTGGTCGACCATGCCGGTGCCCTGCAGGACGCCGGTGAAGACGGCGGCGGCGAAGACCATGCCGGAGACGTTCAGGACGTTCTCGGCGTGGGCGGCGATGCGGGCCTTCTGGTCCGGGATGTGCGGGAAGTTGACGGTGAGCACGAGTGCGGCGCCGAGCAGGAACAGCACCGGGATCGGCAGCAGCTCCATGATCATGGCGGTGAGCAGGCCGACGGTGAGCAGCGCGTTGAACCAGTACAGCTTGGGGCGCAGCGTGGCGCGGTGGGGGTCGAGGCCCTGGAAGTCGTCGTCCTGCTCGTCGGCGTCCGTGCCGGAGCCGGCACCGCCCGCGACGCCCTTGCGCATGGAGACCTTGCCGTCGCCGGAGCCGCCGGCGCCCACGAGGACCGTCTCGGTCTCCTTCTCGTCGACCTTCTCCTCCACGAGCACCTCGTCCAGCGTCAGCACGCCCAGCCGCCGGCGCTCACGCACACCGAGGACGTAGGAGAGGACGAAGACGAACAGCAGGCCCACCAGGAGCGCCGGGATCATCGGGACGAAGATGTCGCTGGCGTCGAGCTTGAGCGCGGTCGCGGCGCGGGCGGTCGGGCCGCCCCAGGGGAGGGTGTTCATCACGCCGTTGGCCATGGCGGCGACACCGGTCATCACGACCAGGCTCATCTTCAGGCGCTTGTACAGCGGGTACATCGCCGAGACGGTGATCATGAAGGTGGTGGAGCCGTCGCCGTCCAGCGACACGATCGCGGCGAGCACGGCGGTGCCGACGACGATCCGCATCGGGTCGGCTTTGCAGAATTTGAGAATGCCGCGGACGACCGGGTCGAAGAGACCGACATCGATCATCACACCGAAGTAGACGATCGCGAACATGAGCATCGCCGCAGTGGGGGCGAGGTCGGTCACGCCGTCGAGGACGTAGTCGCCGAGCTTGGCGCCCTTGCCGACGAACACGCAGAACAGCGCGGGAATCAGCACGAGCGCCGCGATCGGCGACATCTTCTTCATCATGATCAGGACCAGGAAGGTCGCGATCATGGCGAAGCCGAGGATGGTCAGCATGAGTGGATACCTAACGTTCGCCCTTGAACATCCCACCAGGGCCGGCGGTGTCCGAGACGTTAGGTGCGTTCAAGCAGCGTTAACAAGACGTTGACGTGCGAGCAATAAGCGCAAAACTGCTGGTCACAGCTTTGCTCAGGTCAGAGCGGTGAGCTTTTCGGTCACGGATGCGCATCCGGGGGCCGTCTCGGGGGCGACCTCGACGGGCACTCCGTTGAGGACCGCGTTACCCGACAGCGGGTCGAGCAGGCGGCCGTCGAGGAGCTGGTTGACGTTGACGCCGGGGTCGGTCGCGGCGTGGCTGAGCCGGGTGCCGGGACGGTTGTGGCCCCAGCCGTGCGGCAGGCTCACCACACCCCGGCGCACGTCGTCCGTGACCTCGGCCGGTGCGGTCACCTCTCCCCCGGCGCCCTTCACGCGCACCGGCGCCCCGTCCCGCACGCCCAGCCGTTCGGCGTCCTCGGGGTGGATGTGCAGGGTGCAGCGGTTGGAGCCGCCGGTGAGGGCGGGCACGTTGTGCATCCAGCTGTTGTTCGAGCGGAGGTGACGGCGGCCGACCAGGACGAGCCCGTCGGGGCGCTCGGCCAGGGAGCGCTTGAGGCGGGGCAGGTCGTCCGCGATGGGCTGCGGCAGCAGTTCCACCTTGCCGCTCCTGGTCTTCAGCGGCTGCGGCAGGCGGGGCCGCAGCGGGCCGAGGTCGAGGCCGTGCGGGTGCGCGAGCAGCTTCCGAAGGGTCAGTCCGTCCGGTCGTACGCCGAAGCCGTCGCCGTAGGGGCCGAGGCGCAGCATCATGTCCAGCCGTCGCTCGGGTCCGGTGTCGCCGGTGAGCAGCGTGGCGAGTTCGCGGGGATCACGGCCGTGCACGGGCGAGTGCGGTTCCTCGACGGCCTTGCCGAGGGTCTGGTCGATGACCATCTGGTCGACGGCGGCGGGGTCGGCTCCGTGCATGCCGGTCACGGCGAGGATGAGCCGGGCCAGGATCTCCGTCTCGGCCATCCGGCCCGGCTCCAGCGGGATCGCGGGGCGGGTGTAGCGGACCTGGTTGCGGACGGCGAGGGTGTTGAAGGCGAAGTCGTGGTGCGGGCTCTGGGAGGGCGGGGGCGGGGGCAGGACGACGTCGGCGTGGCGGGAGGTCTCGTTGAGGTACGGGTCGACGCTGACCATGAAGTCGAGCGAGTCGAGCGCCCTGTCGAGCCGGTCGCCGTCGGGTGCGGAGAGCACGGGGTTGGCGGCGACGGCGAGGAGCGCGCGTACCGGCTCGCCCTCCTCGGTGGCGGTGTCGATCTCCTCCGCGAGGGCGGAGAGGGGCAGCTCGCCCTTGGCTTCCGGGTGCCGGCTCACGCGGGAGTGCCAGCGCCCGAGGGCGAAGCCGCGGCCGGGTCCGGCGGGGCGCGGGGTCCTGTCGGTGGCGGCCTGCGGGAAGAGCGCGCCGCCGGGCCGGTCGAGGTTGCCGGTGAGGATGTTCAGGACGTCGACGAGCCAGCTGGCCAGGGTGCCGTGCGGGACGGTGCAGCTGCCGATGCGGCCGTAGACGGCGGCGGTGGGGGCGGCGGCGAGCTCGCGGGCGAGGGTGCGGATGACATCGGCCTCGACGTCGCAGGCGGCAGCGACGGCTTCGGGGGTGAACTCCGCCAAGGCGTCGGCCACTTCCTCGACGCCCTGGACGTGCGGGGTCGGCTCGGTGAGGCCCTCGGCGAAGAGCACCTGGGCCATCGCCGCGAGCAGCAGCGCGTCGGTGCCGGGCCGCACGGCGATGTGCCGGTCGGCGAGCTTGGCGGTGCGGGTGCGGCGCGGGTCGATCACGACGAGCGTGCCGCCCCGGGCCTTGAGGGCCTTGAGCTTGCCGGGGAAGTCGGGGGCCGTGCACAGACTGCCGTTGGACTCCAGCGGGTTGGCGCCGATGAGGAGCAGATGGTCGGTGTGGTCCGGGTCGGGCACGGGGATGGCGTTCGCGTCGCCGAAGAGCAGTCCGCTGGAGACGTGCTTGGGCATCTGGTCGACCGTGGAGGCGGTGAAGACGCTGCGGGTGCCGAGCCCGGCGAGCAGCACCGCCGGGTAGAGGGCACCGGCCATGGTGTGCACGTTGGGGTTGCCGAGCACGACGCCGACGGAGTTCGGGCCGTACCGCTCGACGATGGGCCGGATGCCTGCGGCGACCGCGTCGAAGGCCTCCTCCCAGGTGGCCTCGCGCAGCTCGCCGTCCCTGCGCACGAGCGGGGTGCGCAGCCGGTCGGGGTCGGCGTCGACGGCCCCGAAGGAGGCGCCCTTGGGGCAGATGAACCCCTTGCTGAAGACGTCGTCGCGGTCACCCCGGGCATGGGTGACGCGCGTCCCTTCGATGGTGAGGGTCAGGCCGCAGGTGGCCTCGCACAGGGGACAGATACGCAGGGCGGTGCGGGACACGGGTCCTCCAGGGGCGGCGGCTGCGGTGACGCACGAACCCGCCCGAGCATACCGACCGGTATGCACGGTGGGGAGGCCCTGACCGGTGTGAGGTCAGTCGAGCACCCGGGCCAGATAGGCCCGCAGCATCTCCCGCATCTCCTCGATGATCTTCTGGTCCCCCTCGGGCGCGACCCGGAACGCCAGGTGCACGAGGGTGTCGGCGGTCTCGACCGCGATGAGGAAGACCCGGCGCAGCTCCTCGTCGGGCTCGCGGTCGAGATAGCCGGAGAGAAGTTCGGTGAGGCGGTCGGCGACGCGGTGGTTGGGTTCGGTGTGGCGGGTGCCGACCGGGATCTGGTTGCCGAAGTCGACGAGGGAGAAGCCGGGCGCGGTGCGCTTCATCTCCAGGTACTCGTCGAGCACGGCGTCCATGGCCTCGCGCCAGCCCCCGTCGCCCGCCGTGCGCAGGCGCTGGGTGACCCGCTCCGCGTAGCGCTCCAGGTTGCGCTGGGCCAGCGCGTCGACCATCTGGCGCTTGTTGCCGAAGAAGCGGTAGACCGAGCCGATGGGGACCGCGGCCCGCTGGGCGACGGCACGGGTGCTCAGGTCGTCGTAGCCGACCTCGTCGAGGAGGTCGGCGCAGGCGTCGAGGATTCTGGCCAGGCGTTCGGCACTGCGCCGCTGCACGGGCGCACGACGGAGCGATGTCGCGTGGGGCACGGGTTTCATGATGCCTTTCCGGCGCGGTCCGGTGAACCTCGCCCCCCGATCCGGGACCGGGTGTCCGTCGCGTGCGTCCGCGCCTTCCGCCGGGCGTCCGCTCCCGGCGTGGAGCCGGGGCCGGGCTCCGACGCGGTGATGTCGGCCGTGCTCTGCACGGGTGTGCCGTCCACCGCCCACACCGTGCCGTCGTCGGCGTGCAGGCGGGCCGTGACCTGGTGCGTGCCGCGCGGCACGAGGTGGTCGGCGAGACGGTACTCGGGCGCCCGGAGCCGGGCGACGAGGCGGCCGTCCACGTAGAGTCGCGCGAGACCGCGCCCGGCCACCGCCCGGGCTGCCGTACCGGCGGGCGAGAAGCGGAAGTTCCGCACGGTCAGACGCACGTCCCAGCCGCCGGCCGGGCCGGGCTGCACCTCGATGCCGACATCGGGGGCGCCCCGCCGCTCCACCTCCCGGTAGGGACGCCCCTCCTGATCCCGGTCCCCCAGGAGACGGCCCACCGGTGAGGGCGACGCCCCGCTCTCCCGCGCATCACCTGTGCCGCAGCCCGCGGATCCGGTCAGCAGCAGGACACAGACCGCGAGCACGGCGCGAGATCCCCGTGTCCACGACATGCCGGGGAGCCTAGAACAGGCGTCCGGGCCGGCGGATCGTCCTGGAGTCGGGTTCCCCTCCTCCCTCAAGAGGAGGTCCGACAGGCCGCGCGTCCCTCTTGCGCCGGGGAAATCGCAATCCTACGGTGTCGCATAGGAATCGGGTGGTACGCAGGAATCGGACCGCAAGGGAGCAGCGATCATGGGCGCGGACGCGCGGAAGACCGCCGAAGGGCTGACCTACCTCTCCGGCTTCGGCAACGAGCACAGCTCCGAGGCCGTCCCCGGCGCACTGCCGGAGGGCCGCAACTCCCCCCAGCGGGCCCCGCTCGGGCTGTACGCGGAACAGCTGAGCGGTACGGCCTTCACCGAGCCCCGGGCCCACAACCGCCGCTCGTGGCTGTACCGGATCCGCCCGTCGGCCGCGCACCCCGCGTTCACCCGCATGCACAACGGCTCGATCCGCACCGCCCCCTTCACCCAGACCGTGCCCGACCCCAACCGCCTGCGCTGGAACCCCCTCCCCGACCCGGGGCCGGAAACCGACTTCCTGGCCGGCCTGTGGACCCTGGGCGGCAACGGCGACGCCACCCAGCGCACCGGCATCGCCGTCCACCTCTACACCGCCAACACCTCGATGGACCGGGTGTTCAGCGACGCCGACGGCGAGCTGCTGATCGTCCCGGAGCGCGGCGGGCTGCTGCTGCGCACGGAGTTCGGGCTGCTCCATGTGGAGCCGGGACATGTGGCGCTGATTCCGCGTGGTGTCCGCTTCCGTGTAGAGCTGCTCGACGAGTCCGCCCGCGGCTATGTGTGCGAGAACTACGGCGCGCCCTTCCGCCTCCCGGACCTGGGCCCGATCGGCGCGAACGGCCTCGCCAACCCCCGGGACTTCCGCGCCCCGGTCGCCGCGTACGAGGACGTCGAAGGCCCGGTGGAGGTGGTGAACAAGTTCTGCGGCAACCTCTGGACGGCCACCTACGACCACTCCCCGCTCGATGTCGTCGCCTGGCACGGCAACCATGTGCCGTACGTCTACGACCTGCGCCGTTTCAATGTGCTCGGCACCATTACGTACGACCACCCGGACCCGTCGATCTTCACGGTGCTGACGTCCCCGTCGGACACTCCGGGGCTGGCCGGCGTCGACTTCGTGGTGTTCGCCCCGCGCTGGCTGGTGGGTGAGGACACGTTCCGGCCGCCGTACTTCCACCGGAACGTGATGACCGAGTACATGGGCCTGATCGAGGGCGCGTACGACGCGAAGGCGGAGGGCTTCGTGCCGGGCGGCGGCTCGCTGCACAACATGATGTCGGCGCACGGCCCGGACCGGGAGACCTTCGACCGGGCGAGCGCCGCCGAGCTGAGGCCCCAGAAGATCGATGACGGCCTGGCGTTCATGTTCGAGACGCGCTGGCCGATCGCCCTCACCCCGCAGGCGGCCCGCGCCGAACACCTCCAGCAGCGCTACGACGACGTCTGGCAGGGCCTGGAACGGCACTTCCGTCCCTTGCACTGAACATCTCCGACCGGTACGGATGGCCCGTGACCTCCTTCGCTCCGGACTCGATCGTCCTGAACCGCAAGCTGCCGCTCTGGTACCAGGTGTCGCAGTCGCTGCGCGCCTCGATCCTCGGCCGCTCGCCCCAGGACCCGCTGCGCCTGCCCACCGAGGAGCAGCTGGCCGGCCACTACGGCGTGAGCGTGCTGACCATGCGCCAGGCGCTGAAGGAGCTGGAGGACGAGGGGCTCATCACGCGCCACCGCCGGCGCGGCACCTTCATCGAGCCGCACGCGCGCCGGGGTTCCCCGGTCCGGCTGCTCGGCTCGGTGGACGCGATCGTGGCCCAGCAGTCCGGCATGACGACCGAGCTGCTGGACCACGGCACGGCCCCGGTGCCCGCCGAACTCGCCGAGTTCTTCCCGGATCTGCCCGAGGTGGCGACGTACCACCGGCTGCGCAGCGACGAGAAGACCGGCGAGCCGACCAACCACGCCCGCAACTACGTGCGTCCCGAACTGGCCGCGCGCATGGACCTGGACGACCTGGTCCGGTGGCCCATGACCAAGGTGCTGCGGGACGTCGTCGGGGCGGACATCAGCCGCATCACGGACACGGTGGAGGCCCGTCTGGCCGACCCGGAGACCGCGAAACTGCTCCAAGTCCCGCTGCTCAGCCCGATCCTGCACTACACGGGCATCACGTACGACGCCGGCGGGCGGCCTCTGGACGTGGCCGTCATCCAGTACCGGGGGACCGCTTCTCCTTCACGGTGACCCTGGAGGCGACCTGACCCGGGTGCCGGAGCCACACCGTACGATGCCCTGCGTGACGCACGACGACGCTCCGCTGCTGGCGGACCTCATGCCGTGGTCCGTCGCACCGCCGCGGCTCGGCCGGGGGTGGCCGGCGGGACCCGACGCGGCGTCCCTGAAGGCCCGCTGGGACGCCCTGATGAAGGCCGAGGGACCCGACCGCGAGACCCTGTTCGAGCCGACCCGCTCGCGCACGCCGCACACGGCGGTCGGCCAGTTGCCCGGCCAGGCGGGCAGCGGCACGCAGAAGCTGGCGCGCGCCTCGGGGCCCTGCCCGGAGCCGGTGCGCGTGCTGTGCGCCCCCTTCGACGAGCAGTGGCTGATCCCCGACCAGCGGCTGATCGACGCGGCCCGCCCGGAGCTGTGGCGGGTGGCGGACGAACGGCAGGTCTTCGTGCTGGAGGCGCCCGAGGCCCCCGGGAGTGCCCGCGAAGTCCCGCGCCTGCTCGTCACCTCACTGCTCCCGCTGCTCCGCCCCGGCCGGATCCGCCCGCTGTTCCGGCGGCCGGACGGGCAGGAGCCGAACCTGGCTCCCGGCCTGCTGGAGCACCTGGGCACTCGTCTGGGCAGTGTGCCCACGCCGCTGGACGTGCTGGCGTGGATCACGGCGACAGCGCGCCCGGACCTCTCCGTCCCGCTCACCGGGGACACCGACGCCTGGGCGCGGGGGCTGGAGCTGGGCCACCGGCTGCTGTGGCTGATGCGCCGCGACGGCGAACGCCCCAAGCTGCCCGGCGGCCGCCGCCCCTACGTCCGCGCCCCGCTGCCCTCCCGCCCCCTTGCCCTGCGCTACGACCGGGACGAGGAGGCCCTGCTGCTGGACGAGGGCCGCATCTCCCCGGTGCCGCCGGAGGCCTGGGACTTCGAGGTGGGCGGGGTGCGCGTCCTGGAGCAGTGGTTCACGGCGCGCGTCGCCGAGGCCGAGCCGGGCACGCTCGCCGCGATCCGCCCCGCGACCTGGCCCCAGCCCTGGACGTCGGAGTTGCTGGAACTGATCACGGTCCTGGCCCTGCTGGCCGAACTGCGCCCCTTGGAGGAGCCTGAGGTCCCCGACCCGGTCACGGCGACGGAGCTGCGCGAGGCCGGCGTCCTCCCGGCGCCGGCGTCGGCCCGCCGCCCGGCCTCGGTACTGGACGGCCCCGAGGAGGGCCCGGAGGGGCAGCTGGCGCTGCTGTAGCGCGTCAGCGCAGGTCGGGGTCGTAGGCGTCCAGGACGCGTTCGAGGGCCCGTCTGAACACCGACTCCAGATCGACGGGCCCGCTCTGCTCCATGAAGGCCGCGGCCAGCCGCGGATACGCACCGGTGGCCACCTGGCTGCCCAGATAGGCCATCCGCACCGCGTTCTCCTCCTCCACGGTCCACGGCATGGACCGCGTGCGCTCGACGGTCGCGATGTCGTTCGCGGTGTACGTGGTCACGACGCCGTTGAGCAGCGCGATCAGCTCCGTCTTCGTGCCGGCCGGGACGTCGAGCGGTTCGAGGCAGGCCAGGCAGTGCTCCAGGTAGCGCAGGGAGTTGGGGCCGAAGGCGAACACCCCTGGCATCAGGCGCGGCACCCAGGTGTGACGGCGCATGATGGCGCGTGTCTCCTCCGCGTTGCGGAGCATGTCGGCGCGCCAGTCGCCCGTCGGCTCGAACATCTCGTGCTCGGCACCGATGGCGTCGATCATCAGCTCGTACAGGTCCTCCTTGCGGGGGACGTAGTTGTACAGCGACATCGTGCCGCAGCCCAGTTCCGCCGCGACGTGCCGCATGGACACCGCGTCCAGCCCCTCCGCGTCGGCGATCCGCACCGCCGCCGCCGCGATGTCGGCGCGGGTGAACGCCGGTTTCGGCCCACGGCCGGTGCGCTCGGGGCGCGCCCAGATCACTTCGGGTACGGCAGCTCGGCCCGCCATCGATCATCACCTCGGCCACCATCCTAGTTACGTACAGCGTACGTAGTGCGCTATGGTCATGCCATGACTTCTACGTACGCTGTACTTAGTGAGGGTCTGGAGAAGCGGTTCGGGGCGGTCCGTGCCCTGCGCGGGCTGGATCTCGCGGTGGCCGAGGGGACGGTCTGCGGGGTCCTCGGGCCGAACGGGGCGGGCAAGACGACGGCCGTACGGCTGCTGACCACGCTGCTGCGGCCGGACGCGGGCTCGGCCCGGGTCGCCGGGCACGACCTCGTCCGGGAGGCCGCCGCCGTCCGGCGCCGGATCAGTGTCACCGGGCAGGACACGTCGATCGACGGGGATCTCACCGGACGGCAGAACCTGCTGCTGTTCGGCCGGCTGCACCGGGTGCGCGGCCCGGCCGGCCGGACCGTGGAACTCCTCGACCGCTTCGGGCTGGCCGAGGCCGCCGACCGGCCCGCCGCCACCTACTCCGGGGGCATGCGGCGCCGGCTGGACCTGGCGGCGAGCCTGATCCGGCGCCCCGAGGTGCTGTTCCTGGACGAGCCGACGACCGGCCTCGACCCGGCCAGCCGCAACCTCATCTGGGACGCGGTGCGCGAGCTGACCACCGAGGGCACGACCGTGCTCCTCACCACCCAGTACCTGGAGGAGGCCGACCAACTCGCCGACGACATCGCCCTGGTCGACCGCGGCCGGGTCGCGCACACCGGGTCGCCGGCGCAGCTCAAGGCGCTCGTCGGGGCGCACGCCGAGGTCGTCGTGACGGACGCGGACGCGCTGACGAAGGCGGCGGCCGTCCTCGACCGGCTCACGGGCGCCCAGCCGTCGCTCGACCCTGAGCGGAACACCGTCGGCGCGGTCAGCAAGGACCCGACGCTCACCCTCCCGCTGCTCGTGCGCACCTTGGACTCGGCGGGCGTGCCGCTGCTCGACGTGAGCCTGCGGCCCCCGACCCTCGACGACGTCTTCCTGCGCCTCACGGACACCACGACCACGGCCACGACCGCCACCACGACCGACGACAGGGAGCGTGCCGCATGAGCATGCTGGCGTACGACGGAACCGCGATGCTGGGCCGCCAGCTGCTGCGCATGCGGAACAACCCGGGGCTGCTGATCCTCACCCAGACGATGCCGGTCAGCATGCTGCTGTTCTTCGGCTACGTCTTCGGCAGCGCGCTGGCGATGCCGGGCGAGGCCTACCGGTCGTTCCTGGTGCCGGGCCTGCTGGTGGCGACCGCCGCGGGCGGGATCATGACCGGCATGTTCCAGGCGGCCCAGGACACGCACCGGGGCGTGACGGACCGCTTCCGTACGCTGCCGATGAGCCGGGCGGCCGTACCGCTGGGGCAGGCCGCCGCGGACGTGGTGGTCACGGCCGCGGGGACGGTGCCGTTCCTGCTGGTGGGGCTCGCGGTGGGCTGGCGGGTCGAGGGCGGCCTGCTCGAAGCGGTGGGAGCCGTCGCGCTGTTGATGCTGTTCCGCTTCGCCTGCGTCTGGGCCGGGATCTTCCTCGGCCTGCTCACCCGGAACGAGGAGGCGGCCGGTCAGCTGGGCGGGGCGACGTTCCTGCTGCCGCTGCTGTCCAGCGCGTACATCCCGACGAGCGGGCTGCCGGGCTGGCTGCGGACGGTCGCCGAGTGGAATCCGATCAGCGCGGTGGCGACGGCGTTGCGGGACCTCTTCGGCAACGCGCCGGTGCCCGACGGAGCGGCCTGGCCGGTGGCCCACCCCGTCGCGGGTCGCTGCTGTGGTGCGCCGTGCTGCTCGGGGTGTTCGTGCCGCTGGCCGTGCGTCAGTACGCGCACGGGGAGCGGTGAAGGGGCGGCCGGAACACCGGAACCGGACGACGCCCCCGGTCACTGCCGGGCGGGGATGCGGCATCGACTGGGGCGGGCCGCGCTCGGGTACACACCTGGCGCTGCTGCGTGCCGTGGGGATGACGGACGACGAGTGCGCAGCGTTGCACCAGGGGCGGTGTGACCGCCCGAGCGCGGGCCCCTACTTGCCGCCGAACAGCGAGCGGCGCAGCCGGCGCAGCGGTGCGAAGAGCGAGACGCGGCGCACGCGCGCTCCCCTGCCACTGCGGTCGTGCGGCTGACGCGCGGTCAGTTCACGCATCAGAGAGGTCGCCTCGACCGTCTCCCGCTGCGGGACGGCAGGGCCACCCAGCACCGAGAGGTGGCGGTCGAGGCGCGAACTGGTCGCGCTGCTCCCGCAGGTGATCGCAGGGACCCTGGCCCTGCTGCGCACTGTTATCTGTTCCATGTCACTCCCCACCCGTACGAGTCCACCCGGCCCGGGCAGGTTAACCCTATCGCCCCGTCCGGGCACTCGTGTATCGCGGTCACAGGATTCACCTTCCCCATAAGGGGGTTGACGATGTATCCCCGATTACTCTCCGAATCCAACAGATTTCAGGGCGAGTTGGACGATGGGCTGGGTGGTGGGCTGCGGCGATCCCCCGGACGGCTCGACGGTTACGGCCAGTGACGTCGCGGAGGTGCCCAGATCGGTCGCGACCAGGGGCGTGTCGCCCTCGAAGAGGCCCAGGGAGCGTGGTTGCGCGCCCGGGCGCATGAGCCACAACTGGTGTACTCGGCCGCCCGGCGGGGCACCGTATCCGCCGAGGGTGACCACCGCGCTCCCCTCCGAGGCGGAAGCGATCACTCCGATCGTTCGGCCCCGCCCGTCCCGGCCGCTGCTCGCACGGGCGTCCGGAGCCGCGAGAACGTGGGCGATCTCACGTGACCGGTCCCGCTCGGCGGTCAGCTGATCCTGGGTCCGGTTCGCCTGCACCGCGAACAGCGAGGCGACGACGAGGGCCGCGGCGGCGGTGGCCGTGGCGAAGGGCACGAACAGCGGCATCCGGCGACGCTGCCGCGGCGGCGGCTGGGTGCCCCACACGTGCGGCGGCAGCTGCGGCGCCCGCACCCGTGCCGGCTCGCGTGCCGCGCTCTGCGGCGCCGGGTCCTGCGGAGTCGTCCGTACGGCGGCCATGACCCGGTCGCGCAGGGCGGCGGGGGCCGGCGCGGCCGCGGACCAGGCGAGCCGGACGGCGTCCTCGGACAGGGCGCGCACCTCGGCGGCGCAGCGGCCGCAGTCCCTCAGGTGCCTCTCGAAGCGGACCCGCTCCGGGGGTTCCAGGGCGTCGAGCGCGTAGGGCGCGGCGAGCGAGTGCGGGTCCTCGCGGCGGAAGAGACTCATGCCACGCCTCCCAGGCACTCGCGCATCCGGGTCAGCCCGTCGCGCATCCGCGTCTTGACGGTGCCCAGCGGCAGGGAGAGCCGCTCGGCCACCTCACGGTAGGTGTAGCCCTCGTAGTAGGCGAGGGTGACGGACTGGCGCTGGAGTTCGGTGAGACGGTCCAGGCAGACGCGTACCCACTCGCGTTCGAGTCCCGCCTCGACCTCCTCGGTGACCTGGTCGAAGGCCGGGTGGTGGGCGCGCCAGGCCTCCCGTTGCTCCCGCTCGCCGGCCGCGCGGGCGCTGCGCACCCGGTCGACGGCACGGCGGTGGGCGAGGGTGAGGATCCACGACATCGCGCTGCCCCGCCCCGGGTCGAACTTCGCCGCCGAGCGCCACAGTTCGAGCAGCACCTCCTGAGCCACCTCCTCCGACTGGGCGGGGTCGCGCACCACACGCCGTACGAGCCCGAACACCGGGCCGGACACCAGCCCGTACAAGTCCTCGAAGGCCTTCTGGTCGCCGCCCGCCACCAGCAGCAGCAGCTCGTCCGCCTCCACTCGGTCCCCCTCTCCCAGGCCGCATGGAGCCTGTCCCCTCATACGAGGCATTCGCAACGCACACACCTCCGGATGGGGTTACGGATCAGCGCGCCGAAAACGCGGGTCGCCCGGAGATGAAACAACTTTCCCGACGCGCCGTAAGAACGTTTGAGATTCGACCAATCCGCTTCGCCGACCGCTCCGAATGGCGTGTGTCAGGCAAGTTGGCACTGAGGACGGACGGCATGACACCTTTCTCCAGGACCGGCGTGACCGGTGCGACCGGTGCGGGACGCAGGAGCATCGCGACCGCGATCTGTGGTGCGCTGGCCGCCGGTGGGCTCGCAGCCGCCGGTGTGACCGCGCTGGAACCCGAGGCGGCCTCCGCCTCCAGTCACCGCGAGGCCCCGCTGATCTCGGGGACCCCGCAGTACGACAACACCGACGTGTACGCGTTCGTCAGCCCGGACAAGCCGGACACGACGACCATCGTCGCGAACTGGATCCCCTTCGAGGAACCGGCCGGCGGGCCCAACTTCTTCACCTTCGCCGAGGACGCCCAGTACGACCTGCGCATCGACAGCAACGGTGACGCGCAGGAAGACCTGCTCTTCCGGTACACGTTCAAGACGCACACGAAGAACGACAAGACGTTCCTCTACAACACGGGCCCGGTCGAGAGCCTCGACGACCCCGACCTCAACATCACGCAGACGTACGACCTCGAACTGATCAAGCTGAAGAACCTGAAGGCCGTGTCGAAGACCAAGGTCGCCGACGACGTGCCGGTGGCGCCGTCGAACGTCGGCAAGGCGTCGATGCCGGACTACAACACGCTGCGCAAGCAGGCGATCCACAAGCTCGCCGGGGGCGCCCAGACGTTCGCCGGGCAGGCCGACGACCCGTTCTTCCTGGACCTCAGGGTCTTCGACCTGCTGTACGGCGGGAACCTCTCCGAGGTCGGCAACGACACCCTCAAGGGCTACAACGTCAACTCGATCGCCCTGCAGGTCCCCAACAGCTTCATCACCGAGTCCCACGAGCAGCCGGTCGTCGGCATCTGGTCGACGACGCAGCGCAAGAACGCCCAGGGCTACTTCGCGCAGGTCTCGCGCCTCGGCAACCCGCTGGTGAACGAGGTCGTCAACCCGCTGAAGGACAAGGACACGTTCAACGCGTCCGCGCCCCGGGACGACGCCCAGTTCCTGAAGAACGTCACCAACCCGGAGCTGCCCAAGCTCATCGAGGGGATCTACAAGATCCCGGCGCCCGACGAGCCGCGCAACGACCTGGTCGACGTGTTCCTCAAGGGCGTCAAGGACCTCAACCAGCCGCCGCACGTGACGCCGTCGGAGCAGCTGCGCCTCAACACCTCGATCAAGCCGGCCGCCAAGCCGAAGCGGCTCGGTGTCCTGGACGGCGACAACGCCGGCTTCCCGAACGGCCGCCGCCTCACCGACGACGTGATCGACGCCTCGCTCCAGGTCGTCGAGGGTGAGCTGCTGGGCGCGAAGAACGACCTGGGCGACGCGGTCGACAAGAACGACAAGGACTTCGAGAAGGCCTTCCCGTACGTCGCCCTGCCGACGGAGGGCTCGCGCGGTCCGCTCGCCAAGGGCGTGGACGGCGGCAACGACGTCCGCAGCCAGCTCGGCGACGCGCTCCAGCCGGCCGAGGCGCAGAGCTCGGACGACATGCGCCTGATCGCCGCGTCCGCCGGGGCCGGCGCGGGCGGCATCGTCCTGATCGGCGCGGCCCTCATGTGGTGGCGCCGCATGCGGAACCGGGCGTACTGACCCGCTCCGCTCCCACCGACCGGCGCGGCCCGTCTCCCGTCCCCCACGGCACGGGCCGCGCCTCTGTCCCACCCCCACCGCACCCGCACAGCCGACCGAGGAGAGGCCATGCCTCCGCGTACGACGGACAGCGCACCGGAGAGGCGCGACGACGACCACCCGCGCCCGGACCAGGAGACCGACGGAGAGCGGTCGGCGGGGCGGGGTCAGGAGCAGGCCGGCCCGGGCACCGACGCCGGGGCGGACGCGGGACGGGGCGGCGGTCCGGCCGCCGAAGCGGGCGACGGGCTGCGCCCGGCCCCGGTCGACGGGGCAGAAGGCGGGACAGGGGGCGCGCTCGACACCGACCCGGTTCCCGGGGCGGCGGGCACGGGAGGTGCGGACTCCCCCGGCGTGGAGGCGCGCGCCGCGAACGACACCGACACCGGCACCGGCCCGGATACCGAAAGCACGCCCGGCACCCACGACCGTCCCCGCGCCGGGAACGAATCCGCCGCCGAAGGCGAGCCTGACGGGCACGGCGGCTCCGCACCTCGCCCCGAGAACGAGGACGGCGCCGGTGCCGAAAGCGCGTCCCGCCCCCACGCTCCCTCCGAGCGCGACGCCGTCGAGCCGCGCGTGGCCGCGCTGCGGCGGGCCGCTGACGGGGGACGGCGCTGGCGGGCCGTTCATCTGGCGGGATGTGCCGCGCTGTTGGCCGTCGCGCTGACGGGTGGGGCCATCGCCTTCGGGGGCGTGGGGGACGGCCCTGCGGGGGCTGGTGCCGAGGCCGTGTCCGCGGCCGGGGCGCCGCCGGCCGGTGTGCTGGCCCGGGGCGATCTCGACTCGGGGATCGATTCCCTGCAGAAGCATCTCCGCGCCCAGCCCAGGGACTTCGGCAGCTGGGCCACCCTCGGGACCGCCTACGTCGAACAGGCCCGGACGAACGGCGACCCCTCGCGCTACCCGCAGGCCGAGCGCGCGCTGAAGCGGTCCCTGGAGCTGGACCCCGGCAACGACCAGGCTCTCGCCGGCCGTGCCGCCCTCGCCGCCGCCCGGCACGACTTCACCGGCGCGCTGCAGGACGCCGACCGGGCCCTGAAGCAGAACCCCTACAACGAACGCGCCCTGTGCACGCGTATCGACGCCCTCGTCGAGCTCGGCCGGTACGCGGACGCCGCCGAGGCCGCCCGCACCGCCGACGACAGGCGCCCGGGGGTGCCCGTCTTCACGCGGTACGCGTACGTCAAGGAGCTGCGCGGCGACGTCCGTACGGCGCGTGACGTGCTGGAGCACGCCCTGGAGGCCGCCGACGCGCCCGGCGACATCGCATACGTCGCCACCGCCCTCGGGCAGCTCGCCTGGAACCAGGGCGAGTACAAGACGGCCCTGGGCCACTACGCCCGCGCCCTCGCCGCCGACGAGGACTACCTTCCCGCCCTGGAGGGCCGCGCCCGCGCCCAGGCCGCGAGCGGCGACCGGGCCGCCGCCGTCGAGGGACTGGAGCAGGTCGTCGCCCGCTTCCCGCTGCCCGGCCCGCTCGTCGCCCTCGGCGAGCTGTACGAGGACCGCGGCGCCGACGGCGACCGGGCGAAGGCCGGCGACCAGTACGCCCTCGTCGACGCCTGGACGTCCCTCGCCCGCGCGGGCGGTGTCAACGCCGACCTCGACTCGGCCATGGCCGCCGCCGACCACGGCGACAAGAAGGAGGCCCTGCGCGCCGCCCGCGCCGAGTGGAACCGCCGGCACAGCGTCCACACCGCCGACGCCCTCGCCTGGGCCCTGCACGTCAACGGCCGCGACGAGGAAGCCCTGCCGTACGCCCGCCGCGCCACCGCCACCGGCTACCGCAACGCCGGCTTCCTCTACCACCGGGGCGTCATCGAGCGCGCCACCGGGAACGACCGCGAGGCCCGCGACCACCTGAAGGCCGCGCTCGACCTGAACCCCGGCTTCTCGCCGCTCGGCGCCCGCGAGGCCCGTACCGCGCTCAAGGACCTGGAGGAGGCCCGGTGACCCTGCGCCGCCTGTTCGCGTCCGGCGCCGCCGTCCTCACGGCCGCCTGCGCGCTCACCCTGCTGCCCGCCGGCGCGGCGAGCGCCCACCCGCTGGGCAACTTCACCGTCAACCGCTACGACGGTCTGGTCGCGGCCCCCGGGAAACTCCGCGTCCACCACGTCGAGGACCTCGCCGAGATCCCGGCGACCCAGGCGAAACCGGACATCGAGCGGCTGGGCATCACCATGTGGGCCCGCGAGCGGTGCGCCACGGCCGCCGCGGACAGCAGGGTCACCGTCGACGGCCGCGGCACCCCGCTCACCGCCGAGCGCAGTCAGGCGCGCGTGCGGCCCGGGCAGGCGGGGCTCGACACCCTCCGCGTGGAATGCGAACTGACCGCTCCCCTGCCGTCGGACAAGGGGACCGTGTCGCTCGGCTTCCGTGGCGCGGGCGCCTCCTCCGGCCCGGGCTGGCGGGAGATCACGGCGCGGGGCGACCGGATGACGCTCACCGAGTCGGACGTCCCGGAGAAGTCGATATCGGCCGAACTGACCCGCTATCCCGAGGAGTTGCTCTCGTCCCCGGCCGACACCGCGGCCGCCGCCCTGCGCGTGCGCCCCGGCGGTGCGGCCCTGGCCGAGGAGGAGTCGGACGCCCCCGCCGCCTCCGTGCTGCCGCGCGGCGCCGACCGCTGGACGCGGGCCCTGGACGACCTGGTCGCCCGGCACGACCTCACCCCGGCCTTCGCCGCGCTGGCCCTGCTCATCGCCGTCGTCCTGGGCGCGATGCACGCGCTCGCCCCGGGCCACGGCAAGACCATCATGGCCGCGACGGCGGCGGCCAGGGGCGGCCAGGCCCGGATGAAGGACGTCCTGCCGATGGCCGCCTCGGTGACGGTCACCCACACCCTGGGCGTGGTCGCCCTGGGCCTCCTGGTCACGGCCGGTTCGGCGGCTGCCCCCTCGGTGATCGCCTGGCTCGGCGTCGCCAGCGGCCTCCTGGTGACCCTGGCGGGCGCGAGCCTGCTCCGCCGCGCCCTGCGCAACCGCGCGCACACCCACCACCACGGCCCTGGCGGCCACACCCACACACACGACGACGAGAGCCACAGCCACAGCCACGCGCACGACCACCGTCACGACCACGACCCCCACGACCACGACCACGACCACCCGCACGACCACAACCGTCCCCACTCCCACCCCCACACGGTCGAGCACACCCACGGCGGGTTCACCCACTCCCACCCCGTCGCCCCCACCCTCCGCGGCACGATCCTCATGGGCTTCGCGGGCGGGCTCGTGCCCAGCCCGTCCGCCGTGGTGGTGCTCGTGGGCGCCGCGGCCCTCGGGCAGGCCTGGTTCGGCCTGCTGCTGGTCGTCGCGTACGGCGTCGGGCTCGCGCTCACCCTGACGGCCGCCGGGTACGCCGTCGTCAAGGCGGGCAGCGGGATGACCCGGCTCCTGGACCGGCGCCCCCGCTGGACGGCGGGCCCGATGGCGGCCCTGGTGCGCCGGGCCGCGCCGCTCGGCTCGGCCTGCGCCGTCGTGGTCCTCGGGGCCGGACTGGTGTTCAAGGGGGCCGCATCCGCACTGGGCTGAGTTACGTTCGTGAGGAAATCCGACGTCATGGGGAAAACAGACCTCGTGGAGATTTCGCCCGGCTGCGAATGGGGGCGCCGTGTCCGAAGAACCGGGCCATGAGCGTGTGATCGCGGGCCGCTACCGGCTCCTGGCACCGCTCGGCGAGGGCGGTATGGGGACGGTGTGGCGCGCCCGCGACGAGGTGCTGCACCGTGAGATCGCTGTCAAGGAGGTGCGCGCCCCGGCGGGGCTCGCGGGCGACGACGTGCAGCGGATGTACGCCCGGCTGGAGCGGGAGGCGTGGGCGGCGGCCCGGGTCTCCAACCGGAACGTGGTCACGGTGTACGACGTGGCGACGGACGAGGGCCGGCCGTGGATCGTCATGGAGCTGGTCCGCGGGCTGAGCCTGGCCGAGGTCCTGGACGCCGAGGGCCCCATGTCGCCCCAGCGTGCCGCGCACATCGGCGCCGAGGTGCTGGCCGCGCTGCGGGCCGCGCACGAGGCCGGGGTGCTGCACCGGGATGTGAAACCGGCCAATGTGCTGATCGCGAACGACGGCCGGATCGTGCTCACCGACTTCGGGATCGCCATGGTCGAGGGCAGCTCCGCGCTGACCATGACCGGGGAGGTCATCGGCTCGCCCGAGTTCCTCGCCCCGGAGCGGGCCCTCGGCCGCACCCCGGGCCCGGAGTCCGACCTGTGGTCGCTCGGCGTGCTGCTGTACGCGGCGGTCGAGGGTCACTCGCCGTTCCGTCACGACACCCCGCTGAGCACGCTGCGCGCGATCGTCGACGAGGAGCTGCCACCCCCGTACCGGGCGGGTCCGCTCGCCCCGGTCATCGAGGGGCTGCTGCGCAAGGATCCCGCGCAGCGGCTGCCGGCCGAGCAGGCCGAGCAGGACCTGCGGGTCATCGGGGCGGGCGGCTCGCCGCGCGCCGACACCGTACGGGCCGTCCCGTTCCCGCCGACGCTCGCGGGCCGTCCCGAGCCTTCGCCCACGCCCCCGATGCCCTTCCCGGGGCAGCCGGTGCCGTCCGGCTCGGGGGCGACGACGACGGCCACCCGACAGGACCGCGACCGCCGGGCCGGCCGGGTGCTGGTCGCGGGCGTGGTCGCGCTGGCGCTCGCGGTGGGCGGGCTGACGTACGCGCTGCTGAACCGCGGGGACGGCGACGGGAACGGCGGCCGGGGTGCCGGGGCGAGTACGCCCGCCGAGACCAAGGGCCCGCCGCAGAACACCGGGAGCGGGAAGACCAGTCCTTCCCCGACGCCGAGCGAGAGCGAGAGCGAGGAGAGCAGTCCGCCTCCGCAGTCGGTGCGGGTCGGTCTCGACGGCACGCGCACGGACTACACGGGCCCGTGTCCGCCGCCGGGCGCCCGGGCGCCGAGGTTCACGGCGACGTTCACGGTGGGGCGGCTGCCGGCCGAGGTGAGCTACCGCTGGGTGACGCAGGACGGGTCGGTGCTCGACGGTGGCTGGAAGACGCTGTCGTTCCCGGAGAGCGGCGGCCGTACGCGGCAGGACGCGGTGACCGTGACGACCGAGGCGGAGAGCGGGACGTTCGAGAACGAGATCGGTGTCGAGGTGCGGGAGCCGGTGCGCACGACGTCCGAGTCGGTGCCGTTCTCGATCACCTGCGAGACGGAGACCCCGACGGGCGGGGCCTCCCCTTCTCCTTCGGACACGGGTTCCGACTCGGGATCGGACACGGGGTCGGACACGGATTCCGGCTGAGCGGTCAGTCGTTGGCGTTGAGCACCGGCAGATAACCGCCCGACTGGCCGGGCGCCTTCGGGTGGTACGACTCGCCGATGTTGAGCCAGTTGACGCTGTGCAGCCAGGAGTCGCCGGAGCAGATCTCGTGGCCGGTGAAGGTGCCGCGTACGTCGCCGAAGGTGAAGCCGTGGTTCGCGGCGCGCTTGGCGATGGCGGTGTTGAGGTGGTCGGAGGCGTCGTTGATGGCCTTGCGCTTGGTCTCGGAGAGGCCGAGGCAGGTGGTGCCGAGCTTGTAGAAGCGGGGATAGCCGAGGACGACGACGTGGGCGTTGGGGGCCTTGGAGCGGATCGCCGAGTACACGCTGTCGAGCTTGCCGGGCAGCGTGGAGTCGACGTACGCGCGTGCGGTGTTGATGCGGGAGACGCAGGCGCTGTCGGACTGGGTCACACAGGTCGTCATGACGTCGGCGAATCCGGCGTCGTTGCCGCCGACGCTGAGGGAGACGAGGGCGGTGGCGCTGCTCAGCGGGCCGAGCTGTCCGGACAGAACATCACCCGTTCGGGCGCCGGAGCAGGCCGTGAAGTCGAACGTCGAGGGTGAATGGGCGGCGGCCCAGAGGTAGGGGTAGGCCTTCGTGCTGCGCTTGCAGTCGCCGCTGGAGCTGATGTAGCTGCCGGCGCCCACTCCGGAGGAGTAGGAATCACCGAGCGCTGCATAGCCGCCAGTTGCGGCGAGTGAGGACGCCTGCGCCGTGGCGGCCCCGGTGAGGGCGGTGCCGGCGGCGAGGAGGAGCGAGCTCACGAAGACGACAAGTCGGGAACGTCTCATGGAACCTCCCTTAGCAGGATCTCTGCCACAACCGTCGTAGCAGCTACGCGTGTTGACAGGAAGTGTCCATGCCAAGTCTTTTGGGTCGTTTGCGGGGCGCACACGGCGCATTCACCTCACGTTTTGTTACGCCCCGGGCATCCTTTGTTACGTGCCCATGACAGATTTGTTGACTAGTGCTCAACTCTCTTGTTCTACGCCGGTAGTTGGTCGACGCTTTACTCCGGCCCAGAGCGGAACGCGACGCTCCCGGCCGTGTGCGCGAGCACGCGCACATCCCCCACATGACGCGCGCCCCACCCAGGCGCGCGCCGCCTAGAGGAGGCATCCCTCGTAATGGCACAACTGCGTAGCAAGAGACTCGGGTTCGCCGCGATCACCCTGTCGGCGACCGCCGCCCTCGTGGGCGGGCTCACCGCCCTCCCCGCCCAGGCCGCCGCTCCCGCCGAGGGCCGGGTGCTCGCCGCGGACTCCCCCGCCGCGATCAAGGACAGCTACATCGTCACGCTCGACAAGAGCGCGGGCCTGAAGGCGTCCTCGGCCGCGGGCAAGGACCTCGTCGAGGAGTACGGCGGGTCCGTGCGCAAGACGTTCGGCAAGGCACTGAACGGCTACTCCGCCACCCTGTCCGCCACCGAGGCCAGGCGCCTCGCCGCCGACCCGGCGGTGGCCTCGGTCGAGCAGAACCAGCGCGTCGGGCTCGCCGCCACCCAGAACAACGCCCCCTGGGGTCTGGACCGCATCGACCAGACCTCGCTCCCGCTCTCCGGCACCTACACCTACCCGGACAGCGCGGGCAGCGGCGTGACGGTCTATGTGATCGACACCGGTGTGCGCATCACCCACCAGCAGATCAGCGGCCGCGCCGCACACGGTTACGACGCCGTCGACGGCGACAACAACGCCTCCGACGGCAACGGCCACGGCACCCACGTGGCCACCACGATCGCGGGTTCGACCTACGGCGTCGCCAAAAAGGCGAAGATCGTGGGTGTGCGGGTGCTGAACAACAGCGGCTCCGGCACCACCGCGGGCTGATCGCGGGCATCGACTGGGTGACGCAGAACCACTCCGGCCCCTGGTCGCCAACATGTCGCTCGGCGGCGGCGCCTCCGCCGCCCTGGACACGGCGGTCCGCAACTCCATAGCCAGCGGTGTCACGTACGCCGTCGCCGCGGGCAACAGCAGCACCACCGCCTCCTCGTCCTCCCCGGCCCGGGTCGCCGAGGCGATCACCGTCGGCGCCACCACCAGCACCGACGCCAAGGCGAGCTACTCCAACTACGGCTCGGCCCTGGACATCTTCGCGCCCGGCTCCTCCACCACGGCCGGCTGGCACACCAGCGACACCGCGACCAACACCATCTCCGGCACCTCGATGGCGACCCCGCACGTCGCGGGCGCGGCGGCGGTCTACCTGGCGGGCCACACCTCCTCCACCCCGGCCCAGGTCGCCTCGGCCCTGACCGGCGGCGCCACCACCGGCAAGGTGACCAGCGCGGGTTCGGGCTCGCCGAACCGGCTGCTGAAGCTCGTGCCGTAACCGGCGCGGACTCCGGCACCTGAACAACCGTTCCCCTCAGGTGGGTCGAGCCTGAGGGGAACGATTGTTTCCGCCACCGGAACCTTTCAACTTGCGCCCCGCAAAACGCATCCCGTAACGACCAAACCAACAAAAACGTGAGGGGCCGTTCCAGGTCTTGCCATACGGGTTCAATCGTCAATACCGTCATACATCTCACCCGCATCGGTCCGTCAGCACGCGGCTCTAGGGAGGGCTCAAGGACCGCGACGTACCGGCGCGGGGCGCGTAGGGGGGTGCCGTGCTCGGTGACCGCAACTGTCTCCGGGCCGTGCCGCGCGTCGGCTGCCGTTTTCCGCTGTCGGCCAGCTTTGCCAGCTCACCCGGCGTGCCCGAAGCTCCATCTCGGCGTGCCACGGGTGAGAACCCCCCTTTCGAACCGGACTGGATCCGGACTGCCCTGGGGGGGGGTCCACCGGACGAGAGGGACCAGACTCATGAGCTCAGTTCTGCAGCCGGCCGCGGCGGAGCAGC
>KE354325.1 GCA_000415505.1 Streptomyces afghaniensis 772
CACCGCCCCCAGCTCCCCCCGCAGTCGCTGCGCCCGCAGCACCAGTTCCAGTTCGAAGCGGCGGTCGGGGTCGTCGATCTCGTCGCCCCACAGTTCGCGGATCTGGCGCAGGCGGTAGCGGACCGTCTGGGGGTGGACGCCCAGGCGGGCGGCGACCTCCGGGGCTCCGCCCCGGGTCTCCAGCCAGGCCAGGAGCGTTTCCGCGAGGCGGCGGCCGTGGGTCGGGCCGCAGTGGGTCAGGGGGGCCAGGCATCTCAGGGCCAGGTCGTCGATGAGTTCCTCGGGCTGGAGGAGGACCAGCGCCTCGGTGTGCTCGGTGCAGTAGAGGACCTCGCCGGAGGGGAGGAGGTCCCGTTCCATCAGGCGGACCGCCGCCTCCGCCCAGCGCAGCGACTTCGCCGCGTCGGTGAGCGGGACCGGCGGGCCGATCGCTCCGGACCAGCCGGCCAGGGCCCGGTGCAGGAGCTCGGGGCGGCCTGCCGCGTCCGGCTCGGGCACGACCATGCGGGGCTGCTCGTACTCCATGTCGAGCAGCACGCCCTGCCCGACCGCGGGGGCCATGGCCTCCCGGGCGGGGCGCAGCAGGACACCGACCGCGACCTTTTCCGGTAAGGGCCAGCCGATCCGGGCGGCCCGTTCGGTCAGGGCCTCGGCGGGGTCGCCGCGGTGGTGCTCGGCGAGGAGCAGCTCCATGAGGCGGCGTTGCAGGCGCAGGCGTTCCCCGGCCTGGCGGGCCGCGGCCTCGGCGTAGCCGCGCACGGACTGGTCGACCAGGCCGTCCAGGTACTCGTAGCCCGCGTCGACGAGTTCGTACATCGCCGGCGGCGGGATCTCCACGCGCTGGCCGATGTCGGCGAAGCGGCGCCAGGCCAGGCGTACGCCCATGCGGTAGATGGCCTGGAGGGAGTCGAGCGAGCGGCCGTTGAGGCCCTCGCCACGGCCGAAGTCCTGGAAGACACCGGGCGGAACGGTGGGCCTGCCCTCCGAGTGCTCCAGGTGCTGCACGAAGACCTCGATGGCGCGGCGGATGCCGACCAGGGCCATGGGCTCGCCTGAGTCGTCGAGGACGACGGGCAGATGCGGGTACTCGCGCTGTATCTCGCAGAGGATCTCCTCCGCGAGCGCGGGCGCCTCGGCCATGGCGATCGCCGCGAACCGGCGCACCTGGAAGCGCGGTACGTCGTGCCAGGCCGAGCGAGACGTGACGGTTCCGGTGCGGGCGGCCGTCACCGTCAACTCCCCTGCCCGGCCTGCTCGTAGGTGATCAGGGGGGTGTTCGGCTGGTCGGGCGTGGCTTCGAGCAGCGCGACAACGCCCAGCGCGGCGCCCACGGCAAGGGCGGCGGCGAGCGCGACGGTCAGCGCGGCAGCGAGCAGTCTCGACATCGCAGGGTCAGCCTCTCTGTCCGGATTCGTCCGGAGATCGTCCGGAGGTTCTCCCCACCCCGGCATCCCGTCCCTGCCTGTCGCGCCCAGTCTCGACAAGCATTGACACCCCGTCAAGAGCGGCCTACGGTTCCCGGCCCAGCCGCACGCGCGCATTCCGCCGCCGTGCCGGCCCTCTCGTACGTCGAGCCGTCCCAAGCCACTGGAGTGCCCGGATGCGCCGTACAACCTCTCCGTTTTCCCTGGTCCTGCTGGGTCTCGGCACGTTCCTGCTGGTGCTGGCGCCCCTGCTGGCCTGGTACGTCCAGCCGCGTGCCGCGGTGAACCCGATCGACATCGACACCACCGCCGTCTACACCGGCCGGGGCAGCGTCTTCGACACTGACCGGATCGAGACGGTCCCCGGCCGGAAGATCACGGTGACCCAGCGGGTGCGGGGCAACGTCGAGGACAGCGAACGCAGCGGAAACGCCGTCTGGGACGTGACGACCACGGTCGACACCGACAAGTCGCTGCCGGCCGCCGACCCGCACGACGCGCTGGACTTCACACCGCACCGCTGGGTGATGGACCGGAAGACCACCCGGCCCGTGCACTGCTGCGGCGAGAAACCGTACATCGAGGGCGAGGCCTATCTGAAGTTCCCCTTCGACGTGCAGAAACGCTCGTACCAGTGGTGGGACAACACCCTCGGCGACACGGTCGTGCTGCGCTACCAGGGCACCGAGAAGGTCCAGGGCTACACGGGCTACAAGTTCACCGGCTCCGTGCCGCCGACCAGGACCGGCACGCGGATGGTGCCCGGCAGCCTCGTCGACCAGCCCGAGCGGCCGCAGGTGCTGGCCGAGGAGTGGTACTCCAACCACGGCTTCGAGCTGGTCGTCGACCAGGCCACCGGCCGGGTGATCTACGCGCAGACCGGACCCAGGCGGACCCTGCGGGCGCCGGGCGGGAAGAAGGACGCGGCAGTGCTGCTGGACGCCCGGAAGGTCTCGTTCACGACCGCGACACAGAAGGAGGCCGTGCGGCAGGCGAAGCGCGACAGCGGCCAACTGCGCCTGGTGGGCACGACGTTGCCGGTCGGGGCCGGTGTGGCGGGTGTGGTGCTCGCGGTGGTGGGTGGCGTTCTGGTGGCACGTGGGCGGAAGGAGCCGGAGCAGCCCGCTCCGTCCGATACATCCGGTACGCCCCAGCCCACCCTCACGATGTGATGTGACGTCAGCTCTAACAAAGCCCGAAATTGTCACGCCGGTGAGTAGCCGCGGAGAACGTCCGGGCGAAAACTGTCCAACCCCACCCGAGCACAACCCGTCCACACTCCCCTCCCAGGAAGGGCTCAGGCCCCCCACAGCCAGACCCCCAGAGCCACACCTTCCCCCACGCTGAGTTCCGCACCCCGAGACGAGTTGGAGCACCCATGCCCCAGCACGTACCGTCCTCGCTGCATACCGCGTCCCCCAGCGCGGAGCAGCACCTTCCGGCGCTCCCCCCACATCCGCGCCGGATCGTCTTCCTCGCCCATCGCGACCTGGACAACCCGTCCGCCGGCGGCTCCGAGCTGCTGGTCGACAAGCTCGCCGACGGCCTGACCCGGCTCGGCCACCAGGTGACCCTGCTGTGCGGGGGCCCCGCGGCCTTCCGGGACTACCGGGTCGTGTCGGCGGGCGGCCCGTACGGGCACTATCTGCGCGCCCGGTCTGCCTTCACCCGTCAGGTCGGCGACTGCGATCTGCTGGTCGAGGTGTGCAACGGCATGCCGTACCTGGCGCCGCTGTGGCACCCCGGGCCCACGCTCTGCCTGGTCAACCACGTCCACACCGACCTGTGGAAGATGCGCTTCGGCGGGCCGCTGGCGCCGGCCGCGCGGATCGGCCGAAGACTCGAGCACTGGGCGCTGACCGGGGCGCAGCAGCGGAGTCTGCTGGTCGCGGTCTCCTCCTCCACCGCGCACGCGCTGCGCGCGATCGGCGTGGAGCGGGACCGGATCCGGGTCGTGCACAACGGGGTCGAGGAGCCGGGGCCGCGGGCCGAGCGGTCCCCCGAGCCGTTGTTCGTCGCCGTCGGCCGGCTCGTCGAGTACAAGCGGATCGATCTGCTGCTGCGGTTGTGGGAGCGGGTGCGGCCTGTCACCGGCGGGCGACTGGTCATCGTCGGGGACGGTCCCGAGCGGGCACGGCTGGAACAACTCGCCGGTCCTGGCGTGGAGTTCACCGGACACGTGTCGGAGGCCGAGAAGCACCGGCTGCTGTGCGCAGCCTGGTTGCTGCTGCATCCCTCCGCCGTGGAGGGATGGGGCCTGGTCGTGACGGAGGCCGCGGCGCGACAGACGCCGACCGTGGCGTTCGACGTGCCGGGGCTCAAGGACTCCGTGGTGGATGGCGAGACCGGGGTTCTGGCGCGCGGTGAGTCGTCGTTCGCGGCGGCGTGGTGTGCGCTGGCCCTGTCCGGGCGTCGGCGGGAGTTGATGGGCAAGGCGGCTCGGGAGCGGGCGGCGCAGTTCCGGTGGGACCGGACCGTGCGGCAGTTCCGTGTGGTTGCCGCGGAGGCGGTGAGGGGCTGGGCGCCGTGAGGCGGCGTGCGGTGGTTCGCCCCTATGAACGCGACCCCTCCTTTCGCAGATCACTTGCCCTGTTCCGTGCCTTCCTCCACGAGCAGGACGATCCCGAGAGCTGCTACTCGCTGCTCGCCCGGGACGCCGTCGATCAGGTCGAGGCGTACGACGGGCCCGTCGCCGGGCGTACGGTCCTGGACGTCGGCGGCGGCAGTGGCTACTTCACCGAGGAGTTCCGCCGGCGTGGAGCGCAGGCGTTCCTCTTCGAACCGGACATGGCCGAACTCGGCGAGAAACCCCCCGACTCGGCCGTCGTCGCCGACGGATACCTCCTGCCCCTCCGGGACGGCGTCGCGGACGTCACCTTCTCCTCGAACGTCCTGGAGCACGTGGCCGACCCGGAGACGTTCCTGAGCGAGCTGGCCCGGGTGACGCGGCCCGGCGGGCTGATCTACGTGTCGTTCACCAACTGGCTGTCGCCGTGGGGCGGGCACGAGTGGGCCCCCTGGCACTATTTCGGTGCCGAGCGGGCCCGGGCCCGCCATCTGCGGCGGACCGGCAGGCCCGCCAAGCACACGCTCGGCGAGAACCTGTTCGCGGTGCACATCGGCTCCACCCTGCGGCAGGTGCGTGCCCGGGACGACGTCACGGTCGTCTCGGCGCGCTCCCGCTACTGGCCGTTCCTCGCGGAGGCCGTCGTCAAGGCGCCCGGCATCCGCGAGTTCGCCACCTGGAACCTCCTCCTCATCCTGCGGCGGTGTCCTACATGACAACCACGGTCCAGGCTCCTCCACCGGCAGCCGTCCCCACCACCGCGACCGCGGCGGGTCCGCCCGAGGGCCCGCGGTCGCGGCGCTGGCTGCTGGGGTTCTGGGCCGTGGTGTTCGTGCTGTTCCTCGCGGTGCAGCCGGGGCGGCAGACCTTCGACACCAAGCTCGGTGTGACGGTCGACCCGGGGCAGTTCCTCGCCGACCTGGGACAGTTGTGGCACGACCGGGCCGGGTTCGGCGGGATCCAGGACCAGTACGTCGGCTATCTGTGGCCGATGCTGCCGTTCTACTGGCTGTGCGACCTCGTGCAGTTGCCGGTGTGGCTGGCGGAGCGGCTGTGGCTGTCGATCGTCGTGTCGGTCGCTTTCTGGGGTGCGCTGCGGCTGGCCGAGCGGCTGCGGGTGGGCAGTGGCGCGTCCCGGCTGCTGGCGGCCGCGGCGTACGCGCTGTGGCCGGTGTTCACGACCGTGATCGGGTCGACGTCGGCTGCCGCGCTGCCCGGTGCGTTCCTGCCGTGGGTGCTGCTGCCGCTGACGAACGAGCGGTACGCCGCCCGGGTCGCGGCCCTGCGGTCGGCGCTGCTGGTGCCGTTCATGGGCGGCGTGAACGCCTCGGCGACGCTGGCGTCCCTGCTGCCGGTGGGGCTGTATCTGCTGTCCCGGCCGCCCGGGCCGCGGCAGCGCAAGCTGATCGCCTGGTGGGCTCCGGCCGTGCTCGTGGTGACGGCCTGGTGGTGGGTGCCGCTGCTGCTGCTCGGGGTCTACGGCGAGAACTTCCTCCCCTATATAGAGACGTCGCAGACGACGACGGACACCATGTCGGCGACCGAGGCGCTGCGCGGCGCCGGGAACTGGGTCGCTTACCTGCACTTCGGTGAGGCGTGGCTGCCCGCGGGGTGGGCCGTGGCCTCGTCGGTCGTCGTGATCGTGTGCTCGGCGCTCGCGGCCGGGCTCGGCCTTGCCGGGCTCGCCCGGCGGGACATGCCCGAGCGGCGGTGGCTCGTGCTGACGGTTCTCGTTGCGGCGCTGGTACTGCTCGCCGGGTACGGCGGGGCGTTCGGGGCGCCGTTCCACGGTGTCGTGCAGGGCTGGCTGGACGGCTGGCTGTCGCCGTTCCGGAACATCTACAAGTTCCAGACGGGCCTGGCGCTGGCCTTCGTGCTGGGCCTGGCCCATCTGGTGGGCGTGGCCGCCGAGCCGCGCGGGGCCCGACCGGTGCGCGGCCGGCGCTTCGCCCCGCTGGTCGCGGCAGTGCTGATCCTGCCGGGGCTGCTGTGGCCGTACCTCAACGGCTCGATCCTCAACCCGGGTTCCTTCCAGAAGCTCCCCGCCTACTGGCAGGCCACGGCCGACTGGCTGGAGAAGTACTCGCCCGACTCCCGCGCCCTGGTCGTCCCGGCGACCGCGCACGGCGTCTACACCTGGGGCTCGCCCATCGACCAGCCGCTCGACGTGCTCGCCGAGTCCCGGTGGGCGCAGCGCGACTACGTCCCGTTCGGCACGCCCGGCAACCGGCGCGCGATGGACGCCGTCGAGCAGGCGCTGACGTCCGGTGCCGAAGTGCCGGGGCTGGCCGACTACTTGAGCCGGGCGGGGCTGTACTACGTCGTCGTACGCAATGATCTCGACCCGGACCAGATCGGCTACGTGCCGACCGCGACCGTCAAGCGCACCCTGGAACAGTCGGGGTACGAGCGGGTGACGGGGCTGGGGCCGGTGATGACCGGCGGCCGGATCGCGCAGGACGCGCCGCTCCAGGTCGAGGGGCTGTACCCGCGGCAGCGGGCGGTGGAGATCTACCGGCCGACCGGGCAGGAGGTGGTCCGGCCCGGGCAGGCGGGACTCATGCCGGTCTCCGACACGGCCGTGGTGTCCGGCGGCCCGGAGGCGCTGCTGCCGCTGGCGTCGCGGCTGCGCGGCCGGGCGACCGTCCTGACCGGCGACAACCACCCGGGGCTCGGCACCCCGGCGGTGCAGGTGACGGGCGACGGGATGCGGCGCGCCGACACCCGGTTCGGCGTGGTCAACGCCGGTACGTCGTACACGTACACGCGCGACGAGCGCAACGCGCCCGACGCCCAGCAGGACCCGGGCGAGAAGCCCCGCCAGATCCTGCCGGCCGAGGGCACCGACCACCAGACGGTGGCCGAACTGCGCGGCGCCCGCTCGGTGACGGCCTCCTCGTACGGCAACTGGCTGTTCCACCTGCCGCAGTACGACCCGGTGAACGCCTTCGACGGCAACCCGGACACCGCGTGGGCGGAGGGCGCGCCGGACACGCCGGACGGGCAGTGGCTGCGCATCGGCTTCACCGGCTCCTACGACATGCCGTCCTCCTTCAAGGTCACGCCGCTGCCGCAGGAGAGCGTGCGGGCGGCGGCGACGAAGGTGCGGGTGGAGACGGAGAAGGGCGAGCGGACGAGCTTCCTGCGGCCGAACGGCACGGCGCAGCGCGTCAGGGCGCCCGAGGGCGGCACGCGGTGGATGAAGCTGACGATCGTGGACTCGGTGGAGCGCCGGGCCGGGCTCACGGGCGCGGGCTTCTCCGAGATCGACCTGCCGGACGTGCAGGTGACGCGGCTGCTGCGGCTCCCGGTGGACGCGGCCGACGCGACCGCGGACGCCGACGGTCGTCTCCCTGCACCGGACCTCCGACCCGACCGGCCTCTCCG
Organism: Streptomyces afghaniensis 772; assembly: GCA_000415505.1. GTDB lineage: Bacteria > Actinomycetota > Actinomycetes > Streptomycetales > Streptomycetaceae > Streptomyces > Streptomyces afghaniensis. Next base: position 7,378 of record KE354325.1, read on the forward strand.
CGACCGGCACCGAGGCCGGCCTGCACCGCCGCTTCACGACACCGGCCGCCGGGACGTACGAGGTGGCGGCGAGCGCGGTGCCGGTGCCGGGCGAGGAACTCGACCGGCTGCTGTACGAGGTGGCGCCCGAGCAGCAGTCCCGGATCGTCGCCACCGCCGACTCCACGGCGGGCCTCGGCGCGGGCCTCGCGGCACGCAACCTCACCGACGGCGACCTGACGACGGCGTGGATCGCGGGCGACCGTCCGACGATCCACCTGAGCTGGGAGGGCAAGCAGCCGGTCGGCGAACTGGTCCTGGCGCCCGCGGGCGGTCTGTCCACCCGCGCCTCCCAGGTGCACATCAGCTCCCCGGACGGCGCGACGATCGCGGGCGTCGACGAGAACGGCTGGGTCCGCTTCCCGCCGATCACCACGGACCGGCTCGACATCACGATCACCGAGACCGCCCCGCTGACCCTGCACAACCCGGTCGCCGACGAGGATCTGCGGCTGCCCGTGGGCCTGACGGAGGCATACATCCCCTCCCTCGACCAGTACCGCACCCCGCAGCCGGACGGCACCCGGAAGTTCTCGCTGCCGTGCGGCAAGGGGCCCGACGTGGCGCTGGACGGCGAGCTGTACCGGACGAGCGCGAAGGGCACCGTGCGCGACCTGGTGGAACGGCGGCCCGTCGAGGTGACACTCTGCCAACAGGACAGGAAGGACGCCGAGGTGGAGCTCGCCTCGGGCGACCACCGGCTGGAGGGCGGCGACGCCGGCCCGCTCGCGCTGACGGACGTCACCCTGACCCGCGGGACGGTCCCGGAGGCCGCCGCGGCCGGGCGTGAGCTGCGGGTCCGGGACTGGCTGGGCGACCAGCGCCAGGTGACGGTCGGCTCGGGCGCGGCCTCCTACCTCACGACGTACGAGAACTACAACGACGGCTGGAAGGCCACCCTCGACGGCAAGGAGCTCACCCCGCTGCGGCTGGACGGCTGGCAGCAGGGCTGGCGGATCCCGGCCGGGGCGGGCGGCACGGTCAAGCTGTCCTACGAACCGGCCACCACGTACGACGCCGGGCTGATCGGCAGCGGCGCCGGCATCGCGGTACTGCTGGGCCTGGCGCTCTGGCGCCGCCGCGCCCCCAACCCCGACGCACCGCAGCCGGCCCCGCCGCTGCCCGGCCTGTGGCTCGGCACGGTGGCGCTGACGCTGGTC
>KE354326.1 GCA_000415505.1 Streptomyces afghaniensis 772
GGTGCCGATCGCGTTCGTGGCACTGGCGGGAGCGGGGGTCGCTGCCGCGTTCGGGGCCGGGGAGCCGGTGGGCGCGGGCGCTGGTGCGTTCGGCCGTACGGCCCAACTGCTGGCGCTGATCGGCCTGTTCGCAGGCCTGGTGAGTCTGCGCGAACCGGAGAAGGGCGAGCCCGTATGACGACACCGGTACGCATCCCGTTCCCGGTGGTGGACGAGGTGTCCCGGCACTGCCTCCAGGAGGAGGAGCCGGAAACGGTCCACATCGAGGTCCACCTCCCCGGCCCGGTCGACCAGATGCGTCTGCGCAAGGCGTTCACGGAGGCCCTGCACCGGCACCCACGGATCCTGATGCGGGAGGCGAAAGGGCCGTGGTACCGACGCCGCTACGAGTGGGAGCTGACGCCGGAGCCCGATGTGGAGGTGGTGACCTTCGCCCCACCGGGGCCCCGGGCACTCCAGGACGCCAGGACCCGGGCCCTGACGGAGGCGCCACCGCTGTCGGTGTCCCCGCCCATACGGCTCGAAGTGGTGGACTCGGTCCTCTTCCTCACCATCAACCACACCGCCCTCGACGGCCCGGCCTGCCTCCGCGTCCTGGCAACGGCCGCCGAACTCTACGGAGGCAGGGACAACGCCCCTGCGGCACCCCCGGTCCGACCCGCGGAGCCCCGCCAAGACCCCCCGGACACCCCGACCACCTGGTCACCCCCCGCGCGGGTGGCACCCGGCACTCCGGCCCCCTCCCCCGGCAACGGCATGCTGGTGACGGAACTCCCCCTCCCCCACCGCCCCAAGGGCTCCCCCTACACCGTCAACGACCAGCTCATGGTCACCACGGCCCTGACCATCGCCCACTGGAACAGGGAGCACGGTGCCCGGCCCCGCCCCCTCCGCATCACCATGCCCGTCGACGACCGCCCCCGCGACACCACGATGCCCATCGGCAACGGCACCCGCCTGGTGGAAGTCCCCTTCTCACCCGCGGAGTTGGACCACCCGAACATGTCCGCCCTCCTCCGGCGCACCGCGGAGCGAACCCGCGCCCTGAAGTCCCTGCCCCGCCCCCAACTGGGCCACGGCGCCGCCCTCCTCACCGCCCCCTGGGCCCCGGTCGCCGCCCGCGCAGCCCTCACCCGCGCCCTGCGCCGCGCCGCCGCGCCCTGGACGTCGACGACCCTGCTCAGCAACATCGGCCGTATCCCGTACCCCCTGGACTTCGGCGAGGAGACGGGCCGCGCGCACGCGGTCTGGTTCTCCGCGCCGGCCCGGATGCCGCGCGGCCTCACCGTGACCACCGCCTCCACCGCCGGCCGCCTCCACCTGGCCCTGCGCTGGTCCCGGGCCCTGCTCAGCCACGGCGACGGCGCCCACCTCCGCGACCTGTTCGAGCACTATCTGCACACCACGGAGGTGACCCCGTGACGACCACCACCGGCCCCCCGCCCTCCGGCCTGCGCGACTTCTACGAGAACCCGACCGTCCCCGTCGCCTCCGGCACGCCGCGCAGCCTCCGCCAGGCCCGCATGCTCGCCGGGGCGCTCGGCCCGGCGGGCCGAAAGCCGCAGACGATCCTCGACATCGGCTGCGGGGACGCACCGCCGCCGCCACCGCCGCCCCGCTCCTGCCCGGCCACCGCGTCATCGGTGT
>KE354327.1 GCA_000415505.1 Streptomyces afghaniensis 772
GCGGTCCGCGGTGAGCTCACCGGCGGCGGACTGCCGTTCGCGCCGGAGTCGGCCGACGCCGTGCTGTTCAGCGAGGTGATCGAGCATCTCGTCGACCCGGACGCGGCACTCGACGAGATCCGCCGGATCCTGCGGCCCGGCGGGCATCTGATGCTGTCCACGCCGAACCTGGCCGCCTGGTACAACCGCGCGTTGCTGCTCGCCGGCGTCCAGCCGGTCTTCTCGGAGGTCAGCCTGCGCGGCATCCACGGCCGCCCGGGCCGGGAGGTCGTAGGGCATCTGCGCCTCTACACCGCCCGCGCGCTGCGGGAGTTCGTCGCCGCGTCCGGGTTCACGGTCGTGACGCTCGAAGGCGCTCCCTTCCACGGCGTTCCGCGCCCGCTGCGGCCGCTGGACCGGCTGGCCTGTGCCCGGCCGCAGCTCGCGTCGATCCTGCTGCTGCACGCCAGGAGGACGTAGCCCATGTGGTGGGGAGTGGCCGCGGCCCTGCTGGCGAACACCCTGTACAGCCTGGGCTTCGTGCTGGAGAAACGGGCGCTCACCGCGCTGCCCGAGGTGACGATCCGGCAGCCGGCCCGGCTGCTGCGCCTGGTCCTCGGCAGCCCCCTGTGGATCGGCGGCTCCCTCGCCCTCGCGGCCGGTTTCGGCGCCCAGCTCGTCGTGTACCGCACCCTCCCGATCGCCGCCGCGCAGGGCATCTTCGTCTCCGGCCTGGTGCTGCTCGTGCTGCTGTCGGCCCGGCTGCTCGGGGAGGAGACGAGCGGCCGGGAGCGGTACGCGCTGGCCGCGATCCTGCTCGCGCTGCTGATGGTGGTGCTGTCCCTGCGCGAGGGCTCGGACACCGTCAGCCAGGACGCGCCGTACCAGTTGATCCTGCTGGTGTGCGTGCCGTCCCTGGCGGCCGGGTTGTGGCTGTACGGCTCCGCCGAGCGGCGGGCCCGCAACCGGCACCGGCGGCCGACGACCGGCGTCGAGTACGGGGTGGCCGTAGGGCTGCTGTACGGCGTCAGTTCGCTGGCCATCAAAGGCGTGTCGAGCCATCTGACGACCAGCGGGATCGGCCGTGCGGTGCTGGACCTGCTGAGCTCCCCGTATCCGTATCTGCTGCTGTTCACCGGGGTGTTCGGCCTGGTGATGTCGCAGGCGGCGCTCCAGCGCTGCCGGGCCTCGCTGATCGTGCCGGTGTGCACCACCGTGACGTCCCTGTTCACGGCGGTCCTCGGCACGCTGTCGTTCGGCGAGGCCCTGCCGGACGAGCCGCTGCGGCTCGCGCTGCGGGTGGCGGGCACGGCCCTGGCGGTCGCCGTGCTGCTGACCATGCCGAAGCACGATCCCTCTCCCCAACCCCCCGCACCAGCCAAGGAGTTGGCATCCCCATGAAGCCCGACGACCCGCTGCTGAAGATTCTGGCGTGCCCGCTCGACAAGGGGCCGCTGCATCTGCTGGCCGAGGAGGCCGGGCAGGAGGAGGCGCTGTACAACCCGCGGCTGCGCCGCCGCTATCCGATCGTCGACGGCATTCCGCAGTTGCTGCCGTCCTCGGGCGAGCAGGTCTCGGACGACGAGCACGAGGAACTTCTCCAGAGGATGACCCCATGACCAGCCTGGCCGCCCGGCTCGCTCCCTTCCTGCCCACCCGCCTGGTGGCCGCGACGGCCCGGGCGCTCTACCCCCGGTTCGAACCGGAGCTGGCCCGGCTCGCCGAGCTGTGCCCGCCGGACTGCGGTACGGCGGTGGACGTCGGCGGCTGGTACGGGCCCTGGACGCACCGGCTGTCCGGCCTGGCCGAGCACGTCGTGACGATCGAACCCGTACCCCATCTGGCCCGGCTGCTGACCGCCGCCGGCCCGCCGAACGTACGGGTGATCCGTGCCGCGGCCTCGGACCGCCCGGGCATCGCCCGCCTGTGGCTGCCGTCGGACGACTCGGGCGACCGGGGCGTGTCGTCGCTGGTGCGGCGCGACATCCACGGCCGGGCGCTGGACGTCCCCTGCGTCACGCTGGACGAGCTGGGCCTGCGGAACGTCGGCTTCATCAAGATCGACGTGGACGGCAACGAGCCGGCGGTCCTGCGCGGGGCGACGGGCCTGCTGGCCCGCGACCGGCCCGTCCTGTTCGTGGAGCTGGAGTCCCGCATCCAGCCGATCGCCCCGGTGGTGACCTACCTGTCCCTGCTGGGATACGACGGCTGGGTCCTGCCCGGCGACAGGTGGGTGCCGCTGACGAAGTTCCCCCTGGAGGAGCACCAGGCGGACGCCTCCTACGTCGTCTCGCACGGCCTGCTGCGCCGCGTCCTGCCGTCCGGCGTCCTGCGCGGCCCGCGTTACGTCAACTCGGTCCTCTTCCTCCCGGACGGCCGCCGTCCGGGCACCGCGCCGGTGGGCGACGATGGTTCCCATGCCCTCCGGAAAGCGCCCCGCTAGCCCCTTCACACCGCTCGACTTCCAGCTGGTGCTGCTGCGCCGCATGGCCGACCACAACCCCGGCCTGGTGGAGGACGCCCGCCACGAGCTGGGGGTGTCCCTCGCGGACATGCGCGAGGCCAACAAGCGCTGGCAGGCGATGGTCCGCTCCCCGCGCTCCCGGGCGCCCCTGTCCCGCTACCGCTCGATCCTCGGCGCCCCGGAGTCCCGTACGCCCCGCCGGATCGGCGACCTGGACTGCGAGGCCTGGCTCTGGCCCGTGCCGCTCTGGCCCGACCTGCGCTTCGAGGTGCTGACCGCCCCGAACGGCGCGGTGTGGAACGAGTGGCTGGTCCGCGCCCCGGGCGCCGAGGGGCCCGAGCTGCGCACGCTCGACGACCTCACCCCCTGGTCCTGCACGGTCGACGAGGCGGCCCGCGCCTTCGCCCCGGCCCGCCCCCTGGAGGGCACGGCCCCGACCCGCTGGGGGCTGGCGTTCACCGCGCCGGACGCGCAGGGGGTGCGGTGGGAGGCCGTCGCGGAGTTCACCTGGGGGCTGCTGCAGCGGGTGGCCGTCACCGGCGGTCAGAACTGAGGCGCTCCGGCCGCGGTCAGAACCTCCCCTGGTTGAGGGCGGTCTGGAGGGCCTTGGTGGTGGCGGCGCCCCAGTCGCCGTCCACGACCAGGTCGGCGCCGGTCATCTTGTTGAGGTGGCCCTGAAGGGCCTTCACCGTGTCCGGACCGATGTCGCCGTCCACGATCAGGACCGTGCCGGCCCAGGTGTTGAGGTGCTCTTGCAGGGCGCGCTTGGACCCGGGTCCCCAGGCGCCGTCGGCGGTGACGCCGATCGCCCGCTGCGTCGCGGCGATGGTGGCGGGCCCGAAGTTCCCGTCCACGTCGAGCTGTTCACCGTCGGCATAGCTTGCGTAGGCCGCCTCGGTGGCGGGCCCCCAGAGCCCGTCCGTCTCGACTCCGACCTTGCCCTGCAGCCAGCGCACCCCGGCATCGGTGAGCGGCCCGAACTCGCCGTCCACGTCGAGGGGCGGGGTGTAGCCAAGTGCGTTCACCGCGTGCTGCTGCGAGGCGATGGAACGGACCGTGGCCGACCCGCCTCCGCTGCCGCCCGCACCGATGTGGGCCACGTACGCCGCCTCGGTGCGCGGCCCCCACAGGCCGTCGGCGGCCACACCGACCTTGCCCTGGAGCCAGCGCACCGCGGCGTCGGTGAGCGGGCCGAACAGCCCGTCCACGGTCAGGGGCGGGCTGTGACCGAGCCCGTTGACGGCTCGTTGCTGAGCGGCGATGGACCGCACGGTGGTCAGCCCGCCGCTGGAGCCGTCGTCCGGGGGAACGCCGTCGTAGACCGGTTCGCCGCCCACGATGGGATACGTGGTTCCCGGCAGCCCGTTCTGTGTCCAGGCGCGCAGCGCCGCGCCCGGGCACTGGGTGGAGTCGAGCGCGCCGTGATAGGTCGAGGTGAGTGGCTTGCCGGTCTTTTCCCGGGCGGCGAAGAAGAGGCTCCGGATGGAGTTCTTCGCTGCCGTGGTGGCGTCGCCGTCCCGGCCGATGAAACAGACTCCGAAGTGTGTGGTGTTGTAACCCCGGGCGTGCGCGCCCTCGTTGGCCCAGCCGCGCCCTTCGAAGATACGGCCCTGCCTGTCGACGAGGAAGTTGTAGCCGATGTCCCACCAGCCCTTGGAATCCATGTGGTAGTTCTGGATCGCCCTGGGTGTCTGGCCGGCCGGCCCCGCGGAATAGTGGACGGTGAAGGCGGTGCGCTGCGAGAGCGGGACCTTGACCTCGTCGCGGGGCGGACGTGCTCCCCACTGGGCACGCGAGATGATCTGCAGCTGCTTGGGCGTACTCGCGGCGGGAACTCCGGGGTCCACCGGGGAACCGGTGTGCGCGTAGGGCAGGAGGTTGCCGGGGCATTGCGTGGCGTAGCCCTTGGAGTGCGGGAACATGTGGGGGCCGGCCTTCCGGCCGGCCGGGACCTCCGACCGCAGATACTCGATCAGGCTCCTGATCGAGGTGCCCATCGCGGATGTCGGCTCGTCCTCGGACCGGAGAAGGCCGCAGATCGAGTAGAAGGCGGCGTTCCGGCCGACCGCGCCGTGCTCCGGGACCCAGACATGCCCTTTGGGCACGTTTCCCTCAGCGGGGGCATCGCCGCCGTTGGCCTCTCCCCGTTCGAGGCCGCGTCCCTCGTATATCTTCCCGTGCGGGCAGACGAAGTAGTTGTAGCCGATGTCCTCGTCGGCCTTGCCGTACATGTCCGACCAGGCGTCGGCCACGTCCTTGGCGCATTCCTCCTCCGTGTCGAGACCCGATGAGCCGCCGCCGCGGTGGTGGAGGAACACGCCCCCTTTCCAGGGGGACCACTCACGATGGGGCGTCGGTTTCGGTGGGGCTCCCACCTCCTCGATCAGCGCCTGGGTCGCCTTGGTGTAGTCGCCGTTGAAATCCGCCCATGCCTTCCGGGAGATGAGCAGGCCTCCCGTCACGGTGACGGCGGCGTACGGGGCCCAGGCCGATCTGGGCCGGATGTCGATGGGCATCGGGAACTCCTAGTCGAGAAAGGTGCCGCACGCCGAACTCGGCACCCAGCGGTGGGAGCTGATGTTGTCGTTCGCGTCGGTGCCGTTGCTGAACGTCTTCCCGGCGAGGTCGTGCACATAGGCCTCGGACGGCTCCAGGCAGAGATGACCGCCGCCGTAGCCGGGGCGCTCGTGGAGCTTGGCGGCGAGGCCCGCGGAAGCTTTGCTCAGGACGGAGGTGGCCGCGTCGTCGTCCCCGCCTCGGAAGGCGCCGGCGTTGTCGCCCCAGTCGGCGTCGTGGCTGTCGGCTCGGCCGAAGTAGTGCCCGCAGTCGGCGTTGTGGAACGCGTGGACGTAGCCGGGCACCGCTCCGCTCCAGAAACTGTCACAGGCCGTGGACGCCTGTGCGCTGGTCGCGGGGATGAGCACACCGGACACCGCGAGAGCCAGAGTCGCGGCCGTGGTCAGCGTCTTGCGCATGGGGAATCGCTCCTTGTGCCGTCGGGAAAGCGGGGCATCGCGTGGTCGGGTGCCGGGTCGAGCCTGTACGGCACCGCGTGCCCGGGCGCCATGGCCCACCGGTGGCTGACCGGTGGGCCATGGCGTGGTGCGCGGACTCAGCTGTGCGGCCGGGAAGTCACGTCGCCCAGCGGTCGCAGTTGTTGGAGTCGGGGTTCACCCAGCGGTGCGAGCTGATGGCGTCGTTCGCCTCACCCCTGTCGTCATCGTTGTCGTTGTGGAAGTCGTCGTTGGAGAGATCGGAGGCGTACGCCTCGTCCCTCGACAGGCAGATGTGCCCACCCGCCCAGTCCTGACCGGTCCCGTTGAAGAACTGGACTTCGTAACTGTTCCCCTTGTTCAGGATCGAGGACGCCTCGTTGGTGTCACCGCCCTGGAAGGGTCCGGAGCTGTTGCCCCAGTCGGAGTCCCAGCTGTCGGAGTTGCCGATGTGCGTCTCGCAGTAGGCGTGCTTGTAGGCGTACATGTACCCGGACCGCGCGTCCGTGTAGTTGTCACTACAGTTCGCAGCCGCGTGCGCGGTTGTCGCCGGGACGAATGCCCCGAGGCCGGCGAAAGCGAGAGCCGCCAGAACGGCAGGGATTTTGCGCATGGTGCGTCACTCCTTCTTTCATGGGGGTTCTGCGAGAGATCCCGCGGCTGCGATGCCGCGGAAATCCGTGAGGTGTCAGGCCTGTGAGTCGATGACGTCCTTGGCCCTGGCCAGTGCGTCCAGCCTCATGCGCTGGTACATGGCGATGTCGTCGCTGTACTGCCGGAGTTTCTCGGCGCGGTATTCGCGTTCGAGGGAGCGTGCCGTCCTGGCCAGGGATGTCTTCCCGGCGCACGTGGCTTCGGCGACGGCCAGCTCCACCTCGGTGGCGTGTGCTCGCGCGGGGCTCAGCCCCTCGGTGACGACGTACCGTTTGTCGCGGAGCTCGTCCGGGTCGGCGTAGTCGTGGCCCGCCGCGCGCATACACCGGGACCACGCCTTGACGGCGTTCACCAGGCGCTTGTCCTTGACGAGATCCGGTACGTACAGCGGAGTCAGGCTTGTGGCGGTCTTCTTGACACGGAACCAGGTCGCGCGATCACCGTAGAGTCGCTCCCTGGTGTCGGCCCAGCAGCCGTCGCGAGGGGTCTGAACGGTGCCGCCCGTGGGCAGTTCGACCGACAGCATGCCCTTCGAAGGGTCGCCGCTGACGGTCTTGGAGTAGCGAATGCGTTCCGCTTCCGGGAGGGAATTGGCGTACGCGTTGTTCGGATCGCTCCGGCGGATCTTCTCGGCCTTCTTCTCGAGCTGTCCGCCATAGCCGTGTTTCCGTGCCCAGTCCACGTCGCTCAGTACGTAGCCCCGGCTCTGGCGTTCCTCCACGCTCGTCACCGGCGTCAGCCAGTACGTGAATCCTTCCTTCTCCACGCACTTCCTGACCAGCAGCTGTTCGGCTCGCTCGATCAGGATCTCCTCGGCGTCGGTCAGCTCCCGCACCGGGCCCACGGCGCCCTCGGCCGCGGTGCCCCGCTGCGGTCGTGCGGAGTCCGACGGCTCGCTCGTGTTCGTGGTGCAGCCGGCCACGGCCAATGTGACGATCACCGTGGCCGTGCATGCGGAACTGATCGCTCGCCTCATGGTCGTACGCACTCCCCCGAGTCGTGGCGCGATTCCTCGCGCCCCTTCGCTCCTTGAGCTTCTCCGAGGCGAGCGTGAGCATCCAGGGTGTTGCGTTCTGCCGCAAAAGCCCTGGCAGACGTGGTCAGCGGGCGGCGGCCAGGACCGCCTCGACCACCCGCGGCACGGACTGCGGGTGCAGCCACAGGAACAGGTTCGGCTCGACCAGCTCCAGTTCCATCACGCAGGGCTCCCCGTCAGACCCGGTGACGAGGTCCACGCGCGCGTACAGCAGCTCCGGCTGCCCGGGTATCGCGGCCAGTGCCCGCTCGGCGACGTCGAGTTCGGCGGCGGTCGGCTGCCAGGGCTCAGGTCGGGGTGGGCGAC
>KE354328.1 GCA_000415505.1 Streptomyces afghaniensis 772
CACACCCCGTCCTGGTCCTGCTCGACGTGACGCGCGGTGCGCTGGTCGACGCTTACGCCCGCTGCCAGCACCGCCTCGCGCAGCAGCGCGTGCAGCGTCGTACGACGCACTCCGCGCCCCGGGCCCACTCCGAAGTCGGCGTCGACGCGGCGGGGTCCGGCGACGTAGCGGATGCCTCGCAGGTCGTGCCCCGGCGGGTGCACGTCCAACGCGGCCAACGCGGCGACGGCGCCCGGCATCAGGCCCTCGCCGCACGCCTTGTCGACGACGCCGGCGCGCTGCTCCCAGACGGTGGCGTCGAGGCCTGCCCGGGCCGCGTGCAAGGCCGTGGCCAGGCCCGCGGGTCCCCCGCCGACGACGAGCAGATCCATGCGTGCCTCCTCAGGCCAGCCGTGTCAGGGCGGCGTCCTCGGCGCGGACGCGGGTGGCGAGCAGGAGCCCGTTGAGCGCGGTGAAGACGACCGCCGTGATCCAGGCCGAGTGGACGAGCGGAAGCGCGAGCCCTTCGGCGGCGACGGCGACGTAGTTCGGGTGCGGGATCCAGCGGTAGGGTCCGCCGGTCACTCGCGCGGCGCCGGGTACGACGATCACCCGGGTGTTCCACTGCCGGCCCAGCGTGGCGATGCACCACCAGCGCAGCCCCTGCGCGAGCGCGACGAGGGCGAGCATCGACCAGGCCAGGACCGGTACGACGTCCGGCCGGCGCAGCCACACCTCCGCGAGCGCGCCGACGAGCAGGCCGGTGTGCAGCACCACCATGAACGGATAGTGCCCCCGCCCGGACTCCACGCCGCCCCGCGCGAGGCTCCAGGCGGCGTTGCTCCGGGAGACGGCCAGCTCGGCGACCCGCTCCAGACCGACGGCCAGCACCAGGAGGGTGAACCAGGCCTCGCCGCTCACAGTCCACCACCCGGGGCGCGCAGGAGTACGAGTTCGGAGCAGAAACCCGGGCCCATGGCGAGCATGAGCCCGTAGGAGCCGGGCGGGGGCGGTCGGTCGGCGAGCGTGTCCGCCAGGACATGCAGCACCGAGGCGGAGGACAGATTGCCGATCCGGCGCAGCGACTCCCACGTGACGCTCAGCGCGTCCCGCTCGACGCCGAGGGCGTCCTGCAACGCCTCGAGGACCTTGGGGCCGCCGGGGTGCGCGACGTACCAGTCGAGGTCACGGCCCGTCAGCCCGTGATCGGCGAGGAAGCCGCGGACGTCGTCGCCGACGTGCCGGCGCACCAGGTCGGGGACGGCGGAGTCGAGGACGACTCTGAACCCGCCGGAGCCGACGTCCCAGCCCATCATGCGTTCCGAGTCGGGGTAGAGGCGGCTGCGCGAGGCGAGTACTTCGGGAGCGGCTGGGTCGTCGGTCTGTGCCAGAGGGTGCTCGCGCCCGACGGCGACCACGGCGGCGGCGCCGTCCCCGAACAGGCCGCTCGCCACGGCGTTGGCGACCGAGGTGTCGTCGCGCTGGAGCGTGAGGGAGCACAACTCGACGGACATCAGCACCGCGACGGCGTCGGGGCGCCCGCGCAGCAGGTCGTTGAGGCGGGCGATGCCGGCCGCGCCGGCGACGCAGCCGAGGCCGACGAGGGGCAGGCGCACCACGTCGGGGCGCAGTCCGATCTCCGCCGCGACGCGGGCCTCCAGGGAGGGCACGGCGAGGCCGGTCACCGTGCAGGAGACGATGTAGTCGACGTCGGCCGGTGTGAGGTCGACGCTCTTGAGCGCGTCGACGACCGCCCGGCCGCCGAGTTCGACGCCGGCCCGGATGAAGACGTCGTTCGACTGGCCGAAGTCCTCGATCCGGCCGTACTCCTCCAGCGGCAGCACGGTGTGCCGGGTCTCGACACACACGTTGCGGTGGAGCCGCTCTACGACGCCGCGATCGACCGTGTTCCCGACCAGCGTGGTGGTGAAGGACTCGGTGATCTCCTGCTGCCGGTGGCAGTGCTCGGGCAGGGTGCCGCGGACGCTGAGGACGCGCATGGTCATGCTGGCTCCTGGGACGGGACGGTGGGGCGCGGGGAGCACCCGGCCGAGGCCGAGCGCGAGCTCGACCGTGACGGTGAGCGCAGGGGCTGGGGCGGGACTGCCGGGGCGGTCGTGGCGCGGGGCGGGCCGGCGCCGGACGGAGCGGTGTCTGCCAGTGCCATCAGGCGACCGTCAGCAGCACGACATCGAGCAGGGCGATGGTCACCGCGGCACGGAAGGGAGTGCGCCCGCGGCCGAACCAGGTGAGCCCCGCGAGGACGGTAACCAGTGCCAGGGCCGTCCATGCCCACGCCGGAGGGGGTCCGGCGGGACCGGTCACGGCGAGCACCGAGGCGACGGTGAGCAGCGCGGCGGCCAGGACGCGCGAGGGGCGTTCGCCGATCCGGTGCGGCAGGCCGCGGATCCCGGTGGCTCCGTCGTCGGCGAGGTCGGGCAGCACGTTGAGCAGATGAGCTCCGACGCCGAGCGCGGCGCCGGCCGCGGTCATCCACCAGGGCGCCCAGTGAGGGGGTGAGGCGGCGAGGGTGACGACCGAGGGCAGCATCCCGAAGCCGCAGGTGTACGGCACCCATGACCAGGGGGTCGCCTTGAGGCCGAAGTTGTAGGCGTGGCCCGCGCCGGTGGCGAGGACGGTGTTGACCAGTGCGCTGCGCCAGCCTGCTAGCGCGGACAGCACGAGGGAGGCGACAGCGGCCACGACGAGGGCGCGTGCCACCCAGCGGGCCGGGAGGGAACCCACGGCCAGCGGCTTGTCGGTGCGGCCCACGGCGCGGTCACGCGAGCGGTCGAGCAGGTCGTTGCCCCAGCCGATCGTGAGCTGGCCGGTGAACACCGCCGCGGTGACGGCGACGGCGGCCGGCGGGTGCAGGCCGCCGCGGAGCGCCAGCAGGCCCGTGCCGGCGGTGACGGCCAGAGCGGGCCCGCCGTGGGCGGCGGCGAGCAGCGCGAGCGCACGCGGTGGTCCGGGGCGCGCGGGGGCCGTGCCGGCGGTCACGGGCATCGCCCCACCGCGTCCGGCGCCCGATTGACCGCATCGCCGAGGGCGCGGGACACCGTACGAGGGTGCAGCACTGTCCTTTCGCTGCGCCCCTCCCCCGCTCTGTTTCCGGTCGCCCAGGACCACGGCCCGTCGTCACCGGTGATCACGTTGCGCATGCAGGATCGGTCCCACGTTGCCCGCCCGCTCACACGGGGTGGTCCGGCATCCGGTGGAACGGACATGCCGGGAAGGAGAGCCGGTGCGGAGTGACGCCGCCCCCGCGCGTGCCTCAGGTCAGCGTTTCGCCGACCCGGTGCAGGTAGCTGAAGTCGTGGTCCCGGCGGGCCCTGCTGAGCGGGCGGATCTCGCGGGTGGCCACGTTCAGCGCGTAGCCGCCCACCGCTCCGAGCACCCAGGTCAGGCCAGGCTGCACCACGCCTCCGGCTGCGGCCGCGAGGGCCAGGGTCACCATGACGGACCGGTCGACCCATGCCATCCGGCTGCTCCTGGCGGCGGCCCGGTAGTCGTCGACGGACTCCTCGATCTCCCGGCGCAACTGGGCCAGGACGTCAGCGGGGTGCTCGTAGTCGCGGCGCAGGTCCCCGAGCATGCGGTGCACAGCCCGCATCAGGCGGTGCCGCTCGTCGGCGTATCGCTCGCGGAAGGCGACGACGTCGGCGGTCGGGGTGCCCGGGACGGGCAGGGGCAGCAGCTTGCCGAGCTCCAGTTCCCAGGCGGGCAGCCGGTCCTCGCCGGCGGGACGCAGGGCCCACGCGTGCGCGTCCACGCGGTCGGTACAGGGGATGTACGAGACCCGACGGCCGGCGGCGATCTCGCGGGCCAGGGTGCCGATGACCAGTTGCTGGACTTCCTGCGGGACGACGAGGCTCCAGTAGTCCCCCCGGAACGGCCGGGCCAGGCGGAGTGAGAGGAGTTCCCGCTCCAGCCAGAGGCTCATCTTCGAACCGTAGAGGTACGCGTCCGGGAAGGACAGCTGGTGGCGGTTCGGGGGACGGCCATCCTGCGCAGCTCCTGCAACAGAACGCGGGAAGCCTGGCCGCGGTCCCGGCGCCACTCAGGATCGTCCAGCTCCTCCATATCGCCCAGCTCGAAGGTGACGGGCGTGTACAGGCGCCGTTCCTGGAGCTCCTGCAGTTCCGCGGGCACGGCGACGTCGTATTCCCGGCGTTCCTGCGGCACGATGGACGCGATGCCGTCCCAGTAGAGCAGCGCCTGGTGCAGGATCTCCGTCGGCGGCTTCACGAGCGGGTAGTACAGCAGGACCGCCACAGAGCCTCCTCGTACGCGGACTCACCGCCCGATGGCGGCACAGCATCCCGAACATAGCGTGGCTCTCCATGGCGGCGGTGTCGACGGGCTAACTGCGGCGAAGTGCGGCCTCGACGTCGGCGAGTTGGGCGGCGAGGAGCTCCTCGAACGCGGCGCGGCGGTCCGCGCCCAGGGGGCGGACGTCACGGGCGAAGTGGGCCAGGGCGGGGAAGCGTTCCGGGTCGGCGCCGAGTACCGCGACGCGGAACAGCTCCATGCCCTGTTCGTGCTCCTCGGGGGTGATGGTGCTGACCCCGGCCTCGGAGGCGATCAAGGCGGCGATGAGGACCGCGAGCCGGTGGTAGCGCGCCGGGATCTCCTCGTCGGGCAGCCCCGACGCGCGCAGGGCCTGCAGCACCTCTTCCATGACCAGCCGGGAACCGGCGCCGCCTGACGCGTAGCGTCCCCAGACCGCGGCGAGCTGGGGCTGCCGGCCGAAGGCCTCCCGCACGCGCAGGGCCAGGGCGGTGATGCGCTGCTTCCAGTCGCCCTCGGGACGGTAACCGTCCATGGCAGCCATCAGGATCCGGTCGGCGACCGCCCGCAGCAGTTCCGTCTTGCTGCGGAAGTGCCGGTAGAGGCTGGAGGAGTCGGTCCCGAGCACCGCGGCGAGCTTGCGCACGCTGAACGACTCGGCGTCGCTCGTGCGCAGCAGTTCCGCCGCCGCGTCCAGGATCTCCTCGGTCGACCAGCGCCTTCGGCCTGCCATCTCACCCTCTTTCGTCGAGACTCAGCCTAACTTATGCACTCACTGTTGCACGCACCGCGTGCATAATGGGGGCATGGGCGCCTGCGCCTGCCGAGCGACCCGGGAATGAGAGGACGCACGTCATGAGGAACCCACTGGACCCCGCGAAGCTGAACGCCGCCATGGAAAACGTCCACCGTGCCGGCATGCCGGGCCTGTTCGCCGAGGTGCGCGACGGCGACGAGGTCTGGCGCGGTGCCGCCGGGGTCGCCGATGTCGCCACCGGTCGCCCCGTCACCGCCGACATGCGGCACCGCGTCGGCAGCATCACCAAGACCTTCACCACCGCAGCGGTGCTGCAGCAGGCCGAGAGCGGTCGGATCGGTCTCGACGAGCCGATCGGCCGGTACCTTCCGAGGCTGGTTCCCGGAGAGCGCGGTGAGGCGATCACGATCCGGATGCTGATCAACCACACCAGCGGCCTCGCCGAGTACCTCCCTTACGCCTATCCCTCCCTCAAGGCGTTCCCCGCCCTCGCGGACACCGGGCCCGAGAGCATGGACGACAACCGGTTCACGCGGTTCCACTCCACCGAACTGATCGAGATGGGGGTCACCGCACCTGCAGTCGGGGCGCCGGGCGGCACTCCGGGGGTGTACTCCAACACCAACTACCTGCTCCTCGGCGAACTCCTGGAACACGTGACCGGCACGACGGCCGAGCGGTACATCACCCGGAACGTCATCGAGCGCGCCGGGCTCCGGGACACCGAGCTCCCCGCCGAACCGTACGTCGAGGGACCGCACTCGCGGATCTACGAGGCGTGGTTCGGCATGATCGACCCGCCGCGCGACTACAGCGTCTTCGACATGTCATGGGTGGGGCCGGCCGGCGCGCTGATATCGACTGTCGCGGACCTCAACCGCTTCTTCCGCATGCTGCTGGCCGGCGAGATCGTCAGCCCGTCGTCGCTGGAGCAGATGCAGCGCACCGTCCCGGTCGTCTCCCAAGAGGGAAAGACGATCGACTACGGGCTCGGCCTGCACCCGATGGAGGCTCCCGGCCAGGGCACCTTCTGGGGTCATGGCGGCACGGTGTGGGGTGCTGGAACGCTGGCCATGATCCGAGCCGACGGCAAGCGGCAGATGTCCGTCGCGGTGAACCTGCAGCGGTGGAACAGGCTCGACTCCTCGGGCAGGCCTCAGCCCCATCCCATCGACGACGCACTCGCGGCTCTCCACCGCGTGGCGATGTACGGCTGACCGCGAAAACGGGGCGAGGGGCAACACGTCCGTGCGTTCTCCTCGCACAGGTCCGTTCAACCGTCCTTGCGCCGGTCGAACCACACCGTCGCCACCGTCGGCAGCAGACCGGCCCAGAACAGTACCTGCGGGACCGTGCGGCCCGTCCACGGGATCTGGGTGATCAGCAGGGCGCAGGCCATGGCCCAGGCCGCCTGGGCCAGGACGACACGGGGCCAGGTGCGGCGACGGAGCAGCGAGCGCCGATTGCCCCGGACACCTGCGCGCAGCCGCCGGTACCTCAGCAGGGCGCCCAAGGTCCAGATCACGGCCATGGGGACGAGGTCCCAGAGCCGCCGGCCCAGCGGCAGCGGCAGTTCCCGCTGGGTCTGGCCCTCCGTCGCGAACAGGTCGATGCCCACGCCGGCGAGTGCGAGGCAGAGCAGGGCCAGCCAGCGGATGCCGCGCAGTAGACGGTAGGAGGCGTCGTCCAGGCCGCTGCGCATCGGCGCGGAGTCGGGGCGGTGGCCAGCGCGTCGGCGTACAGGGTGGCGGCCTGCGCCGCGTTGACGCCGGGAGCGGTCGCCGCCTTCTTCGTCCGCCGGGCCAGGGCCTGCTCGTGCTGCGGGTCGAGCCGCAGGATGGCCTCGTCGAGCTGATCGGCGACGGTCCGGTTGCCCGCCATGTCGGCGATCAGCCATGCCACCTCGTAGGCGAACACCGCCTCGGGGCCCAGCCGGATGGCCTCCTGGGCCAGTTCGCCGGCCTCCCGCAGGGCGGCGTCCTGGTCCTGACGCCGGACCTGGCCGCCGTTGGCCTGTCCGGAGCGGATCGCCCTGATGCGCCAGAGCCAGTTTGCGAGCAGCGCGTAGCCGTACCAGTGGTCGGGGGCGAGGCGGATCACCTCGCGCAGTACGCCCTCGGTCTCCAGGAAGCGGCCCGTGGCGCGCAGGGCGTGCGCGTGCATGACGAGCGCTCCGGTGTCCTCGGAGTCCAGCGCCAGCGCCCGCTCGGTCGCCTCCAGGGCCTTGGGCCCGTCCTCCTCGTCCCCGAGCACCTCACTTCTGGGGGTCCTCGGCGTAGCGGGTGGCGATCGCGGCGGCGCGGTTGCACAGGGAGGTGCGCAACGACCGCGGGGTGAGGGCTTCCGCGTCCATGCCGAGCTGCCACAGCGCCCATTCGGCGTGTCGTGAGTCCTGGAAGGTCACCTCCAGCCGCAGCCACCCGTGTGCGTCGGGTTCCTCCGCGCGGACGGCCAGCGCGGTGTCCAGCAGGTCCTCCCGCCGCGCCGGGTCCACCCGTACGAGCACGGTGATGTGGTCGCTGTCGGAGAGAAACCGCGCGG
The DNA here is from genome assembly GCA_000415505.1 of Streptomyces afghaniensis 772. Taxonomy (GTDB): domain Bacteria; phylum Actinomycetota; class Actinomycetes; order Streptomycetales; family Streptomycetaceae; genus Streptomyces; species Streptomyces afghaniensis. Next base: position 7,568 of record KE354328.1, read on the forward strand.
AGCGTTCCCGCCAGATCCGGTCCAGATCGACCTGGTTCGGTCGCTGTGCCGTTTCGGGGAGTTCCTCGGCGGCCAGCACCCGCGACAGCCGGTAAGTGCGGTCCGCGCCGGATCTCGTGGCCAGCAGGTAGACCCGGTCGCGCACGGTGACCAGGCCGATCGGGTCCACCGTGCGCCACTGTGGTGTCCGGCCCGTGGCCGCGTAGTGGATACGCAGCTTGTGGCCGGCGAGCACCGCGCGCCGGACCTCGATCATGGTGGCGTCGGGTACCTCCTCGGTGGCCGGCCGACGTGCGAGCAGGTCGGTCTCCGGCTCGACGAGAAAACGCCGGGCCGCGTCGCTCGCGGTGGCCCGGTGGCCTTCGGGCAGCGCGTCGACCACCTTCCGCATGGCCGAAGCGAGCGCCGAGCCGAGGCCGAACACCAGCTCGCCGCGCCCCGATCCGGCGGTCAGCAAGGCAAGGGCCTCGTCGTGGTTCAGACCGGTGAGCTCGGTGCGGAAACCGGGCGACAAGGCGAAACCGCCGTGCCGGCCGCGCTCGGCGTAGACCGGGACGCCGGCGGCGGACAGCGCCTCGATGTCGCGCAGCACGGTGCGGGTGGACACCTCCAGCTCGCGGGCCAGCGTGTCCGCAGTCAGCCGACCGCGCTGACGCAGCAGCAGCACCAGCGAGACCAACCGGTCGGCACGCATGCGAAAACTCTATCGGAATACATGACTATGGGTGTCGTGATTCGCTGCGAGGCTCGTCGACACGACGGCGACGCCGGCGGCTGCCGAGCCGATGGCCGTACGTACTCCCGATGATTCGAACGGAGCTGACGTGGCAGTGGAACGAACAGCGGTCAACCCGGTGACCTGGTCGGTGGAGTTGGGATTCAACCAGGGTGAGGTCGTCTCCGGGCACACCCGGACCCTGTACATCTCGGGGCAGACCGCGATGAGCAACGAGGGCAAACCCCAGCACGACGGTGACATGGCGGCGCAGTTGGCGCTGAGCATCGACAACCTGGAGGCCGTGCTCGGCGAGGCCGGCATGTCCCTCGCGGACGTCGTCCGGCTCAACGTCTACACGACCGACGTCGATCTGCTGTTCCAGCACTACGGCGTGCTGGCGGGGCGGTTGGGCGCGGCCGGGGTGGCGCCGACCACCACGATGCTCGGTGTGACGCGGCTGGCGATCCCCGGCCAGCTGGTCGAGCTGGAGGGAACCGCCGTCGCGTGATGCGACCTCGCCGCCTCTGCGACAGCAGGGGCGGCTTGGGCAGGGTTGGTGGTCGGGGCGAGGAGCACACCTCGACCAGTCCGTAGATCGTTTGCGGAACACGTCTAGTCTGTCAGCCATGGCCGGTGGCGATTTTCGGCCTGCCAGGTGACGAAATCAGTCACGTGGGCCGAGGTGAACACCGAGAAACAGGGCCGGAACACAGACACGAGTCCCGATCCCACGGCTCGACGAGCCGCTGCCCTGCCGACATCCCTGTCAGGAGGACCGTTGCACCACGATGAACGGGCAGACCGGCCCGGTAGCCACGGCGAGCACCAGATGCAACACGAGTTGGGCACGGTCGGCCGCGCCGACCGGTTCTACGACGAGCAGGTTCTGGACCGGCTCAACGCGCGTATGAAGGAGTTCGTGGCCCGCCAGGAGATGTTCTTCCTCGCGACCGCGGACCGTCACGGCGAGTGCGACAGCACCTTCCGGGCCGGCCCACCGGGATTTCTCCGGGTACTCGACGACGCGACTCTGGCCTACCCGGAGTACCGCGGGAACGGCGTCATGGCCTCGCTCGGCAACATCCGGGAGAACCCGCACGTCGGCATGCTGATGATCGACTTTTCCCGGGACCGTATCGGCCTCCATGTCAACGGCCGCGCACAGCTGGTCACCGATGACACCATGCGCCAGAGGATTCCGGACCTACCGGTCGATCCAGTACCCGGCCGTCGCCCGCACCTGTGGGTGGAGGTCGAGGTCGAAGAGGCGTACATCCACTGCTCGAAGCACATACCGAGGCTGGTCAGAGCACCGCTCCGGCAGAACACCAACAGTGCGGACCGTTCCGCTGCCGACGACGAGCGGGCCTGGGGCACCGACGACGCCAAGCGCAAGGGTGGCGACTACTTCGGAGCGGCGGCCCAGGAGCGCGGACTGGCTCCCCGCTGAAGGCCGGCCGCGCATCCCGGCACATCCAACCGCACCGGCGCGGTTCAGCCAGGCAGGAGGAATCAACCACCGTCATCGCGGAAATGCTCGGCGTCGGGCTTACGGCATCGCCCGCACGGCAGCCCCGGCGGAGGCGACGTCCAGGACGATGACGACCTCCTCCCCCTCCCAGCGGCCACGCTCCGAGACTGCCAGGCCGATCAACGCCAGCTCCGCGGCCTGGTCCCGCAGTGCGTACTCTTCACGGCTCTCCTCACCCGGCCCAGCCGAATCGTCACGCTCCCAGGCCGCAACCGCGGCCTCGGCCACAGTCCTGGGCAACCGCACGGTGACCCGGCCGGCCTGGGCCTGGATGCACTCCCCGATCGCTGCGAGCACCTTCGCGTCTTCTCGGTACCTCACGTACTGCTCCCGGTCGTCCACACTGCGAGGCTACTCAGCCTGATGGCCCGGGATGGGGGTTCCTGAGCACCAGTTCGAGGCTTGAGTGGCTCATCGGCCCTTCCCGGTGAACCAGTCGATCGCGCCGTGGGCGTCGATCTCGGGCATCTCGCCCATGACGGTCTCGGCGCTGCGGGGGAACATGGCCTGCTCGTACTCGGTGAGTGCCGTCTCGATGTCGTCGGGGTGGGCGGCGAGGGCCTCACCGAGTTCGGCGCCGTCGAGCATGGCCAGGTTGGCGCCCTCGCCATTGGGAGCCGCGAGGTGGGCGGCGTCGCCGAGCAGGGTCACTCCCGGCACCCTGTCCCACCGGTGCCCGGCCGGCAGCGCGTGCAGGGGGCGCAGCACCGGCGCGACGTCGCTGTCGGTGATCAGCGCGGTGAGCTCCAGCGCCCAGCCGTCGAATTCCTGGGCGATCCGCGCGGTGGCCGTGGCGGCATCGGTGAAGTCGATGGCGGCGAACCAGTCCTGCGGTTCGGACACGCCCACGTAGGCGTGCAGAGTGTCGTTCTTTTCCCGGTGAGCGAAGATCTCCCTGCCCGGCGAAGGAGCGATCAGCATCCCGCCGCCGACGGCTTTCGCGGCGGCCGGGTGTCGTGTGCCGGCGTCGAACAGGTAGGTCTCGACGACCGATTTGCCGATGTACTCGGGGGTGGCGGCGGACAGCAGCGGCCGGACCCGTGACCACGCGCCGTCCGCGCCGACCAGCAGGCTGGTGACGACGGGGCCGCCGTCGGCGAAGGTGACCTCGTGGCGTCCCCCGCCGAGGGCACGGACGCGGCTGACCTTGTGCCCCCACCGCACGGTGCCGGCCGGGAGTGAGTCGAGCAGCAGCTGTCGCAGGTCGCCGCGCTGCACCTCGGGGCGTCCGCCCATGCCGTCGTCGGGTTGGTCGAGCAGGACGGTCCCGTCCCGGTCGAGGATCCGCAGCGCCTGGCGGCCCTCCAGAACGATGGCGTGGAACTCGTCCATCAGTCCGGCCGCCTTGAGCGCGAGTTGCCCGTTGTAGTCGTGGATGTCGAGCAGTCCGCCCTGCGCGCGTGCCGAGGGGGAGGACTCCGCCTCGTGGACGGTGACCGGGATTCCGTGCACATGCAGTACGCGGGCCAGAGTGAGTCCGCCGAGTCCGGCGCCGATGATCGTGACTGGGGTGTGCATGGTGGCTCCTTCGGGATCGGGCCGCCCGGTGAGTTCCGGTCGGCCGTCTCTCGAAAGGTGCCAGCCCTCACCGACGGGCCACCGACAGCGACCGACAGTGCTCCGACGTCGCACCGACACCGCAGGTCAGCTGACTCGGCGTTTCAGCGGGTACGCCCGCGGCGGCGGACGACGAGGACGACGGCGCCCAACAGAGCGGCCCCGGCTGCGGTGGCGATGAGCGTGCGGCCCGTGCCCGTGGCGGTCAGGGTGTCGCCGGACGGTGCCGCCGCGGTCGGGGTGGACGGCTTGCCGAAGGCGAAGGTGATGCTGTCGTTGGAGGCGTCCGGGTCGTGAAGGGGGATGCCGGCCGGGCCGGGACGCACCGTCGCCCTGCCCTTGGCGCCGTCGTAGCCCTTGGCCCGCTTCACCCACAGTTCGAACAGCTGGCCCTTGCCGGCGGCGACACCGAACGGCACGCTGCACACGTAGTGCCGGTGGCCTGCCTCGAAAGGTGCTGTCGTGGTGCTGCCGACGCGGAGAAGGCAGGGGCCGTACGGGCTGTCCTCCTCCTCCATGTGCGCGGTGCCGCCGGCGACCACACCTTTGGGCAGGACGACGTCGACCACGGCGACGGACTTGTCGTCGATCCCGTACGCGGAGGCCGGTCCGTGGTTCACGGCGTTGATGTCCAGGAGCCATTCGCCCGCCCTGCGGCTCGGCTTTGTCACGGCTTCGGCCGCGAGGTCCGCGGAGTTGTCGGCCGCGACGGTGAACCGGCCCTCGGCACCGTGCTCGAATCCGCCTCCCGTTCCGGACGCCCGTACCAGGGTGAGCGCCGGCCCGGTGCCCCGGTGGCTGCCGCCGCCGGGTTGTTCGAGCGGCTTCAGCAGCCTGGCCGAGTAGTCGGTCACGGCGGTCAGGACGCGCTTGCCGACCGTGGCGGTCAGGGGGCTGCTCAGCTCCACGGTGCCCTCCGCGGGCACGGAGTCCGAGGAAACCGGGAAGACGCACGTGACGGATGTCCGGCCGCCGGGCTCCCGGGGGTCATCGCCTTCGCCGTAGGCGCAGTTGGAGTACTTGCGGTCGAAGACCAGACCGCCCTCCGATTCCCAACGCAGCATGATGCGCCGGTCGGTGGCCAGATCCCCGGTGTTGCGCAGCCGGAGCGGCACATCGATACGGGAACCGACCCTGGCGTGCGTCACGTCGGGCACCCTGCCGACGTCCAGTTTCGGGGTGCCCACGACCACCTCCGCCTTCGCGGTGGCGCCGGTGGCGCGGTCGGCGGTGAGGGTGTACGCGATCGTGCCGCTGACGCCGGGTCTGGCGCCCGCGTCCGTACGCAGGGTGAAGTCGACCGAACGGCTCTGCGAGGCGCCCTTGTTGACGCAGGTGAAGACTCGCCCGTCTGCTGTGCACCGCGGGTCGTCGACCGTGACGCTCGCGATGCCCGCCAGGTCACGCGCATCGATGACGAGCGAGTCGTTCGTGGGTACGGGGACCTGTGCCCCGCCGTCCCAGAACATCCAGCCCACGGTGGCCGACTGGGCCCCCGGTCCCACGTTGACTTGTTTCTCGGCGCTGATCGTCGCGTACGCCTGAGTCGGCAGGGGGGACGGTGTTGCAGAGGGGTCGTCGCCTACGGCGGCTGCACCGGGTGCGCTGGGCGCCAGGGCGAGCACCGAGGCAGCCAGTACTGCCCCGAACACCGTGCGCTGAGGGTTCATACACGTTTGATGCGCGAGGTGTCGTGAAAGTTGCGCCCCGGGCCGTGCAGCTCGATGCGGCGGTGTGTGCCGTATCACGCGACTCAAGGCGCCTAAGTTGCGTCCATCACAGCGGAAATGTCCATTTAGCGTCCATGCTCGAAACGGACATCGGCGCCCGAAGTAGAGCCCATCAACACCCTCTGGGCGCGAAGCTCTGAAGTGACCCAAGACACAGCACTAGCGACGTTCCCCTGTCACCCCCTGTTCCCCCTTGGAAGGTGCCCCAATATGGCTGCTTACCTCTGCCCTCCTACCGTGATACACGGCAAGCACGCCGTAACGACCAGCCAGATCGTGGCAGAGGTGAGCGACCGGCACCCGCACGCGGCGTGGGCGCCGCGGATCGACGGCATCGCTGCCAGTACGGGCATCGAGACCCGCGGGTGGATGCTGCCGCTGGAGACCGCCGTCGCGCCCGGCAACGGCAGCGGCCTGCGGGCTGTCGGCATCGATTCGGCCCAACAGGCGCTGGCACGCGACGGGTTCACCCAGCAGGACGTGGAGCGCGTGATCGCCGCCCTCGAGACCATACCCGCGCCGCAGACCGTCCAGGAGCGCACCGCTCCGGCCTGGGAGGCCGTGCAGTCCTACGGGGAGCACGCGGCGCGCGGGGCCCTGCAGAGCGCCGGGCTGGACGCCGCGGACATCGACTGCGTGATCACCAGCAACTCCACCACCCCGGCGCTGCCGGGTCTGGACATCGCCCTGGCCAACAAGCTTCCGCTCCGCAGCGACGTGATGTTGCTGCCGGCGACGCAGTGGGCCTGCATCGCGGGCACCCGTTCCCTGGCGCTGGCGGCGAATCTCGTGGCCGCGGACCCCGACCGGGTGGTCCTGATCGTCATCGCGGAGGCGCTGAGCACGACCTACCAGCCCGCGGACGACACCCTCGAGTCGCTGATCGTCCGGCTGCTGTTCGCGGACACCGCGGTCGCCGCTGTGGTCACGGGCCGCCCGAGGCCCGAGTCGGTGCTGCGGCTGGACGCCGCCTGGCACCACACCCTGCCCGGCACCCAGGACCTGCACCGCCTGGAGACACGGGCGGACGGCACCCACTTCGTGATGGACCGGCGCGGACCGCGCGCCGTACAGGAGACGGTCACCGCGATGTGGGACTGGCTGCGCGTCCGCTACCAGGACGAGCCCGGCTCCTGGCACCCCGACGTCCTGCTCGCGCACCCCGGCGGGACCCGGGTGCTGGAGTACATGGAGCAGACGATGCCCGACGCCTGGCCGTCCGGGCTGCTGGACTACAGCCGGGACAGCTACACCAGCGGCAACCGCGGAGGCGCCGCCGTGTTCGACATCCTGCGGCGGGCGCATGACGCGGGGCGGCTGAAGCCCGGCGACCGCGCCGTGCTGTACGCGGCGGCACCGGGTCTCACCGCCACCGCCCTGGAAGGGGAGTGGCTGTAGCGACCTCCGCCCAGACCACCTTCCCGGTGTCCGTCCACCGCACCCCCCAGCGGGTGGTGAGCCTGTGCACGATGCCCAGGCCGCGACCGCCGTCGTCGAGCGGGCCGCCCCGCCTCAGACGCGGTCTGCCGTTGCCGGTGTCGCCCACCTCGCACACCAGGCCGTGACCGGTCCTGATCAGCCGTATCGTGAGGGGTCCGGTGGCGAAGCGCACCGCGTTCGTGACCAGCTCGCTGACCAGCAGCACCGCGCTGTCCCGGGTGTCGTCCCTGGTGCGCCATTGCCTCAGCAGCGCGGAGACCTGCGCGCGGGCACGGGCGGGGGCGTCGTAGCGGGCGGGCAGCCGCCAGGTCGCGGTGTCCCCCTTGCGGTAGCCGATCATCCGCGCGAGCAGCAGGGTCACGTCGTCGCGCTGGCGCGCGGGCGCCAGCGCGGATACGACGTGCCGTGCGGCCTGCTGCAGGGCGTCCCAGGGGTGCACCGTGGACACGGCGTCCGCCAGCCTGCCGATGCCCTCGTCGATCGACACGGCCGGATCCTCCACCAGGCCGTCGGTGTAGAGGGCGAGCAGGGATCCCGGGGGCGTGTCGAACGTGTACACGTCGAACGGCTCCCGCAACGCGAACTCCGCGCCCAGACCGGGGTGGGGTTGGACCGGGAGCGGGCCCGGGTGCCCGTCCGGAGAGACCAGGACCGGCGGGGGGTGGCCGGCGCTGGACAGCGTCACGTGGTGGCTGACCGGGTCGTAGAGGGCGATGCAGCACGTCGAACCCAGGGCGCTGTAGCCGGCCGCCAGCCCGGACTCCGCGTCGTCCAGCAGCGTCACGGTCTCGTCCAGGTGCTCCAGCACCTCGTCGGGCGCGAGTCCCGCGGACAGCAGCGCGCGGGCCTCCATGCTCAGCTGGCCCATGGTTGCCGCGGCTCCCAGGCCGTGCCCGACGACGTCACCGACCACCAGCGCGGTACGGCCGTCAGGCAGCGGAAAGCTGTTCACCCAGTCTCCGCCGACGCCCGCGCTGTCGGGGGTGGCGGGCTGGTAGACGCTGGCGATCTGGATGGTGTCGCCACCGGTCCGGGGCAGGAGGCGACGCTGCAACGCAAGCACCTGCGTGTGCTCGCGCTGGTGCTGACGCGCCAGGTCGACGTGATGGGCGGTCCTGGCCACCAGTTCCTGCAGGTCGAACAGCTCGTTGTCGCGGAAGGGGCAGTCCGCCCGCCGCCAGACCTCCGCCACGCCCAGGACGACGGGCGGCGTGCCGTCCAGGACCAGGGGTATGCACGCCACACCCGCCGCCCGTTCGCCGGGCACCAGGGCACGTACCACTCGTGGACTGGCGAATACCCGCTCGACCGCCTCCCGGTCGGGTATGACGATGGTCTGCGGAGCATCGTCCCGCAGTACCGCCTGCGCCAGCAGGCGACTCGCGTCGCCCGGAAGATCGTCGCCCGGAGTCACGTAGCCCTCGGGCCACGCCCGGTCCGGCACCAGGGCCGCCCGCCGCAGTCGGATGGGACCCTTCGCCCGCGGGGTGACCCCCTCACCCGTCCATACGGCGAAGTCGAGGTCGACGGCGGCCACGTCTCCCCAGGCCAACAGCGACTCCGCCAGCGACTGCGCGGTCTCGCCGATGTCCAGCGAGGTGCCGATCGCGGTCTCGGCGGCGTAAAGATGCAGCCTCCTCGCCATGGCGATCAGGGAGACGGTCAGGCCCTCCTCAAGTGCGGCGGCGGGCAGGATGCTCATCGAGACCACCAGCTCCGACCCGTCGCCGCGCCGCAGGCGCTGGATTCGGGCGACGTGCGCCTCACCGGTCTCCACGACCTGCCGCAGCCGCCGTGTGACCGTCGGTACGTCCCCGGGGGGCAGGAGATCGACGAACGGCCTCCCGACCACGGCGTCCAGACCCGTGAACACGGGGGCGTCCAGGTTGCAGCGGGTGATGATCAGATCCCTGTCCAGGCCGACCGCGCCGAGGATCTGCTCCTGGCGGCCGGCTGCCGGGGTGTCGGGTACGCGCCGGGGCGTGGTGCGGTCGCCCTCCGTGTCGGCGAGAGCGGCGGCCGCTGCCGCTCCCCCGCGCGGGATGTAGCGCTCCAAGGCGCTGCTGACCAGGTCGAACGCCGAAGAGGACGAAGGGGAGGGTGTGGAGTCCATGCGGCTCTCTCAGCAATCCCCGGGACGGCACCGGGGCAGTACTCGGACCCGTGCGGCGGGGCCCGGAGATCCCTGACCGCACACCTCATTGAATAACACCCAGGGCCGCTTCGCCCACACCAGCGAATCGCACGGTGAACACGGACAGTGAGGGAATGCTGTGGCAGGTGGGAGCATGGAGGGCTCCTCCTCAGGCCGGAACGTCCCCGGGGTCATGGGGGCCGAACAGCAGGTGCGTTGCCCGGAAGGCACCGGTGGGCGTGCCGGTCGCGGAGAGCGGCACCTGCGTGACGGACGACGGCTGTTCCCGCTCAGTTCCGAGCAGGTCCGTTGGGGCCGGAGACGGCCCCGAGCTGGGCCAGGCCGTCGAGGATGTCGGTGCACGTCCAGTACTCCACGAACCTGCCGTCGGCGACACGCAGGATGTCGTGGCCGCTGAAGGAGATCTTCGTGCCGACGGGGGCGGTGGCCTGCGGGATGCCGCCGGTGTAGGTGGCGCGCATGGTCCAGCGCGCGGCGATCAGGTCGCCGTCGACGATCGGTCCGAGGTCGACGGTGATGGTGATGTCACCGAAGGCGGCCATGGTCTGCTCGATCTCGGGCACCAGCCGCGCAGGGCCGGTGACCGCCTCGGAGTCGCTGCCGTCGGGGCGCGCCTGGTGGACGAGGAAGCCGGGAGCGAGGATGTCCTCGGCCTGACGGAGATCACCTCGCCACATCCGGCTCCAACGGTCGTAGAGGGCGCGCAGGTTCTCGGGGTTGTGCGCGGTCGTGGGTTCTGGCTGTGTTGTCATGATAGAAAGATGCTGCATCACACGGTATCTGCGCAACACAGATATTGACGAGTAAGAAGCCAGAGGTGACGTCATGTCAGACCGGTCCACCCGCGCGTCGGCGATCGCGGCGGTCACCGCGGCGGCCCGGCGCCACCACGCCGCCTACACCCTGTTCAACCAAGCCATGGCCGAACGGCTCGGCCTGCATCCCACCGACCTGCAGTGCGTGAGCCTGCTCGGCCTGGAGCCCGGCCCGCACACCACCGGCGAGATCGCGAAACTGACCGGGCTGACCTCCGGGGCGGCCACCCGCCTGGTGGACCGGCTCGAGAAGGCCGGCCTCGTGGAACGCCGGCCCGACCCACACGACCGGCGCAAGACGCTCGTCCGCCTCACCACCGCGCGCACTTCAGACCTCGAGGCCGCCTGGGACACGCCCGGCAGGGCCTTCGACCGCGCTCTGGACGACTTCACCGACGCCGAACTCGCAGTGATCGAGCGGTATCTGCGGCGCATCACCGATGTCGGCAGCGAACAGACCGCACGCCTGCGGGAAGACTGAAGGCTGACGGGCCGTCACATGCGGTGCCGGCGATCCCGGAGCGCCTTTGGGCGTGTCCGGCGGATCATGCCGCAGACGCGGGGCCTGGTGCGCCGGACAGACCCTAAGCCGGGCCCAGGTCGGCGTGCACCAGATGGTGGTCCGAGTACGAGGTGGGTCGCACGCCGTGCTCGAGCGGGGCCATGCCTCGCGGGAAGACGTAGTCGAACTTGCTCTGCCAGTCGGTGGTCGGCTCGCAGGTGCCGGCGGGCGAGGGACGGCACCCGGGGTCGGTGTCCGCGGCCAGCTCCCACATGGGGGCGAGTTCGGGAGCATCCGGCACCGCGTTGAAGTCGCCGAGAACGACGGCGCGGTCGTACCGGGCGACTTCTGCGGCGAGTACGCCCACCTGGTCCGCCCGGACTTCCTCTTGACGCCGTTGCGCGAGGTGCGTGTTGAAGACCCGGACGCGCTGGCCGTCGACCGTGGTGGTGACTGCCATGTACCCACGGTCCTCGGATCCGCCGTCGGGGTATTCCACGCTGACGCGGTCGGTCATCGGCGCAGCCGAGAGGACCGCCTGACCGAAGGCCCCCGGGCTCCACGGCACTCCCCCGCAACGGCTCCAGTCCTGCAGAACCGTGCCGTACTCGACGTGGTAGACGAGCCCGTGAAGGCTCTCCAGGTACTCCCGGATCCTCTCGACGTCGCGCACGCACGTTTCCTGCAGGCCGATGACCTGGGGCGCATACGTCGCGATCTCCGCCGCCCGGCCGGCGTTGCTCACATTGCAGGGGTTGCAGATGTTCCAGGTCATGACCCGGTTCGGTACGGCCTCCCGGACGGCGGTGACAGGCAGCGATCTGCCGGACAGGGCACCGCTTGGCGCACTGGGGCCGACGAGCACCATGCAGGCCACTGTCATGGCGCCCGCGAGCAACCGCATGCCCCTACCGAACACCAACGCCTCCTCAATGCGGGTCCACATGGCATCTGACGTATCCAGGCACGAGGTTATGGGACGGGGGCGCCGGCAACACGTGCTTCTGCCGGTTCCGAAGACGCCTCGCGAGACCGGCGTACGGGCGACGGCGCATCGAGGAGCTCACTACGCAACACGGAACAATAATCGCCAGAAGTTGCTTCCATGGAATGTAAATGGTTTGCTGGACAGCAGCCGATCCACTGCTGGCGTCCTGCCTCCTGCCGGAGCCCAGGACCGCGTCTGCACTGTCCCCGACCGGGAGGCCCTCGATGTCCGGCGCCGACACCCTCAGCGAAAAGATTCCCGTCCGCGTCTACGGCGGCCCGACCACCCTGATCGAGTACGGCGGACTCAGGTTCGTCACCGATCCCACGTTCGACCCGCCCGGCGAGTACCCCATGCCTCTTCCCGGGGACCACAAGCTCGTCAAGACCGACCCGTCGCCCGTCACCGCCGCCGACCTGGGCCGAGTCGACGCCGTCCTGCTCTCCCACGACGAGCACGACGACAACCTCGACAACTCCGGGCGCGCTCTCCTGCCCGAGGTCCCCGTCGTCCTCACCACTGTCAGCGGCGCCGGCCGCCTCGGCGGCAACGCCCGCGGTCTCGCCTTCTGGCAGACCGTCGAACTCCAGCGGCCCGACGGCGGCACCGTGACCGTCACGGGCGTGCCCGCCCGCCACGGCCCCATCGGCTGCGAACCGGTCTCCGGTGACGTCGTCGGCTTCGTACTCACCTCCGACGACCTGCCCTCGGTCTACGTCAGCGGCGACAACGCCGCCCTGGAGCACGTCAAGGAGATCGCCGAGAGGTTCGCTCCCGTCGACACCGCGATCCTCTTCCTCGGCGGCGCCCGCATGGCCTTCGCCTTCGACAACGCCCTGCTCACCCTCGACAGCGCCCAAGGCGCCGACGCCGCTGTGATGCTCGGCGCCCGCCGGGTCGTCCCCGCCCACTTCGACAGCTGGGCCCACTTCAAGGAAGGCCGGCAGGAGATCAACGCCGCCTTCACCGAAGCCGGCCTGGCCGACCGCCTCGACTTCGCCCGATAGCCACCACGCCAGTACGAGAACCCAGGAGCAAGCACCATGAGCAACGCGAACATCGACATCGCCCGCACCTACTTCCAGGCTGTCCGGACGGGAGACATGGCCACTCTCGGCGAACTCCTCGACGCCGGCATCGTCTGGCACCAGCCCGGCGCCAACCAGTTCTCCGGCGACCACAAGGGCCAGGGCGCCGTCTTCCAGATGCTCGGCAGCATGATGGAGACCAGCCGGGGCACCTTCGCCATCGACGAGATCCACACGCTCATGGGCAACGGCGACCTGGTCGCGGCCACCATCCGCTTCAGCGGCCGCCGCGACGAGGCGTCGATGAGCATGGACGGCGTCGACGTCCTGCGCATCGAGAACGGCAAGATCACCGAGATGTGGCTCTTCTCCGCCGACCAGGCCGGCGAAGACGCCTTCTGGGGCCGCTGAACCGATGGGTGCCAGAAGCTGAGTCCTCGGGCATCGTCACGGGCCGACTCCAGGGCCATGTGGCGGTCTCCGACGACCCCGACGACATGCTGCGCCGGGGCGGCACCCTCGGCGGCCGTTGCATGAGCGTGGGCTGATGGCCGGGCCGGCTCAATCCCCCGGCCCGGCCATCAGCCCACGGACATACCGGAGTCGTCGTGGCTCACGATGCCGGCCGACGGGGCTGCTTCGGCGCCCGCGCGCCCTGCACCGGCGTCTGCCCGGCGGCCTTCCGCTCCGCGTCCAGGGTGCGTCCGGCGGCCCGCAGCGCGCCGAGGACCGCGGTCAGCTCGCGTACGGACTGCTCGGGAATCACCGACCCGATACGCAGTTCGAGCTCCTCCTCGAAGACCTTGACCGCCCCGTCCACCAGCTTCCGCCCCTCCGGCGTCAGCCCGACGATGGAGGAACGGCGGTCGTCCGGATTGGCCCGCCGCTCGCACAAGCCCGCCGCCTCCAGACGGTCGACCACCTTGCTCGTGCCGCCCACCGTGATCGAGAACTCCTCAGCGATGTCCTGGACCCGCCGCCCGGGCCGCTGCCGCAGCAGGTGCAGCACCTCGAACGATGTCAGGGGCAGGTCGTACTCGGCCCGCAGCCGCCCTTCGATGCCGTTCCACAACTCGATCTCCAGCGAGACCAGTTCCCGGTACAGCCGCTTCAGGTCAGCCATCACTCATCTTCCGAAGAATTATCTTCCTTGGAGGATTCAGGGTACGTCATCGCGGTCGGGCGGGCCGGGGTTCCGGCGGGCCTCGGCACCGGTCCGGGGCCGGTGGGCGGGGGTGCTACCGGGAAGGCTGTTCGGGCTGTCCGCCGTCGGCGTCGAACACCTTGGTCCAGGTGGCCCCGCAGCGGCAGCGGGAGTGCTCGATCCTCGGTCGAGCCATCGGGGACCCGACAGCGGTGCTTGACAAGAGAAGACTCAAGTTTTATTTCAGGACTGTGAGCAAGCAAGGGTGAAAGCGCAGCTCGCAGCGGCGAGGAGGTGGCCGGGATGCAGGCGCGGGAGCAGCGAGCGGACCTGTACGCGGTGCTGGGGGTGGAGCCCTCGGCGTCGGCCGAGCTGATCACCTCCGCCTTTCGCGCCCGGGTGCGTGAACTGCGCCCCGACACCCGTGTCGACGCGGCCACCGCCGCACGGTTCGGTGAGGTGCGACAGGCCTACGAGACCTTGCGCGACCCGGCCCTGCGCGCGGCCTACGACCAGTCCTGCGAGCGGGCGTACGACCGCGGGCGCGCCCCGGCTCCGCCCGTACGGCCCGCGCGGCGCTACGTCGTCCTGCTCGGGGCCGCCCGCCCCGAGCCCGCGCTGCGCGCCGGTCCCGTCCGGTGGGAGCGGACGTCCCGTTGAGGTCCCGATACTCCCGAAGGACACGTGAGAGACAGTGACGGGCGAGAAGGAGAAGCTGAAGGGAGAGGACACCACGGTGATCCTGCAGGCGATCGCGACGATGCGACCGGAGGCTCGTCCGAGGATGATGTGGTGGAGGCCGAGATCGTCGACGATGACAAGCCGGAGGCTGGCTGACGATGACCAGGAGCGGGCCGCGGTACACCGAGCTGGCGGAGCTGCGGCGCCTGGTGGAGGAGCGGACCGCCGACCTGCAGCGGGTGAAGGCCGAGTACGACAACTACCGCAAACGGGTCCGGCGGGACCGCCTGGCCGTACGTGAGATCGCGGTGGCCAATGTGCTCCGGGCGCTGCTGCCCGTGCTGGACGCAGTGGACCGGGCGTGTGCGCACGAGCCGCTCACGCCGGGACTGGAGGACATCGCCGACAGCCTGAAGGAGCAGCTCGGCTCGCTGGGCGTCACGTCGTTCGGCGAGGTGGGCGATCCGTTCGACCCCGCCTGCCACGACGCCGTGGCGCACCACGCCTCCCCCGGCAGGGACCGCCTGGTCTGCTCGGCGGTCCTCCGGCCCGGCTATCGCCTGGGCGACCACCTGCTGCGCCCGGCCCATGTGGAGGTCTCGGGGCCGGCGCCGCCGGCGAGGAGCGCGCACGGGGACGACCGAGGCGTACGCCCTTCCACCGCCGGTGGTGCGCCGCCGTTCCCCATCGCGCGAAGCTGACGCGCGGCACGGCCCGCGGTGACCGGCGCACATGTCGCATACCTGGGTACCGGGAAAGAGGGCATCGCACCGATGCCGTCGACGCTCCAGCAAGCGGAGGTGACGAACGATGCAGCACCACGAGTACCTCGCCCGCGTACGCGAGCTCGGCGAGTACGGCAGCCAGGACGAGGCCGCGAAGGTCACCGAGGCGGTGTTGGGCGTGCTGGCCCAGAGGATCAGCCCGGGCGAGGTCGATGACCTCGCCTCCCAGCTGCCCGGACCGCTCGGACAGGCACTCGCGGATGCCAAGCCTCAGCAGGCCGAGAGCTTCGGGATCGAGGAGTTCTGCCGCAGGGTCGCCGAGCGCATCGGCGCCCGGCCGCGCACCGCCGAGTGGGACGCCAGCGCCGTCCTGACCACCCTGGCCGAGGCGGTCAGCGGCGGCGAGCTGAACCAGGTCCTCAGTCAGCTTCCCTCCGGCTACGCCGGCCTGTTCGGCAAGGCCGATCTCGCCGGCTGACACGACCAGCCGGTCGGCGGGGACCCGAGCACGGCGTACGCCGACCGGCCGACCGTGTCCTGACCCCGGACGAGACCCGTGAAACCCCGGTGAAAACCCTGTGGAAGCAGTGTCAGTGAGGCCGCATATGCTGCACCGGACGATCACGTGGGCTCAGGGGAGGGCGCGGCATGTTCGGCAAGCTGTTCGGCAGGGGTGCGGAGAGACCGGTGGCGGATCCGCATGCCCTGCCCGTCCCGCGCAGGCAGAAGAACGGGATGTACACGCTGCGTGCGCTCGGGGACGCCCGGGTGCTCGCGCTGGTCGAGGCCGCCGACGCGGGTGACTGGACGGCGGTCAAGGCGGCGCTGGCTCCGTTCGACCTCGGCCGCGACCACCAAGTCCTCGGTGAGCTGGCCGACGTCGACGGTGTGCAGGACTGGATCGGCCGGGCCGTCGAGGAGGACAAGGAGCATCGGGCGACGGCCCTGCTGATATCCGGGGCGCGTCACATCATCTGGGGCTGGGAGGCCCGCACCGCCGAGCGCGCCGTGAACGTCACGCAGGAGCAGTGGCGGGTCTTCCACGAGCGGCTCGACATCGCCGAGGAGCAGCTGCTGGAGGCCGCCGAGCTGCGGCCGGAGTGGGTCACTCCGTGGCGTCGTCTCCTCACCTCCGGCCGGGGCATGTCGCTGGGCCGCGCCGTCAACGAGACCCGGCTCGACGCCGCCCTGCGCCGCGACCCGCTGGACCTGGAGACCCACCTGGAGTGGGTCTCGCAGTTGCAGCCCCGCTGGGGCGGCGAGCCGGGCCAGGCCCTGGCGTTCGCCCAGGAGGCGGTCGCCCGCGCCCCGCAGGGACACCGCCTCGGCTGCGTGATCGCCATGGCGTACATCGAGGAGTGGGTCGAGTCGGAGCGCGGGGACTACCTCGAAACCGACGAGATCCGGGCGCAGTTGCGGGAGGCGGCGGACCACAGCATCCTGCACCCCGCCTATGCGTATCGCCCGGGCTGGCAGCACGACTTCAACATGTTCGCCATGGCGCTGGCCCTGGCCGGTGAGCGCCACACGGTCCGGCGCGTCTTCCAGACGCTCGACGGCGCCTACACCAGCTGGCCCTGGACCTACTTCGCGGAGCCCGAGAAGCAGTTCGCCCGCCACCACCGCCGCGCCTGAGCGCACGCCGGTCCGCCATCACCGCCGCGCCTGAGCGCGCCGGCCCCGATCCCGCCCGCCATCTTCCCACTCCGGACTGCCCGATGACTCTGCCCGACACCGCCGCGAACCCGGCCGGCGCCGACCGCACCTTCCAGGTGGATCTGCGCGGCCTCGTCGACCTCCTCTCCCACCACCTCTACTCCAGCCCCCGCGTCTACCTGCGTGAACTGATGCAGAACGCGGTGGACGCGCTGACCGCCCGGCACGGCGTCGAACCGTCCGCATCCTCCGGCGCCCTCGGTATCCGCCTGTACGCCGACGGTTCGGTGGTACGCGTCGAGGACGACGGTGTCGGTCTCACCGAGGCCGACGTGCACACCTTCCTCGCCACGATCGGCCGCAGCAGCAAGCGTGCCGAGCAGGTCGCCGAGCAACGCGCGGACTTCATCGGCCAGTTCGGCATCGGCCTGCTCTCCTGTTTCCTGGTCGCGGACGAGATCCACGTCCTGAGCCGGTCCGCCCGCACCCCCGACGCACCCGCCGTCGAGTGGCGGGGACGCGGCGACGGCAGCTACACCGTTCGCACCCTGCCCGCCTCCGCCCGTCCCAGGCCCGGCACGACCGTCACCCTGACGCCGCGCGCCGACGCGGGCGAGTGGACCCGGCCGGTGCAGGTGCACGCGCTGGCCCGGCACTTCGGCTCCCTGCTGCGCCACCCGGTGACCTTCGACGACGGCACAGGCAGCACAGGCGGCTCGGGCAGTCCGGGTGGTCCGGGTGGTCCGGGGGTGCCCGTCAACCCCGAGCCCGCGCCCTGGGCGCGCACGTACCCCACGCCGGGAGCCCGTTCCCGCGCGCTGGCCGCGTACGGCGAGGAGGTCTTCGGGTTCACGCCGCTGGACACCATCGAGCTGGACCTGCCTGCCGTGGGCCTGAAGGGCATCGCGTGCGTGCTGCCCGAGGCGGTGCCGGCCGGGCGCCGCCACGGCCACCGCGTGCACGTCAAGGGCATGCTGCTGTCCGAGCAGGCCGAGGAGATCCTGCCCGAGTGGGCGTTCTTCGTCCGCTGCGTCGTCGACGCCGAGAGCCTGCGCCCGACGGCGTCCCGCGAGTCCCTGTACGAGGACGACACCCTCGCCGCCGTCCGTGACGCCCTCGCCGAGCGGCTGCGCGCGTGGATCGCCCGGGCCGCGGCCAGCGACCCGGACCTGCTCGGCCGCTTCCTCCAGGCCCACCACCTGGCCGTGAAGTCGCTCGCGGTGCACGACGACGAGATCCTGCGGATGCTGCTGCCCTGGCTGCCGTTCGAGACCACCGACGGGCACTGCACTCTCGACGAGTTCGCGCGCACCCACCGCACCGTCCTCGTGACGTCGACCGTGGAGGAGTTCCGGCAGGTCGCCGCGATCGCCTCGGCGGCCGGGCTCGGCGTCGTCAACGGCGGCTACACCTACGACCGTGAGCTGGTCCACCGGCTGCCCGAGATCCGGCCCGAGGCCACCGTCGCCGACCTCGACCCGGCGACCCTCACCGCCCACCTCGATCCCGTCGACCGGGAGACGGAACTCGCCGCCGCGGCCTACCTCGCCCAGGCCCGGGACGCCCTCGCCGTGTTCGACTGCGACGTCGCGCTGCGCACCTTCCAGCCCGCCTCCGCACCCGCTCTCCTCGTCGACAGCCGCGAGGCCCGGCACGAACGCACCCGCTCCCAGCTCGCCCGTGAGCAGGAGGGCGGCCTGTGGGGCGACATCCTGGGCGCCCTGCGCCAGGAGGCCCCGCGGGCCCAGCTGATCCTCAACCAGCTCAACCCGCTGGTCCGCACCGCCGTCGCCATCGACGAGCCCGAGCTGGCCCGCACCAGCGCCGAAGCCCTCTACGGGCAGGCCGCGATGCTGTCCCGGCGCCCGCTCAGGCCCGCCGAATCGAGCCTCATCAACCGTTCCTTCCTCGACCTCCTCGCCCACGCCCTCCGCAAGGACAGCTGACGATGCCCACCGCACCCCAGACCACCGACGAGCTGTACCGGGCGCTCCAGGAGAACGACCGGCGCCCCTACGGCCGCACCCGTACCGTCACCGCCGAGGAACTCGCCGACGCCGCAGAGCAGTTCGCGGAGCCCGTCCCGCTCGTCCACGCGCTCCTCGAACTGCAGGAGGCGTACACCTACGGCGCCGAACCCCGCAAATCGCCCGTCGTCTTCGCCCGCCTGCTCACCCTCTTCGACGAGCAGCCCGAGGTCTTCGACGAGCGCCTGCGCCACATGCTGTTCTGGCGGTTCAAGTGGGTGGCCCACGCCCTGCGCCAGCTGCCCGAGATACCGCTGGCCAGCCTGCGCCAGTGGCTCACCGAGATGCGCGACCGGTACGAGAAGGCCGGCCTGGGCCTCCAGCCGTACTACGGACAGGCGTACCAGCTCGCCGCCCACGTCGGCGAGGACACCACCCCCGCCTACGAGCTGTGGGCGGCCCGCACCCGCACCCGGCTGAGCGACTGCGAGGCCTGCGAGACCTGCGAGCGCGCCCTGTACCACCTGACGGCGGGCGACGACGAGCGGGCGCTGCGCACCTGGGAGCCCGTCCTGGCGGGGAAGGAGTCCTGCCAGGAGGAGCCGGCCCGCTCGGTGTCGTACGCCCTGCTGCCGCTGCTGCGCACCGGCCGTACCGACCGGGCCCGCGACCTGCACCTCGCCGGGTACCGCGGCTGCCGCCGCAACCCCTCGATGGCGCAGGAGGTCGGCCGGCACCTGGAGTTCTGCGCGCTGACCGGCAACGAGGCCCGCGGCCTGGAACTGCTCTCCGAGAACCGGAACCTGTTCGAGGAGGTCGACTCGCCGCTGGACCTGCTCGGCTTCCTCACCGGCGTGGAGGTCCTCCTCCAACGCGTCGAGCACCTCGGCCACGGTGAACTGCCGACCGCCGGATATGCGGGCCGCACCTGGACGGTGGCCGGGCTGCGCGCCGAGGTGCGCGGCCGCGCCGACGACCTCGCCGCCCGCTTCGACGCGCGCAACGGCACCACGGCCCACACCGACCGCCGCCGGTCCCGCCTCGACCGTGCCCCGCTCCTGGAGGCGCTGGAACTGACGCTGCGCAGCCGCAGCCTCGACGACGTCGGCCCCGGCTGCCCGCCCCCGTCGCCGCGACCGCCGGCCGTACGGCCGCCGCCGTCCCCGATGAGCTGCCCGAACTCATCCTCCACGCAAGGAAGTCGGAGGAGCAGGGGCACCCGGACACCCACGCCTGCTGGTCGCGGCTGCGGACCCTCGTCGCCGCCCGCGGCTACACCCACCCCGACGACCCGGCCGTGGGCCCGCTCGTACAGCTGCGCGCGGACCTGCTGGCCGACGAGGCGAGCCGGGCCGGCGAGAAGGACGAGTTCGCCCTCGCCGCCGACCTCTACGAGGAGGCCGCGGGCCTGTACGACGACGCCGGGCTGCCGGGTCACGCGGCGGTCGCCCGCGCCAGTGCCCTGCTCGCCTGCGCCGAGATCCCGGCACAGGGCGACGACGCGGCCGAGGCGCAGGCCGCCGCGCTGACCGCCGCCCACGCGTCCATGGTCCGCCTGCATGAGGAGACTTCCGGCCTCGCCCCGTACCAGGAAGCCCGCCTGCTGCGGCTGCGGGCGACCGCGCTCGGCCTGCGGCTTCAGACGTCGAGGAGCGAGGAGCACATCGCGCCGGCCTTCGCCGAGGTGGACCTGCTGCACGAGTTCGCCACCCGGCACGATGTCGTCGGGCAGATCTCCGGCGCTCTGCTGCTGCGGGCCAGTACGTACGCCATCTCCGGCGACCTGCCCGCCGCGGTCACCGGGATCGACGTCCTCCTCGACCGGCTGAGGGCGCACGGCCCCGCGTGGCACCTGCCCCGCACGCTCGGCCTGCGGGGCCGGCTCCAGCTCGCTCTCCGGGACGCGCAGGCCGCGTACGCGGACCTGGCCGAGGGGCTGCGACTGGCCGCCGACTGGCCCGCGGACGCGGTCGACACCAGCCGCCTCCACGGTGATCTGGCCGAGGCGTGCATGCATCTGGGCCGCCCCGACGAGGCACTGCGGCATCTGACGCGCTCCGCGGAGGTGGAGCTTCGCGGCGGCAGTCGGACGGACGCGTTCTGCACGTACAGCAACGCGGCACAGCTCAGCCTCGACCTGGGCCGCGTCGAGGACTGCATCGCCTTGCTCGACTCCCTGCTGGCCGAACCGGACGTCGCCGCCGGAGAACTGGACGACCGGCTCGTCGCCCAACTGCGCCTGACCCGCGCCCGCGCGCTGCACGCGGGGGACGATCTCAAGGCCGCCACTGCGGAGTTCCTCGCCCTCGCGGCCGAGTCGGCAGGCTGGGACGACGACCCGGGGAGCCACGCCATCATCGCCGCGGAGACCGCGGTACTCCTCGGCGAATCCGGCGAGTTCGTCCGGGCCCGCGAGGCGGCGGAGCAGGCACTGGCCGCCCACGCCCGGGACGCGCGCTACGAGCAGCTCAGCAACTGCCTGCGCGAACTCGCCCGGCTCCAGGGCCAGCAGCAGGGCCCCGACGGACTGGCCGGCGCCCTCGACTTCCTCGCCGACGCAGGCCGGATCGCGGATGAGGCCCGCGCCGCCGGGTACGAGGCCCGCGGCCGTTCCCTGGACACCGCACTGGCCTACGAGCACGGGCGGGTCAACGCCTACACCGGTGAGTACGAGGACGCCCTGGCCGCCCTGGAGAAGGCCCTCGCTCTGCTCGGCGAGCCGGGAGCGGAGCAGGATCACGCCGGGGAGTGGGCCGAGTGCGTCCGTCTCGCGGGTGTCGTGGAGGGCATCTACCTGGAACGCCCCGCCCCCGCCCTCACCCGCCTGGACGCGGCTGTCGTCCGCCTCACGGCCCTGGGGCACACCGACGAGACCGAGCCGCTGACGTCCTTGGCGGCCCGGCTGCGCGACGAGGAGTGATATGGCGTAAAGCCCTCAGGCCCGGTTGAGCCGGGCGGCGATTCCGTGGCCGATCAGCAAATAGATGACCGCCGGAAGGCCGTAATTGAGGATGACGCGTAGCCCTTCTGTGTCCATCGTGAAAATGTCCTGCGCCCATCCGGAGAGCCAGTCCGCCACTCCGTGGACGAACTCGACGAAGGAATTCCCCTGGTTCGCGTCGAGCAGGTAGAGCACGATCCACAGACCCAGGAAACCGGCCGCCACGTCGGCGATCGTGCAGACGGAAAGGGCTATGCGCCGCGATGTGGCCTGGTCGCGCCCGGGGCGGCCATGGCCCGGCGGCTGGTCGTATGTCTGGTATCCGGAAACCGGGTCGGTGTTGTTCACAGGAAATTCCCATCTCGCGCGTGAGAGGTTTACAGGGGTCGCCCCAGGCAGTGGGATTCAGCCTCGGACTGGCTCGTTCCTGCCTAGTACTGCGCCACGCGAGCAGCGCCGTGTTACACCTCGAACTCCGAAACGGACCACAGTTCGCATCGGTTCGGTAATCCGCTTGTGACTGCCGGCCGCATGGCCAAGGCTGACTCGCGATGATGCCCTTGACTGAGATCGATCGACTCAAGCAGACCGTGTCCGAAGGGTGGGACAGCCCGATCGCCGACGATGTCGCCGCCCAGTGGGGTTACCCGGCCGGCACTGCCAAGTGGTGGCGTTCCAGCGCCTCCCATGTGTTCGTGCTCCCGGAGCACGGCCGACGGCGTTATCTGCGGTTCGTGCCCGACTCCTGCCGCGGACCGAAGTCCCTGGCCGCGGTGGCCGAGCTGATGGCGCGGCTCAGCGACGGCGGATCGGCGGTGGTGCGGCCGGTCGCCGCCGAGTCCGGCGCCCTGACCGTGACCGTGCCGACCGGTCTCGGTGCCGTGCACGCCATGGTGGTCGAACCGGCGCCCGGCGCGGGCCACGACGTCGGTGAACTCACCGCATCGCAAGCATGGCAGTGGGGGCGGGCGCTGGCCCGTCTGCATCGCGATGCCGCGGGGTTTGCTGCCGGGCTGCCCGAGTCCTTCGGCGAACTTCCGTCTGTCGGCTCGCTGTTCGCCGATGACGCCGAGTTGGTCGAAGCGACGGCGCTGCTCGCCGACGTGATGCGCGAGTTACCGCGTTGCCGGGACCGCTGGGGTGTGGTGCACGGTGACTTCGAGCTGGACAACATGGCCTGGGAAGCGGACGGGCCGATCGCCTACGACTTCGACGAAGCCGCCCTCTCCTGGTACGCCGCAGACATCGCCTACGCCGTGCGCGACCTGACGGACCACACCGGCCGGCCCGCGCCCGTGCACCGGGCGCGGTTCGACGCCTTCCTCGACGGATACCGCAGCGTGCGCCCCTTCGACGACGAGGACTGGGGGCGCCTGCCGCTGTTCGCCGGCCTGCATGCCGCGGCTTCTCTCGTGCGTATCACGCGCGCGCTGGGCGAACCCGCCCCGCAGGAACCGGATTGGCTCGGCGAGCTGCGCGACGATCTGACCGACATGGCCCGCGCCCACCGGCAACTCGCGATCGACGTCGGCCGACACGGTGTCAGAGGTCGAACTCGAGGTGCTCCACGTCGGTGAACTCGACTTCGAGGCCATGGGCGCGGCGGCCGTTGTCGCGGAAGTACACCTCCCCCAGCGCCTCGGCCGCGATGTCGCGCAGTTGCTGTTCCGTGCCGCCGGCTTCCTTCGTCTCGAAGAGACGGGCGGCGTACTGCGGGGGCAGAGCGACGGTGAGATGGCGCAGCCGGGCGTCGTCGGTGGAGCCGGGGGCGGCCGTGTAGCCGAACCGGGCGCGGGTGTCGATCACGATGCCGCCGGTGGTGGCCGCGGCTTGCTTGGCCCGGGCCCGGATCTGGGGCTGCCACCGCTTCCTGACCTCGCTCTCCATGCGCTGCGCGAGGTCGGGCCGGGGCCTTTTGATCTGTTCCTTCACATAGCGTTCGACGGTGCGCTGGGTGATGCCGAGCAACTCGGCGACCGGCCTGGTGCCCTTGAGCTGTCTGACCAGGTAGCGCATCTGCGCGCCCGCGCTCTTGGGGATCGGGCGCGTGAACGCCTTCCGCAGCGCGGCGTCGAGACCGTCCCCGACCGTGTCCATCGGCTCGCTCCCCTACTCTCCGTCGTCCTTGGCCGTGACCTCGCCGGTCTTGACGTAGCGGGCGAGGTTGAGGACCTCGCCGTACTTCTCCCGCACCGCTTCGGCCCACAGGGTGGTCTGGGTGCCCTCGTGCTTGACCATCCCCGGTGACACTCCGAGCCGGAAGCTGCCGGGCACCGTCTTGTCGTCGGCGTCGTACGGCAGGACGTGGAGCGGGCTGGGGCCGTCGGCCGCGTAGACGGCGCAGTCCGACAGGACCGCCACCGGATACCGGCCGGTCGCCGCGGCCAGGTTGATCATCTTGCGGTGCATGTTGATCCGGGCCCGGGAGATGACGGTGGCGCGGATGTCCGGCCGCCACGTGGGGCGGGAGAGGGCCGGCCAGGGCTGTCCGGGCTTCCAGCCGCCGCCACGCGCCCGTTCGCGCAGCTTGCCGATGCCGCCCTTCACCGTGGACTTGACCGCGTCCAGGACGATCGCCATCTCCGGATCGCGCTGCTTGCAGCCGTCCATCGCCTCCAGGAACTCCCGGGTGCCCAGCTTCTCACCCACGCCCAGGTCCGCCATGGTGTCGACGTACGCGTTACGCAGCCGCTTGTACCAGCCGTCCAGGAACCTGCCCTTGTCCTCCCGCACCCAGGCCTCGGCCGGGGCGACGTCGTAGCCGAGTTCCAGCGCGTACGCCACCGTCGGAGTCGCGTACCAGGCCGGTCCCTCCGGGCGCTCGCCGGTCGGCGTGAACGGGCTGGGCAGCAACGCGCTCTCGAGCCGGCGCCACTGCTTGCCGACCAGGACCCGGGAGAGGTCGACGTGGGAGAGGTCGACCAGCCATGACCCGGGCAGCGCCGGGTCGAAGGCGGGGTTGGTGACGTGCACGGGCGGCGTCGCCAGGCCGACGACAGCACCGTTGGCAGCAGCGCCGAAGGCGAGGTTGACGTCGATGCCGACCAGGTACCGCTGCATGCACTCGGCGTCGGTGAGCTCACGCGCCCAGTCGTACGCCTCCTCGAACAGCATCTCGTCCGGGCCCCGCTGGTGGAAGCGGGGCAGGCCGGCGAGCAGCGGATGCCCGTCCGGGGCCTCGCACGGCGCGCAGTCCATCGGGTGCTCGCCCAGGGAGCCGGGCCGGTGTTCCCTGTGCCGCTTCCCCGTCTCGTCCGCCTCGCTCGCCCGGGTCGGCGGGTTGAGTGCGGTCATCAGTTCCAGGCCGGTGACGGCCGTAGAGCCGCACGGTGTCATCACGCGGGCCGCGTAGGTACCGAGCACGCGGGCGAGTTCCGCCGGCTCGAGCTGTGCGGCGTGGCCCCAGGTGCGGGCGTCGAGCGCCTCCCACGACGGGATGCACAGCTGCACGCACTGGCGTCGGCGGCCCTGGGCGGGGCGGTAGATCCGCGCCCACGGCCCGAACCCGCGCTTGGTCAACTGCCAGTCGGCACGGTCGAGTTGCTTGAGGACCTTGTGGCCGTCCGGGAGGCGTCCGGTGAGCCGCTCGGCGTCCGACAGCGCCACCGGAAGCCCGTACCGTTCGCACGCCCGCTCGGTGAGCACGAGCAGGGGGTCGGCATCCCTGCCGGAGCCGTGCAGCCTCTCCGCCCCGAGCTGAGCCTCCGTCAGCGTCCACTCCACCAGCGCGGGAAGCGACTTGGCGGGCACGTCCAGGACCAGGCCGCCGATGCCGTACCCGGTCACCTGGGAGCTGTCGTCGGCGTCGATGACGAGCAGGGGGCCGTTCGCGAACCGTGGGTCGGTGTCGGTCGTCGGGGGGTTCGCCGGAGCCGCCTTCCTGGTGGCGGGTCGGCGCGACGTCGACGACGGCCTGGTCGTCGATGCCGCCGGGCGCGGCACAGCGGCAGGACCGGCGGGGCCGACGGGGTGAGGTGCGGCGTTCCCGGGAGCAGCTTCCGGGGCCGGGTCTGCGGATCCTGTGCGGGCCTGGGGCGTGCGGCTGCGGGCGGCGCCGGTGCAGCAGGGGCGGCCGATGTCTCGGGAACCGACGTGTCCTTCGGGGGCACCGCGGCGTGGGTGGCAGGGTAGAGCTGGGCGAGCTGCTTCAGCATGCGGGCGTATGCGTCGCGCTCCGGCGGGCGCGGTTCGGTCTTGCCGGCCTCCCAGCCGCTGACCGTCGCACGCCGCACCTGCAGCGCGGCGGCCACCTCGTCCAGCGTCAGGCCGTGGGCCTGGCGCAGCCGCTTGCGTTCCGCCGGGGGCGGCAGCGGGGAGCGGGACGCGACCAGCGCGTCGACCGCGTCGAACAGCTCCGACATCGGGGCACCTCCTGGTCCGTCACCCTAGCGTGGAGCGTAGGTTTCGCGTACCAAGCGCGTACGTACAGCGTCCCCGAGGTCTACGAAGTGTGTCTGTGCAGGGCTCGGATTCGGCGAGCAGATGCCGCGCTGCCGCGTCTGACGACACAGGCCGGTGTCGTGCATGATGCGGTCGATGGTCGCGGCGAGGGTGCTGTCGGCGCCGATGACCGTTTCGACTCCGCCCGGCAGCAGATCGAGCGGCCGGTACCAGTCGCGCAGTTGTGTCTCGTTCACTTCGTCGGCGATCGGCTTGGTGGCATGGCGGGACAGGGTTTCGTCGAGCGGTACGTCCAGGCGCTGTTGCCGCGCAGGACGATCAGCCGGCATTCCTCGCTGCCCACGGTCACGTCGGTCACCCTACCGACGCTCAACGGCCCACGTGGGCGGAGTGGCGCAGGCACGAGAGCGCGACCACGAACGGCCAGACCGACTGGAGGGTCGTGACCGCACGCTCGGCGACGCCGGCGACGCCGTGGAGATGCGTCTCGAGCAGGAACCATGCCGCGCCCACCGCCATCACCGCGGTGGCTCCGAGGGACGGTAAGGGCCGCAGGGCCCACGGGACGCTGTCGCCGGTCCGGATGGCCAGAACGGGCCATGCCGCCAGGACGGTGAAGCCGACGACGGCGACCGAGCCGTGGACCAGCGAGCCGCCGCTGCTCGGCGCCGGGACCATGGCCACCACGAGGGCGGACACTCCCCCGGCCGCAAGGGCCAGCCGGCCCGGGGTCGCGGCCGGGCGCAGCCCCCAGGCGGTGAGCAGGTGGCAGACGCCGAGGGTGATGAACGCGCCTGTCATCACCCAGTAGCCCGAGCCTCCGGGGGCCGCCAGGACGCTGATGGTCTGAGCGGCCGGGTCGTAGGCGGGTCCTTGCAGTGCCGCAGCCGCCATCCAGCCGATGATCAACACGGCTGGGGCGCACGCCGACGACAGCAGGACCCATTTCGGTACAGATCGCACCAGGACACCGTAGAACGGATCACCGGAACTCCCCGTCCCACTACCGCTGCTCCGGGCGGGTCCGTCCGGGGGTTTCGCGGCACGATGGATCCGTGCGCCGACGGCGCGTGTGGCGGTCCGGTGCCCTGCCCGCGGAAAGGTGATCGGTCATGGAGCTCACCCTGGTGGTGCTGATCATCATCGTGGGGCTGACCTTCGACTTCACCAACGGCTTCCACGACGCCGCGAACGCGATCGCCACCTCCATCTCCACCAGGGCCCTGACACCGCGCGTGGCGCTGGCCATGGCCGCGGTGATGAACTTCTGCGGCGCCTTCCTGGGGACGGAGGTGGCCCAGACCGTCGGTAGCGGCATCATCGGCGCGCCCGAGGGCGAATCGGGTCTGCTGCTGGTCCTGTGCGCGCTCCTCGGGGCCATCGGCTGGAACGTGTTCACCTGGTGGCGTGGGCTGCCGACCTCGTCCTCGCACGCGCTGATCGGCGGGCTGGTCGGTGCCGCGCTCGCCGCTTCGGCCACCGTGCACTGGTCCGGGATCGTGGACAAGGTCGTCCTGCCGATGCTGCTGTCCCCGCTGGTCGGCGTGGCCCTCGGCTATCTGCTGCACGTCGCCATCCTGTGGACGTTCCGTCGTTCGACGCCCCGTCGGACCACGCACCGCTTCCGCATGGCGCAGACCGTCTCCGCCGCCGCGATGGGGCTGGGGCACGGGTTGCAGGACGCGCAGAAGACCATGGGGGTCATCGTGCTCGCCCTGGTCACGGCGGGCTGGCAGGACGACTTCTCCGTTCCGGTGTGGGTGATCGCCACCGTGGCGGCCGCCATGGCAGCCGGTACCTACACCGGCGGGCGTCGCATCATCACCACGCTCGGCCGGCGCATCGTGCACCTCGATCCGCCGCGCGGGTTCGCCGCCGAGACCGCCGCCGCGACCGTCCTCTACACCACCGCGTTCCTGGTGAAGGCGCCGATCTCCACCACGCAGACGATCACCGCGGCCATTCTGGGTGCCGGTGCCACCCGGCGTGCCTCGGACGTACGCTGGCAAGTGGCCCGCTCCATCGTCACGGCCTGGGTGCTCACGTTCTTCGGCGCCGGGATTCCCGCCGCCGCGCTCTACCTCCTTCTGCACGCCGTCACCGGTCTGTGATCCCGGCCCGGAGGCCCCATGACCGCCTTTCCGCCACACCCGCCGGACGGCCTTCCGATGCCCGGGCGTTTCGCGCATCTGCACCCCGACGACGGCGCCTGCCTGATGGAGAGCGCCGCGTTGCTGGCCGGCCGTGGGTTCACCGACAGCCCGGCCGGTACGCATCCGGCGCTTGCGGCACTGGCCCGCGTGGTCAACGACAGCGTCGGTGACGCCACGCGGCATGCCCTGTGGCCGCTGGCCGCCGAGCTCGCCGACGCCCGTGCGCTGGACCGGGCGTACGCGCCGCTGCTCGTCGGCACGGTCGTGGACGCGGCACGCGTGCTGCGACCAGCGTCCCGGCGTCTGGCTCGGCACGGCCGTGCGTGCCGTCGGCGGAGCGAGAAGCTTGCTCATCTCCGTGCGGGCGGGATGCCGAGCCGTGTCGCCGATCTGCTGTGGTGGCGTGGCCCGGGGCGGCGGTACCTCGAAGACGCACTCCGGGTTCTGTGTGCCGCGCCTGACGCGGATCAGCGTCTTGCCGGGCTGTTGCGGAAGGCCGTGTCCGAAGCCCGGGACGACGTGGCCCGGGATGGGCGGATGTCGGCCGGGAAGGGTCGCTGCAACCGGTAGGCGCGTGGGCCCGTCCTACAGGGCACCATGATCCCTACACGTCTCGCCGGCCCCCGGGCCGCACCGGTTCGGCAGTTGCTCGACTTCGCCTGGACGCAGACCCGGGCGTGCGCGTTCGCCATCGCGCTGCTGTCCGGCGTGGCCGTGTCCACCCTGCTGCCCGACCTGCCCGTGGCGCGCTACGACCTGCTGGTGGTCTACGGCGTGCTGCTCACGCTGGTGTTCTGGCTGCGTGGCTGGGAGAACGGGCGGGACGTCGCCGTCATCACAATCTGTCACGTCATCGGTCTCGCCTTCGAGCTGGTGAAGGTGTCGCTCGGTTCGTGGAGCTACCCGGAGCCGGGCGTGCTGAAGTTCGCCGGCGTTCCGCTGTACGGCGGGTTTCTGTACGCGGCCGTGGGCAGCTATGTGTGCCGGGCCTGGCAGCTGTTCGACCTCCGCCTGGTGCGCTACCGGCCGCGGGCGACGGCGGTGGTGGCCGCGGCCATATACGTCAACTTCTTCAGCCACCACTGGCTGCCCGACGCCCGCTGGGTCCTGGCCGGCCTGCTGCTGACCGTCACCGCGGGGACGTCGGTGTGTTTCACGGTGCGGGGCGTGCGCCGGCGGATGCCGCTGGCCTTGTCGTTCGTCCTGATCGGGTTCTTCCTGTGGGTGGCGGAGAACCTCGCCACATTCGTCGGTGCGTGGCGCTATCCGTACCAGGAGCACGGCTGGGAGCCGGTGGGGGTGGAGAAGTTCGGCGCCTGGGCGTTGCTGATCAGCGTCACCTTCGTCCTGGCGGCGGTCGGGCGGGCGCGAGGAGCGCGAGTCGTCGACAAGGCGCCAGCCACGTATCATCCTATGGACACAAATTAGATGATTTGCCTTCGAGGATGATCACCGACCGTGGCCATCCTCGCCGGAGTGATCGATGTCCCGCACCGGCCCGACGGACGACGGCGACGAGCTGCTGACCAGGCTCGGGGCGCTGACGGCCCAGGCGCGTGCGCAGGCCGAGATGCAGCGCTCGCGGGTCGAGCTGGCCATCGCGCTTCAGCGCGGCATGCTCCCGCGCGACCTGCCCGTAGCCCGCAGGCTGCATCTCGCCGTGCGGTACGCGCCCGCGTACCAGGGGCTCAACGTGGGCGGCGACTGGTACGACGCCTTCACACTGGGCGACGGCCGTATCGGTCTGTCCATCGGTGACGTCCAGGGCCACAACATCGAAGCCGCCGCCTTCATGGGACAGGTGCGGGCCGGGCTGCGGGCCCTGGCCTCCGTCACCAGCGAGCCGGGCGAGGTCCTGGCCCGGACCAACGAGCTGCTGCTGTCCCTGGGCTCCGATCTGTTCGCCACCTGCACGTTCATGCGGCTCGACCCGTGTGCCGGCGTACTGGAGAGCGCGCGGGCCGGGCACCTGCCCTGCGTCTGGGCCACGGCCGACGGGAAGTCCGGCGTCGCCGAGGACGAGGGCGGGCCGCCGCTGGGGATCCTGGCGGGGATGTCGTATCCGGTGACCCGGTACGAGCTGACGACGGGTGGCATGTTCGTGCTGCTCACGGACGGTGTCGTGGAGGGGCCCTGCCTGCGGCTCGAGGAGGGCCTCGACCAGGTGATGCGGCTCGCGGGCATCGCGGCGGTGGCGGGCATGGACGTGGACGCGCTCGCGGCCGCGCTGATCAAGGGCGCGGAGCGGGTCGGGCATGACGACGACGCCGCCGTGCTGGTCGTCGGCCTCGACGCACCGGAGCCTCAGCCATAGGGCCGCAGGGGCCCCGCTCTCACCTCGCCGCCGCGGCGGTCCCGGTGTCTCATGGCTGCTGTGGTGGGTAGCCGGGATCTGCGTACGTCGGCCGTCGTCGCTCTGCAGACGCTGGCCGTGGCCGCCTGCTACTACGTCTCGGGGCGGCTGGGCCTGCTGCGGGAACTGGTCGTCGAGGGCTCGGTCGTCACTCCGATCTGGCCCCCCACCGGCGTCTCGGTCGCCTGCTTGCTCATCTTCGGGCTGCGCTGCTGGCCGGGGATCGCCCTGGGCGCCTTCTTGGTGATCCTGTCTCTCACGTCCCTGAGCCCCTGGGCGTTCGGCGTGCTGGCGGGCAACACGGTGGCCCCCGTCGTGGGGTACCTGCTGCTGCGCCGGACGGGTTTCCGTACCGATCTGGCGCGTCTGCGGGACGGTCTCGCCCTGGTGTTCCTGGGCGCGTTCACCGCCATGCTGATCAGCTCGACCACCGGTGCGGGCATCCTGCTCGCCACGGGCAGGCTCGAATGGCCGGGCTTCTGGGCGGTGTGGCTGGCCTGGTGGGTGGGTGACGCAATGGGCGTGCTGATCGTCACCCCGGTGCTGCTCCTGCTGTCCCGCGTCCGCCCGCCGCTGCGCCTGTCGCGCTGGAAGGAGGCCTCGGGCCTGGCGCTGATCGTCTGTTGTGTCGTTCCCCTGACCGCGCACAGCTCGGTCAGTCTGCTCTTCCTCGTCTATCCCCTGCTGATCTGGGCGGCTCTGCGCTTCCAGCTGGCCGGCAGCATGCTGTGCGCCCTCTTCGCGTCAGTCATGACCACGGTGGCGGCGACCGACCGGGCCGGTCCGTTCGAGCGGCTGACCAGGGTGGAGGTGATGATCAAGCTGCAGGCGTTCAACGGGGCGATGGCCCTGACGGCGCTGATCCTGTCCGCAGTGATCACCGAGCAGATCCACACCCGGCGTTCGGTGGAGCGCGCGTGCCAGGAACTGGTCGAGGTCCTGGAGCACCTCACCGCCGGCGAATCGGCGGACGGCCGCAGCCCTCTGGAGGACAGTGGGATCAGGCGGAGACAGGACGAGTGATCGTACGCCTCCAGTGGGCCCGCCGGGCGGTGGTGACCGAGGCACAGGGTTGACGCCATGACCGAGGTGGAGGTGCTGCAACTGCTGGTGTCGCCCGCGCACCGGCTGACCGGACGGCCGTCGGACAGCCCCTTCCCCGGCCCGTCCGACGAGCGCGTCCCTCAGGTGAACCGGCCGGCCCGGCCGTGCGCCTGGATGGACGTGACCATCGGCCCCGGCGCCCAGCGCGCTCTTCTCGGGCGGGGCGGTGTGCGGTGCACACCGCTGAGCGACGGGGTGATCACGCTGGGCCCGGCGACGTTCTGCGTCGTGGCCGGGCCCGGCGCGGTCAGCCGGCCGTCGGGGGCGTGCGGATGGCGGCGATGTCGAGTTGCAGGCGCACCTTCTCGCTCACCATCGCGCCTCCCTCGGCCAGCCTGCTGTTGTAGGTCAGGCCCCAGTCGGAGCGGTTGATGGTGGTGGTGCCGTCGAATCCGACCCTTTCGTATCCGAAGGGGTCGGTGACGTGTCCGATGTAGGTCATCTCCAGGACGACCGGCCGCGATATGCCTTTGATGGTGAGCTCACCCGACATGTGAAAGAGGTCGGCGCCCATCTGTTCCACCGCGGTACTGGTGAAGCGCATACGCGGATAAGTCGCGGCATCCAGGAAGTCCCGGCCGACCAGGTGGGCATCGCGTTGTTCCACCCCGGTGTCGACGCTGGCGGTGAACAGCGTGAGGTCGGCCCGTGATCGGGCGGGGTTGCGCGCGTCGAAGTAGAGGAGGCTTTCGTACTCCAGGAAACAACCGCGCACGGTGGTCACCATGGCATGCCGGACGGAGAAGCCGATCCTGCTGTGAGCAGGGTCGACGACCCATTCGCCGGTGAGATTCGCCAGGTCGGGGTCGGGCAGGACCGCGGTGGGGGAAGCCGGCGCGCCGGCGGGACGCTGTGGGGGGACTGGCGGCGCCTGCCGGCGGGACGGCACGACGCGGTTGAACAGGTTCATGATTCATCTAGGTACTTGAGTTTGCTTATTGCCGCAAGTCCCCTTGGCGTTTACGGCTGTTGCGGACGAGCACCTGACCTTTTTGCCGCCGCTTTGCACAGAATCCACACACGCCTGTCGCGACATACCGACGAAATAACCATCCGGGAGTCCAGGGATTTTCATTTCGGGCATATCGGCGATTCGGTCGGTGTCACCTCGATCGCGAGGTCGTTGTCGACGGTGTAGTAGGGGCGCGAGGAGGACCCGGCCGCCGT
The DNA here is from genome assembly GCA_000415505.1 of Streptomyces afghaniensis 772. GTDB lineage: Bacteria > Actinomycetota > Actinomycetes > Streptomycetales > Streptomycetaceae > Streptomyces > Streptomyces afghaniensis. Next base: position 40,324 of record KE354328.1, read on the forward strand.
GAGTGCCGGGTAGACGAAGACGTGTTTGCGGTCCGCCACGTCGTCGAGCAACCGGCCGATGCGGACCGGCGGCGCGCCGGTGGTGGGCCGGACGAAGGCGTCCCAGATCCGGCCCGGCGCTTCGCCGTCGCCCGTCAGGTCCCCCGGGCCGGCGGTGAAGGAGAAGCCTCTGCCGTCGTCGTCGATCCGGGGGCGCAGTTCCCGTACGGTGTCGGTCCCCCGCAGGCGCAGGCGTACGGTGGCGTCGGCACGGAGTTCGGCGCCGTGCAGGCGGGCCTCGACCGTCAGGGCCTGTGCCGTGACGTCGATGGTGCGGGCCTCCGCGTGGGCGGTGCGCCGCCATGCCCTGAGCGCGAGGAAGCCGTCCTTCGTGACGTACGGGATTCTGACGGCGACCGGTGACGGCCGGTCGCGGAGGTGGCCGTCGACGAGGGCGCGCAGGTCCTTGAGGCCGGGGCGCAGCCGCTGTCGTTCGGCTTCCGGTTCGGGCAGCAGGTACAGGTCCCAGCGGCCTTCGTCGAGGGCCGGGTGCGGTTCCAGTACGGCGTGCAGGCCGCCGTCGGCCCGGCCGGGCTCCAGGTCGAGGAGGTGGAGCGTCGTCTCGGGGCGGCCCTTCTTGGGTCGCAGCCGGAGCAGCAGCTGAGGACGGGAGGACGGGGCCGATGGGAGGCGGAAGGTGATGCGGCCGTCCGTGTCGATCGCGCAGTGGGTGCGCAGGTGGGTGTCGAGGTGCGTGGTCATCGGCGTCCCTTGCGTATCGCGCGGAGTGCGCCGGCGGCCGCGGCGTGGACCGCGTCACGGGCGGCGTGGCTCCGGCCGATCAGTGCGCTGTTGCTCCGGTGGTTCTGGGTGGTGGAGGTCGGTCGGTCCGTGGTCCGGGCCGTGAGGGCGTCCTCGAGGATGCGTTCGGCCTGGGCGACGACGGGGCCCGGGGCGAAGCGGTGGGCGTTCTCCAGGGCGGTGCGGCCCATGCGGCGGCGCCGTTCGTCGTCGCCGACGAGTTCCAGCAGGGCCGAGGCGAGGGCGTCGGCGTCACCGACCGGCACGAGCCGGCCGTCGGCTCCGTCCTCGATGATCTCACCGGGGCCGTAGGGGCAGTCGGTGCTGACGACGGGCAGTCCGCAGCGCATCGCCTCGACGATGGTCATGCCGAACGGCTCGAAGTTGGACGCGGCCGCGCCGATCGAGCCCTTGGCCCATTCGGCCTCCATGGGCGTGGCGGCCCCCATCAGGAACACGTTGTTCCACAGCCGGAGCCGTTCGATGAGTTCCCGCAGCCTGGGCTGTTCCTCGCCCTTGCCGTAGATGCGCAGCTGCCAGTCCGGGAAGGCGGCGGCGACCTGGGCGAACGCCTCGATGAGCAGGTCGTAGCGCTTCACCGGAACCAGCCGGCCGGCGGCGATGACGATCTTGGCGGTGCCGTCGGCGGGAGGCAGCGCCGGGTCGGGGACGCTGTTCGGGAGGGCCTCGACGTGGACGCCGGGCAGCCACATCTTGCGCCGGTAGGCCGCGGCGTCCGCTTCCGTGACGGTGGTGATCACGTCGAGGCGGCGGTAGGCGCGGCGCAGTGCGGTGCGCAGGGCGGGCGGGTGGTTGTCGAGGGTGAGGTGCTCCTGCCCGACGCGCAGGACACGCTGCGGGGCCTGCCGCGCGATGTGCACGTTGAGGCCGGGGCGGGTGCCGATGACGACGTCGGTGTCGATCGCCTCCAGGCACTCGCCGATCCGCTGGTCGGTCAGCTCGCTGTACTGGCGGTGTCGGTACTCGGCGGACGGGAACACCGTCGCCGGTCTCTGGTGCAGCGGATGGTCGGCCTCCTTGCGCAGGTCCACCAGCGCGCGCAGCCGCACCCGGGGGTCCAGGACGAGATTGGGGTGCTCGCGGTGACGTAACGCGGAGACGATCTCCACGTCGTGCCGCTCGGCGAGCGCCCCGGCGAGGTTGAACGTGGTGGTGATCGTGCCTCCGATTCCATAGGCGTTGTGAATCAGGAAAGAAATCTTCATGTCGGCGTAGACGGCGCCAACCACCCGACAGTTGTTCGCCGTTATCACTCTGTGGCCTGCAGGAATACGGGTACGGACCGGCCGGTTCCCGAGTGATCTCGGACATAAGTGGTCTGGGCCATACCGGTCTGCCGCCCGAATATGCATAGCTTGATGTGTTTGCCCGCAGCAGCGTCGCGTCATCGGGTGCACTGTCGTCATCGATCTCCAGGAGACCCATGCGCCCCCGCATAACCTCCGTCCCGCGCATCACGTCCCTCCCGCCCCTGGCCCTGGCCGGCGGCGCGCTGGCCGTGGGTGTCGGCGGGCTGTATCTCGCCGGGCTGATGCTGACGGGCGGGGAGATCGACTCCGGTACGACGGTGCGCGGGGTGGAGATCGGGGGCCTGAGCCGTGCGGAGGCGGTACGGAAGCTGGAGCGGCACCTGGACGCGGCCGGACAACGGGAGCTGTCCGTGAGGGTCGGTGACCGCACGGGCACGGTCGATCTGCGGCGCGCCGGGCTCTCCTTCGATGCCGAGGAGACCGTCGACCGGGCGGCGCGCACCGGCGCCGGCCCGGTCAGCGTGATCGGCGGGTTCTTCCGCTCGGGCGGTGCCGTCGAGCCGGTCGTACGCCTCGACGAGGACAAGGCCCGGGCCGCCCTCGGTCAGGTGGCGAAGGGGCTCGACCAGAAGGTCCGGGACGGTGCCGTGGCCTTCGACGACGGGCGGGTCGAGGTGGTCGCACCGCGCACGGGGTACACGCTGGACGTGGCCGGCGCAGTCGGCCCGCTGCGCTCCTCCTTCCTGCGGGGCCTGCGGGGCGACACCCGCTCGGTCACGCCGCTGCCCGCCCGCGAGACCCGGCCGAAGGTCACGGCCGACGAGGTACGGCGGGCCGTGCGCACGTTCGCCGAGCCGGCGATGTCGGCGCCCGTCACGCTCACCGCGGGCGGCAAGCGGTTCGCGGTCGGGCCGGCCGTCCTGGGCGAGCACCTGGCGATGCGGCCGGACGGCGGTGGAAGACTGAGACCGGAGCTGGACGCCGAGGGGCTGCGCGAGGATCCCGCCGTGGCCGGACCGCTCAACGACGTCACCAGGACCGCCGAGAACGCGAAGCTCCGGCCGGACGGCGACAAGGCCGTGGTGGCCGAGGACGCGACGGTGGGCCAGAAGGTCACCGACAAGGCGCTGGGCAAGGCGGTGCTGCCGCTGCTCACCAAGTCGGGCGCTGACCGCAGCGGTGAGGTGGCGGTGGACAGGACCCAGCCCGAGGTCACCCGCGAGAACGCCGCCGACCTGGGGCTGACGGGGAAGATGTCCTCCTTCACCGTCCACTTCGAACCGGCGGAGTACCGCACGAAGAACATCGGCCGGGCCGTGGAACTCATCAACGGCTCCCTGGTCAGGCCCGACGAGACCTGGAGCTTCAACCGGACCGTCGGCGAGCGCACCGAGGCCAACGGCTTCGTCGAGGGCATCATCATCCTCAACGACCAGTTCACCAAGGCGTCCGGCGGCGGCGTCTCGTCCGTGGCGACGACCGTGTACAACGCGCTGTTCTTCGCCGGGGTCAAGCCCGTGGAACACGGCGCGCACTCCTTCTACATCGAGCGTTACCCGGAGGGCCGCGAGGCGACGGTCGCCTGGGGCAGCCTGGATCTGAGGTTCACCAACGACTCCGGCAAGGCGATCTACATCCAGGCCGAGTCCACGGACACGTCCGTGACCGTCTCCTTCCTCGGCACCAGGAAGTACGACGAGATCAAGTCGGTCAAGGGCCCGCGCACCGAGGTGAAGAAGCCCGAGAAGAAGGTGAGCGACGACAAGGAGTGCGTGCCGCAGACGCCGCTCGAAGGGTTCGACGTCACCGTGGAGCGGGTCTTCTACAACGACGGCAGGGAAGTGAAGCGGGAGCCGTTCCGCACGCACTACACGCCGCGTGACGAGATCGTGTGCGAGTGATCCACCCGCTGTTCGCCCACCCGTGGAACTCTCCTTTCCCGCCGGGGCGTTGACCCGCCCCCAGGGCCCCAGCACAATGAGCGCCCAGTGCTGAGAGCGCTCTCAAAGGAGATCCATGACTGGCAGACAAGGCCCGGCTGTGAGCCGGCGTTCGCTCATCGGTGCCGGCCTCGGCATCACTGCCGCGGGGATCGCCGCGGCAGGCTCCGGGCAGGCCCTGGCGGCGAGTTCGGACGACGCCGCCGGCCGGGACGGTGTCGCGGGCTCGGAGGGCGCCGGCCCGCTGTCGGCCCCGGCCCGGGGGCGCGCCTTCCTCGCCGCCGCCATGGATACCTACCCCGACCACGGCGACATCCGCCTGACCCAGAGCTACACCGACCAGGCGGGCCTCTTCAGTACCGCCTTCACCTACGACAACGCCCTGGCGATCCTGGCCCACCTCGCGGCCCGCGGGCCCGAAAGCCTGGCCAGGGCCACGGCCTTGGGCGACGCCCTGCTCTACGCGCAGACACATGACCCGGCGTACGACGACTTCAGGCTCCGGCAGGCCTACAACGTCGGGCCGTACACCTTCTACGACGGCTCGCTCCAGCCCGACGGCTTCGTCCGGGCGGACGGCACCGCCAACGTCGGTACGCAGTTCGGCTTCACCGGCACGGCGGTGGGCGACATGGCCTGGGCGGGCATCGCGCTGAGCGCCCTCGCCCGCCGTACAGGGGCGCGTCGTTTCCTCACCGGTGCCGTACGGATCGGCGAGTGGATCGAGCGGACCGGCCGCACCGACGAACCGCTCGGCGGCTACAAGTTCGGGGTCGACGGGGCGAATCAGCGGCTGCCGTTCACGTCGACCGAGCACAACACCGACCTGGTGTGCCTCTTCGGCCGACTCGCCCGGCTGACCGGCCAGAGGGTGTGGCTGCAGCGCCGTGCGCGGGCCGAGGCCTTCGTGCGCCGGATGTGGGAGCCGGCCGGGGGCTTCTTCTACACCGGCACCAACGACGGTGTGACCGTCAACAAGTCCCCGATTCCGGAGGACACCCAGACCTGGACCCATCTCGCGCTCGGCTCCCGCACGAGGGGGTACGCCCGCTCCCTGGACTGGGCCGTTGCGGAGCTGGCCGTCCTGGATCACTCCGGCCGCACGAACAGCACGGTACCCGCGGGGCAGTCGTACGAGGGCGTCACCTTCAGTTCCGCGAGCCTGGTGGCGAACGAGGACGCGCCGATCGCGGAGGGACAGCCCAGACCCGACCGCAACGGTGTGTGGTTCGAGGGGACGGCGCATCTCGCGCTCGCCCTGCGGGACCGCGGGCGGCGTGGCGACGAGGCGCGTGCCCGGCGGCTGCTCGCGTCGGCCGAGCGCGCCCAGGAGCTGCTGGGCGCCGGTCAGACCGTCGGCGGAAGGGCGCTGCCCGAGCGGCCGGGGTGGTGTCCGCGAGCAGTCCGCTGGACACCGGGTTCGGCTTCGGCTACTACCCGTACCGGCACACGGGCGCGACCGCCTGGTACCTGATGGCGGCGGCGCGTTTCAATCCGCTGCGGGCGTGAGACGGGCGGCCCGGCCCGCGGTGGCGTATCGCGAGCCGGGCCGGCTCTCAGACGACGCGGTGGACCGCCTGGCTGGTCAGTTCGTAACGGGCGCCGACGATCGCCAGCTTGCCGGTGCCGACCTTGGCGGCGAGGTCGGGTTCCGCGGCCAGCCGGGAGCGGACGAGGCGGACGTTGGCGTCGACGGTGGCGTCGATCCGCGCGTCCCCTACCGTGCCGTGGTCTATGGCCGGGCTTATCTGGTCGGCGAGGTACTGGATGTGGGCGGGCAGGTGCCCCCCGGACTGCTCCGCCTCGACCGCGGCACGTACCGCGCCGCACGACTGGTGCCCGAGCACCACGACCAGCGGTATGCCCAGTTCCAGGACGCCGTAGGCGACACTGCCGAGTACGGCCTCGTCCAGGACCTCCCCGGCGGTGCGTACCGTCATCAGGTCGCCCAGTCCCTGGTCGAAGACCAGCTCCGGGGGCACGCGGGAGTCGATGCAGCCGAGCACGACCGCGAAGGGGTGCTGGGCGGTGGTCAACTCCCGTCGGATCGCGGGGGTTTCGTGCGGATGGCGTTCGCGGAAGGCGCGCCAGCGGCGGTTGCCCGCGGCCAGTTCCGCGAGGGCCTCCTGCGGGGTGCTCGGGCGCGGTCCGGTGCCGGGTGCGCTCGTGGCGGCGGGTGCGCTCGTGGCGGCGGTGGCCGGGCGGGCGGCTGTGAGGCCCGCACCGAGGGCCGCGGCCCCGGTCAGCGCGGTGCGCAGGAGAGTGCGGCGGACGGTGCCGCCTGTGGTCGGCCGTGGACCGGCGAAGGGGTGCGGTTCAAGGCCGGTGCCTCTGTGGGCGGTGGCATGTGAGTTCACGGCCAGAACGTATGCCCGACGGGGCGCCCGACCGCGGTCCTTGCCGTTTCATGGTGAGAGTTGGGTAAGTGATGTTCTTACCTTGAACGGTTTTTGACGGTCCCTCAGGCAACCGGCAGCACGCCCGGGCCTCCCGGCCCGGGCGTGCTGTCATGCGGAGGTGATCAGACCAGTCAGACCAGGTCGAACCGGTCCAGGTTCATGACCTTGACCCACGCGGCGACGAAGTCGTTCACGAACTTCTCCTTCGCGTCGTCGCTCGCGTAGACCTCGGCGAGCGCGCGCAGCTCGGAGTTCGAGCCGAAGACCAGGTCGGCGCGGCTGCCGGCCCACTTGACCTCGCCGGTGGCTGCGTCGCGGCCCTCGAACGTCGTCTGGTCCTCGGAGGTCGCCTTCCACGTCGTGCCCAGGTCGAGCAGGTTGACGAAGAAGTCGTTGGTCAGCGAGCCGGGCGTCGCGGTGAGGGCGCCGAGCTGGGACTGCTGGTAGTTGGCGCCCAGCACCCGCAGGCCGCCGACCAGGACGGTCATCTCGGGGGCGCTCAGCGTGAGCAGGTTCGCCCTGTCGAGCAGCAGGTACTCGGCCGGCAGGCGGTTGCCCTTGCCGTGGTAGTTGCGGAACCCGTCGGCGGTCGGCTCGAGCGCCTCGAAGGACTCGGCGTCGGTGTGCTCCTCCGTCGCGTCCACACGGCCCGGCGTGAAGGGGACCTCCACCTGGAAGCCGGCTTCCTTGGCGGCCTTCTCGACGGCGGCGGTGCCACCGAGGACGATCAGGTCGGCCAGGGAGACCTTCTTGGCGCCGGCGCCGGCGTTGAACTCCTGCTGGATGTTCTCCAGGACGCGCAGCACCTGGGCCAGCTCGTCGGGCTCGTTGACCTCCCAGCCGCGCTGCGGCTCAAGGCGGATGCGGGCGCCGTTGGCACCGCCGCGCTTGTCACTGCCGCGGAAGGTGGAAGCCGAGGCCCAGGCGGTCGTCACCAGCTGCGAGACGGACAGACCCGACTCGAGGAGCTTCGTCTTGAGGGTCGCGATGTCCCCGGCGTCGATGGGCTCACCCTCGGCCTCGGGCAGCGGGTCCTGCCAGATCAGGGTCTCCTCCGGGACCTCCGGGCCGAGGTACAGCGACTTCGGGCCCATGTCACGGTGGGTCAGCTTGAACCAGGCGCGGGCGAAGGCGTCCGCGAACTCCTGCGGGTTCTCGTAGAACCGGCGGGAGATCGGCTCGTAGATCGGGTCGAAGCGCAGCGCCAGGTCGGTGGTGAGCATCTTCGGGCGGTGCTTCTTCGACGAGTCGTGCGCGTCCGGGACGATCTCCGGGGCGTCCTTGGCCACCCACTGGTTGGCGCCGGCCGGGCTCTGCTCGAGCTCGTACTCGAACTCGAAGAGGTTCTTGAAGAACCCGTTGCTCCACTGGGTGGGCGTCGAGGTCCAGGTGACCTCCAGGCCGGAGGTGATGGCGTCGCCGCCCTTGCCCGTGCCGTAGGTGCTCCGCCAGCCCAGGCCCTGCTCCTCCATGGAGGCGGCCTCGGGGTCGGCGCCGACGTGGTCGGCCGGGCCCGCGCCGTGGGTCTTGCCGAAGGTGTGGCCACCGGCGATCAGGGCGACGGTCTCCTCGTCGTTCATCGCCATGCGGCGGAACGTCTCACGGATGTCGCGGGCCGCGGCGAGCGGGTCCGGGTTGCCGTTCGGGCCCTCGGGGTTGACGTAGATGAGGCCCATCTGGACGGCGCCGAGCGGGTTCTCCAGCTCGCGGTCGCCGGTGTAGCGCTTGTCGTCGAGCCAGGTGGTCTCGGGGCCCCAGTACACGTCCTCCTCGGGCTCCCAGACGTCCTCGCGGCCGCCGGCGAAGCCGAAGGTCTCGAAGCCCATCTGCTCCAGGGCGACGTTGCCGGTGAGGATCATGAGGTCGGCCCAGGAGATGCTCTGGCCGTACTTCTTCTTCACGGGCCACAGCAGGCGGCGGGCCTTGTCGAGGTTGCCGTTGTCCGGCCAGCTGTTGAGCGGGGCGAAGCGCTGCTGGCCGGCGCCGGCGCCGCCGCGGCCGTCGCTGATGCGGTAGGTGCCCGCGCTGTGCCAGGCCATACGGACCATCAGGGGGCCGTAGTTGCCGAAGTCGGCCGGCCACCAGTCCTGCGAGGTGGTCAGCACCTCGGCGATGTCCTGTTTCACGGCCGCGAGGTCGAGGGCCTGGAACGCCTCGGCGTAGTCGAACTCCTCACCGAGCGGGTTGGCCACCTCGGGGTTCTTGGCAAGGATCTTCAGGTTGAGGCGCTCCGGCCACCACTGACGGTTGCCGCCACCCTGGGTGGGGTGCAGGGCGCGGCCGTGCGCCACGGGGCAGCCGCCGCTCGTCTCCTCCTGCTTCGCGTCGGTGACGATCGCGTCGTGGTTCTCAGTCATGGAAATCCTTCCGGACGGGGTGGATCACGGTGCTCGGGTGGATCACATCGCTCAGGTACTGCGGGCGGTGGAGCAGGCGGGGCACAGGCCCCAGTAGATGACCTCGGCCTCGTCGACGGCGAAGCCGCGGTCGTCGGACGCGGTCAGGCAGGGGGCGTGGCCGACCGCGCAGTCGACGTCGGCGACGGTCCCGCAGGACCGGCACACGAGGTGGTGGTGGTTGTCGCCGACCCGTCCCTCGTACAGGGCCGGGCTGCCGGGCGGTTCGAGGCGGCGTATGAGTCCCGCCGCGGTGAGTGCGTGGAGCCCCTCGTACACGGCTTGGACGGAGATGTGGCCGACGCGCCCGCGTACCTCGGAGGCGATCGCCTCGGCGCCGAGGTGGTCGCCGTCCCGCACGGCCTGGAGCAGTGCGACGCGGGCGGCCGTCACCCTCAGGCCGGCGCCGCGCAGTTCCTCGGCGACGGTGGGGTTCCGGGATGCGGTCATGGCGGACAACCTAGCCGCACAAACACGAATGATTCAAGAAAACGAAGGGTTCAATTTTCGTGTCGCGCTGGTGCGGCTCGGTGTGGCGCCTGTGCGGCTTGATGCGGCAGCCTCGTTGGCGCACTGTGAGCTCCGTCACAGCGTCGATGATCGCGCTTCGGAGCGGTGGCGGGATGGTGTCAGCCGTGTCCGTGTCGCGCCAGCACCGCCCGCGCGGTTTCGGCCATGGCCTCGTCGACCATCCGGCCCTCGAAGGTGAGGGCGCCGACGCCGTCGCGCTGGGCCGCTTCCACGGCTGCGACGAGGCGCGCACAGCGGTCCACCTCTTCGGGGGTGGGCGCGAAGACCTCGTTGATCACGGGGACGTGGGTCGGGTGGACGGCCATCATCCCCTCGTAGCCGAGGGCGCGGTTCTGCTCGGCGAAGGCGCGCAGGCCCGTCAGGTCGGCGATGTCCGTCCACAGTCCGGTGACCGGGCCGGGCGCTCCGGCGGCGCGGACGTCGAGCAGGACGCGGGAGCGGAGGGCCATGGTCTCGGTGCCCTGCGGGCTCCAGCGGTAGCCGACGGCGCGTTCCACGTCGCCGCCAGGTGCGGTCAGGGCACCGACGTAGGCGACCCGGGGAGCCGCTGCGGCGATGTCGTAGGCGTCGTGCAGGGCGCGGGCCGACTCCAGCAGCGGGACGAGGGTCGTCGCGCCGGCGGGCAGACCGTGCTCGTGTTCGCACCAGCCGATGAGGCGGTCCGCGAACCGTACGTCGGCGGCGGTGTGCACCTTGGGCAGGACCACCCCGGCCAGTCCGGAGCGTACGACGGCACGCAGTTCCTCGGCGGCGGTCCAGTCGTCGAGCGGGTTGACGCGGACGAACAGGGCCATGCCACCGGCCGGTTCCGCAGCGGCCTCCGCCACGGCCTCGGCCACCCGGGCGCGGGCGAGCGGCTTGTCGGGGGCGGGCACCGCGTCCTCCAGGTCGAGGACGACTGCGTCGGCACCGGCCGCGCGCGCCTTGGGCAGCCAGTCCGTGCGGAGTCCGGGCACGAAGAGGAGGGAGCGGAGCGGGGGGCGACTGTGAGGCTCAGACGACATCGTTCTTCTCCAGCTCGGCCAGTTCCCGGTCGCTCAGCCCGAGCCAGTCCCGGTACACGAGGTCGTTGTCCTGGCCCAGCGCGGGTCCGGTGCGCCAGACGCGGCCGGGGCGCTGCCGGAAGTGCGGGATGACCGCCTGCATCCGGACGTCGCCCAGGTCGGGGTCGGCCACGGTGACGATGTCGCCGCGTTCCGCGTAGACCGGGTCGGCGGCGATGTCGGCCGCGTCGAACACCCGGGAGGCCACCACCTCGGCGCGGGCGAAGGCCTCCAGGCACTCGGCGGCGCTGCGGCCGGCCACCCATTCCCGCAGTCCGTCGTCCAACTCCCCGCGCCGTGCGTGCTGTTGCTCCGACGTGGCGAACTCCTCCTCCGGCAGCCCCAGCAGCCGGGCCACGTTGCGCACCGAGCGCAGGGTCGCTGAGGTGACGGTGATCCACTGCTCGTCCCGGGAGCGGTAGGTGTTGATCACGGCGGCGGGCGCGACCGCCAGCTGGTTGCCGGAGCGCTGCGGCACGGTTCCCAGCTGGTCGTGGACGATGACCTGCCACTCGACGAGCCGGAACAGGGGCTCGAACAGGGCGAGATCGATCCACTCGCCGTCGAAGCCGGGGTCGTGGTCGCGCCGGTGGAGGGCGGCGAGGACGGCGTAGGCGCCCATCAGGCCGGTCACGGCGTCGCCGTGCGAGAAGCCGGTGTGGACGGGCGGCCCGTCGGGGGAACCGGTCAGGTGGACGACGCCGCTGCGGGCCTCGCCCATCTTGCCGAAACCGGGGGCGTCGGCCTGGCTGGAGGTGGCGCCGAAGCCGGAGATCTGCAGCAGGACGGCCTTCGGGTTGATCCGGTGCACGGACTCCCAGTCGAGGCCCCAGCGGCGCAGGCGCCCGGCACGCAGGGTGACGATGACGACGTCCGCCCAGGCGACGAGCCGGTGGGCGACCGCCCGGCCCGCCTCGTGGTGCAGGTCGAGCGTGACGGAGCGCTTGTTGCGGGCGGCCACCTTGAACCACAGGGGCACGCCGTTGCGCCGGGCCCCATCGCGCGGGCGGCGTCACCGGCGCCCGGGGGCTCGACGTGGACGACGTCCGCGCCCTGGTCGGCGAGCATCGAACCCGCGAGCGGGCCGGCCACCACATGAGCGAACTCGACCACTTTCAGTCCGCGCAACTGCCCCTGTCCGGTGGCGTTCGGCATGTCCTTGTCCGGCACGGATGCGTCCCCTCGGCTCAGCTGGTCGGTTCTTCAGACTGCCGAGGCGCAGAAATGCCTGTCCAGCAAAAGAAGGCCATCAATCCATGCGGTTGGCGCATGAATCGGCCCCCATCGGCGCTCAGGCCCAGGAGACTCCCGGCGGCAGGTCCCTGCCCTGGGCCCGGAAGTCCTCGAGCGTCTCCAGGAAGTGCTCGGTGACGCGCGGGAGGGTGCGGCGGGCACGCAGCGCGATGTCGAGGCGCCGGTCGACCACGGGGTCGACCAGCGGCCGGAACACGAAGGGGCCGGTGCCCAGCAGCGGCAGCACCAGGGCGGGCAGTGCGCTCACTCCGAGGCCGGCGGCGACCAGTCCGCCCACCGTGGCGACGCTGCCGGCCTCCGCCGCCGGTACGGCGCGTGCGTCGACCTGGCCGAACGCGGCGTCCGTCAGCCGCCGCACGCTCGAGTCCCGTCCGACGGCGAGGAACGGCTCGCGGGCCAGGTCCGCCCAGCCGACCTCGTCGCGGGCGGCGAGCGGATGGTCCTCGCGCAGGACCGCGACGAAACGGTCGCGCACCAGCGGGCGGTGCTCCAGCCGCTCGGGCGGCACGCCGACCGTGGTGATGGCGAAGTCGGCGTCGCCGGACAGGACCCGGTTCAGCACGGCCCGTTCCAGGCCGTCCAGCAGGCGTACGGCGACGCGCGGCCGGTCCGTGCGGAAGCCGGAGATGACCTGCGGAAGCAGCACCGCGGCGACGGAGGGCAGGGTGGCGACGGCAACGGTGCCGGACTCGCCGAGCAGGAAGCGGTCCAGTTCCTTCATCCCGGCCCGGTGGCGCTGAGGATCTGCTCGGCGATCCGCAGCGCCTCGGCGCCCGCGGCCGTCAACTGCACGTTGCGCGTGTCGCGTTCGAGCAGTTGGGCACCGACCTGCCGCTCCAGGTCGGCCACCGCGCGACTGAGGGAGGACTGCGAGACGCCCAACTGGGCGGCCGCCGCGGTGAAACTCGTCGCCCGGGCGACGGCCGCGTAGGCCGTCAGCTGACGCAGGGTGGCATCCATGGCCGGGAAGCGTACGTCAGAGCAAGCCGATTGATGCGGGGATCGCATGGACAGATGCCGGTTTGATGCTGGACAGGGATCATCCGGCGCTCGGACACTCTCGGCTATCCCCGTACGCCCCGCTCTCCGCCGCCGGGGACCGCGACCCGAGAAAGCGAGCGTCACCATGCCGGCAGCCCTGGGCTTCGCCACGATCGCCCTGTTCCTGTTGCTCACCATGACCAAACGGGTCTCGGTGCTGGTCGCGCTGGTGGTGCTTCCGGTGCTCGCGGCGCTGGCGGGCGGGTTCGCGGGCGAGCTGGGCGGGATGGTGCTCGACGGGCTGTCGAAGGTGGCGCCGACCGGCATCATGATTGCCTTCGCGGTGCTGTACTTCAGCCTCATGGTGGACGCGGGTCTGTTCGATCCGCTGATCCGCGGTCTGCTGCGGCTGGCCAAGGGTGATCCGATGCGCGTCACCGTCGCCACGGCCGTTCTCACGCTCTGCGTGGCCCTGGACGGCGACGGCGCCTCCACGTTCCTCATCACCGTCTCCGCGCTGCTGCCCGTCTACCGGAAGCTGGGAATGAGTCCGCTGGTGCTGTCCGGGGTCGTCTGCCTGGGGGCGGCGTGATGAACATGATTCCCTGGGGCGGGCCGACGGTGCGTGCCATGGCGGCACTGAAGCTGGAGAGTTCGGACGTCTTCACGCCCGTGCTGCCCGCGATGGGGTTCGGGATCGCGTGGGTCCTGGTGGCGTCCTGGCTGATCGGCCGTCGGGAGCGGCAGCGGCTCGGCGCTCTCACCGGGCCGGGCGAGGAAGCCACCGACGGCGAGCCGGTTCCCGCGACGGCATCCGCGCCCGGCGACGAGACGGTCCCCGCGACGGCCCCGGCGCCCGGTGACGAGACGGTCCCCGCGACGGCCCCGGCGCCCGGCGACGGGCCGGGTGCCGTCCGGGTCGCCGCGCCCGCGCCGCGCCGGCTGGCGCTCTTCAACCTGCTGCTGACCGTCGTGCTCGTCGTGGCGCTGATCCTGGAGGTCATGCCGCTGCCGGTGCTGTTCGTCCTCGGGTTCGCGGTGGCTCTCCTGGTCAACCACCCCACGTGGGAACAGCAGCAGGCGCTGCTCGACCGGCACGCGAAGAACGTCGTCCTCGTGACCACCATGATCTTCGCGGCCGGTGTGTTCACCGGGGTCCTCACCGGGACCGGGATGATCGACGACATGGCCGAGGCGCTCGTGTCCGTGATACCGGACTCCCTCGGCGGCCATCTGCCGGTCCTCGTGGCCGTCACGGGCATGCCGCTGAGTCTGGTCTTCACCCCGGACGCCTACTACTTCGGTGTCCTGCCCGTCCTCGCCGAGACGGCCCACGGCTTCGGCACCGACCCGGCCGAGGTCGCCCGGGCCGCCATTCTCGGCCAGATGACGACGGGTTTCCCGCTCAGCCCGCTCACCGCCGCCACGTTCATCCTGGTCGGCATGAGCGGCGTCCAGCTCGGCGAGCACCAGCGTTTCATCTTCCGCTGGGCCTTCGCCACCACGCTCGTGATGACCGCCGGTGCCGTCCTCACCGGCGCCTTCTCCCTCTGACGGAGGATCGGCATGCCCGCCCGCCCCTCACGGTTCGTCCCGCTGCTGCTCGCCGTGTCGTTCGCCGCCTCCGCCCTGCCGGCGGCCACCGCCCGGGCGGACCCGGGCAGCGGTCTGCCGTCCTTCGCCGGTTCCGTCACCTCACGTGAGTACGACGGCCGCGACGACGACCTGCTCACCGCCGGGCTGGGTTTCGCGGGACTGCGCCGGGCCATCCCCCGGCCGTCGCGACCCCGCCCGTCCCACGCCGGCCGAGCTGCGGCGGTGGGCCGTGTGGGCGGCGGCGGGGCTCTCCGGTGGCGACGCGGGCGGGCTGGGACGGCTGTACGGGCCCAACATCGGCGCCGACGGCAGACCGGTTCCCGGTGACGGGAAGGTCGCCGGCACCGAGTACACCGCAACCGTCGGAACGGGCGTGCGGAGCGTCGGTTTCGTCGTCCAGGTCCCCGCGGACTTCGACCGCGCACGGCCCTGTGTCGTGGCCGCGCCGGCGACCGGTCTGGCGAACGTGTACAACGGCGTCAGCGGCGCGGGTGCCTGGGGGCTGCACCACCGCTGCGCGGTCGCCCTCACCGACAAGGGCATGGGCCCGGCCTTCCACGACCTGCACTCCGACACCGTCATGGCCACCGACGGCACGACCGGCCCCCGCACGCGGACCGGCCCCCGGGCGGCCTTCGACAGCGGCCTCGACGACTCCGCACGCCGCCGGTACGACGCGCGCCGCCCCTACCGGGTCGCCTTCAAGCAGGCGCACTCCCGGCACAACCCCCAGGCCGGCTGGGGCCGCGACGTCCTGCGCTCGGTGGAGCTCGCCCTCGCGCTGCTCAACCACGACTGGCGGGAGGGTGCGCCCGCCGCCGGGTACACGCCCGCGACGACGAAGGTACTGGCGGCGGGTGTCTCCAACGGCGGTGGTGCCGCCGTCGCCGCCGGAGAGGAGGACCGGCACGGCCTGATCGACGCGGTCGTGGCCTCGGAACCGCAGATGAACCTCGCCCCCCTGCGCGGCGTCACCGTCCAGCAGGGCGGGCAGCGGGTGCGGAACGCCGGGCTGCCGCTCGTGCGGTACGCGTCGCTGGCCTCGCTCCTCCAGCCGTGCGCGGTGCTCACCGAGCCCTCGGCGCCGGGCTACTCGTCCTTCGATCCGCGAACGGCACGGCGGCGCTGCTCTGACCTGGTGGGCGAGGACCCCCGGCTGATCCTGCGGCGTGACGCGGAACGGGCCGGGGTGCGAGGGCTGCCCGGACTGGCGCAACAGGCGCTGGTCCGGGCCGGGTTCCAGGCGCGGTCCGCGTACTTGCAGGCCTCGCACTACGATCCGCAGACGCCCGTCTCGTACGAGATGAGCTTCGCCCGCGCCTCGGTCACCGACGCGCTGTGCGGCTACAGCTGGGCGGCGACCGACGCCTCGGGCCGACCCGCTCCCTACACCCGGGCCCAACTCGCCACTGCCTACGCCACCAGCGGCGGGCGGGCGCCCTCCCCCGGCACCCTCGTCGACGACGACTCGCTCGGCGGGCCGGTCGCCGACCGGCGGTCCGTCGGGCCGGACGGCGCACCCGACTACAACCTCGACGGGGAGCTGTGCGCCTACCGGCTGGCGTTCCCCGGCAAGGCCGCGGGCCCCGAGGAGGGGGCGTGGGCGCGCCGGGTGGGCCAGGGCCTCGACGCGACCCGGCGCGACGGCGACCTGCACGGCAAACCCGCCCTGATCGTGCACGGCCGCGACGACACCCGGGTCCCGGTCAACCACAGCTCCCGGCCCTACCTCGGGCTCAACTCCCGTACCGAGCACGGCAGGAGCGCGTTGTCCTACGTGGAGGTGACCCACGCCCACCACAGCGACAGCACCGCGCCCGGCTACGACAACCGCTACGTCCCGCTCGGCTTCTACTTCCAGCAGGCACTCGACCTGATGTGGGCCCGGCTCACCGAGGGCCGTCCGCTGCCGCCCAGCCAGGTCGTACGGACCGTGCCGCGCGGGGGCGAGCCCGGTCACGCGCCCGCGCTCACCCGGGCCAATGTGCCGCCCATCCCGGCGTCACCCGCGCCCGGGGACCGCATCGGCGTGCGGTCGGGTGCGGTCCAGGTGCCCGACTGAGAACCCTCCCGCCTATCGGCTGTCCGACGAGGTCAGGCGTTCGAGCTGGGCGGCGGCCGCCGCGGCTTTGCGATCCGCTTCGCGGACCCGGCGGTCGGCCGTGCGCGCCCGTTCCCGGGCCGACCGCTCGGCGAAGCGGGCCTGCTGGTGCTCCTCCCTGGTGCGGGCCAGTTCCTCGGTGAGCTCGCCGACGCGCCGCTGAAGGCGGTCCACCTGCTGTTTCGCCTCCTCCGCGGCCCGGCCGGCGGCCGCCGCCTCGTCCTTGAGCGCCCCCAGCTCCCGGTCGGCGGCCTCGGCGTCCCGGCGGGCCTGCGCCAGCCGTCGCCGCTGTTGCTCGCCGGCCTTCCGGTCCGGGCGGGAGGGAGCCGTCGCGGCGGATGGGCGACCCTGTGTCCTGGCACTTTCCGGGACGGTGCCCTCCGCCACGGCGCTCGCGGCGGCGGCCGGGAATCCGACGGCGGCACTGAGCGGCTTGGCCAGCCGGCCGCTCGCCCATGCCTCCGCGGCCTCGGGGTCGGCCAGGACGGCGTGCAGGGTGTTCTCGACCTCGCGCTGCACGCCTTCGCCGATCGGATGGCCGGCCTCCACGGCGAGCTGCCGGGCCTGAGCCGACAGGGCGCGGATGAGCGCGTGCTGCTGCCGGCTCAGTTCGCGCAGCTGTGTGCGGTCCAGGGAGTGGTGGGCCTGCCGCAGTCCTTCGCCCAGGCGGAGCAGGGGCTCGACATCGCCGGGCCGGCTGCGGACCAGGAGGTTGCTGGCCCAGGCGGCGAGGCTGGGTTTGCGCAACGTGCCGATCCGGTCGGCGAGTTCACGGTCGCCGGCCGTGCGGGCGGCGGCCACGGCCGAGGAGCGGGCGGCGGTGAACTCCTCCGGCCGCAGGGCGTACAGCTCGTCGGCCACAGCGTCGAAGTCCATGAGCGTCCCTTTCGCGTGGCGGCGCTGTTCCGATCATCCCAGGCGAGGGCGCGAGGGGCGCGTGGAGCGCGGCGTTACGGCGGGGCGGAACGCTTCGGAGGCACCCCGTTCATGATCCAGAAATCGACGGTTTAACATATGAGCGCCGCCTAGCTCGAAAGATGGATCTGTGACTGTCAACGACGACTCGTTCACCAACTGGAAGAACCGCGAGGAGATCGCGGAGTCGATGATCCCGATCATCGGGAAGCTGCACCGGGAGCGGGACGTGACCGTCCTGCTGCACAG
This sequence comes from Streptomyces afghaniensis 772, assembly GCA_000415505.1. Taxonomy (GTDB): domain Bacteria; phylum Actinomycetota; class Actinomycetes; order Streptomycetales; family Streptomycetaceae; genus Streptomyces; species Streptomyces afghaniensis. Next base: position 57,780 of record KE354328.1, read on the forward strand.
CCGCTCCCTGGTGAACAAGTCGGTGGTCAGCATCCTCAAGACCCACCGGTTCGCCCGTCAGATCGCCGGTGCGGAGCTCTCGGTCACCGAGACGCTGCCGTTCCTGCAGACCCTGGCCGAGCTCGACCTCGGGCCGTCCCAGATCGACATCGGCATGCTCGCCGCGACGTACCGCGAGGACGACCGCGGTCTGTCGGTCGCGGAGTTCACCGCGGAGGCCGTCGCCGGTGCCACCGGGGCCAACAAGATCGAGCGCCGCGAGGGCCGGGACGTCGTCCTCTACGGCTTCGGCCGCATCGGCCGGCTCGTGGCCCGGCTGCTGATCGAGAAGGCCGGCTCGGGCAACGGCCTGCGGCTGCGCGCCATCGTCGTGCGCGGCGGAGGTGAGCAGGACATCGTCAAGCGCGCCTCGCTGCTGCGCCGCGACTCCATCCACGGCCAGTTCCAGGGCACGATCACCGTCGACGAGGCGAACAGCACGATCGTCGCCAACGGAAACGCGATCAAGGTCATCTACGCGAACGACCCGTCGGAGATCGACTACACGGCGTACGGCATCAAGGACGCCATCCTCATCGACAACACCGGCAAGTGGCGCGACCGTGAGGGCCTGTCCGAGCACCTGCGCCCGGGCATCGACAAGGTCGTGCTGACCGCGCCCGGCAAGGGCGACGTCCCGAACATCGTGCACGGCGTCAACCACGACACCATCAAGCCGGACGAGCAGATCCTGTCCTGCGCCTCGTGCACCACGAACGCGATCGTGCCGCCGCTGAAGGCGATGGACGACGAGTTCGGGGTCCAGCGCGGGCACGTGGAGACCGTCCACTCGTTCACCAACGACCAGAACCTGCTGGACAACTACCACAAGTCCGAGCGCCGCGGCCGCAGCGCGCCGCTCAACATGGTCATCACCGAGACGGGTGCCGCCTCCGCCGTCGCCAAGGCGCTGCCCGACCTCAAGGCGAAGATCACCGGCAGCTCCATCCGGGTCCCGGTGCCGGACGTCTCCATCGCGATCCTCAACCTGCAGCTCGCGCGGGAGACCACCCGCCAGGAGGTGCTCGACTACCTGCGTGAGGTGTCGCTGACCTCGCCGCTGAAGCGCCAGATCGACTTCATCAGCGCGCCCGACGCGGTCTCCAGCGACTTCATCGGCTCGCGCCACGCCTCGATCGTCGACGCCGGCGCCACCAAGGTCGAGGGCGACAACGCGATCCTCTACCTCTGGTACGACAACGAGTTCGGCTACTCCTGCCAGGTCATCCGTGTCGTGCAGCACGTGTCCGGGGTGGAGTACCCGACGTTCCCGGCTCCGGCGGTCTGACCTTCTGGCTGATCCCTCTGTCTGACCCCTGGGGACGGCGCGGGGCGTGTCCGGCTGGCACGCCCCGCGTTCCCGTGTGTCAGGAGCGGGTCAGCTCGATCTTGTACTGCCGTGTCTGCGAGCCGTCCTCGCTGCTCACGGTGACGACGGCCATGCGTGATGTCTCCCTGCGGACGGTCACACTCGCGTACGGATCGCGCGGCGTGGCGGTGACCTTCGCCCGGTCCGGGCGGTCGGTGCTCACGCGGTAGTCCGTCCGGTCCGGGTCGAAGCCGCCGACCGCCAGGCCGTCCACCTCGACCGACGCGGCGGCGGCGTCCGCGGAGGCGCCGGGTGTCCTGGCGAAGAGCTCGATCTCCCCGAGGGTGATGTAGCCGCCCGGCCGGGCCGTCATGACCACGCGTGCCCCGGTCACCGGGCCCGAGGCGCGCACCGGGACGTCGACGACGGGCGTGCCCTCGGTACCGACGGGCACGGTCTCGCTCGCGTCGGTCCAGGTGCCGTCGGCCCCCCGGACCTGCACCTTGAGGGACTCCGCGAAGCTGACGTTGGTGCCGTCGCGGTGGAAGTGGGTCACGACCCGGGTCAGATCGCGCGCCTCGGGCAGCGTGAAGGTGATGGTGTCGGACGGGTTCTTCGTGCCGGACCTCCAGTTCGACCAGGCCTTCTCGGAGGTGTTGCCGTTGCGCAGGCCCTCGGCGGAGTAGCCGCTCTCGGTGTACGTGGCGCCGACCGTCACGCCCTCGTCGGGCGCGGCGTTCTTCTCCCGGGGTGCGGTGACCTGGACGCGTACGGTCGCCGCCGCATCGGTGCCGCCGGGGACGTGGGCGGTGCCGCGCAGGGTCACCACTCCGGCGTCGTCGAACGCGCCGTCGGCTGCGGGGTTCCAGGTGACCGGGAGCTCGGCGGTGCCGCCGTGGCGTCCGACGCCGGTGACGGTGGCGGGCAGGTCGGGCCGTCCGCCGGTGTAGGTCTTGGCGCGGGCCGGGAGGGTGGAGGCGATGGTGTCCACGGTGACGACCGCCTCGGCGCGGACGGTCCGTCCGAGGGTGTCGGTCGCCTTGCCCTTGACCCGCACGGTTCCGGGCTTGCTCCAGCGCGCCTCGGAGGGCAGTGCCCACTGCACGGGGAGGGCGCCCCGGGCGCCGTCCCGGAAGACGGGCGTCACGGTGCCGGGCAGTTCGGGCGCGCGGCCGGGGACGGTGAACGCCTCGGCCGGCTGCGTACGCAGCACCGTCTCGTCGGTCACGGCCCAGCGCTGGTTCGCGTTGGAGGTGGGGAGGAAGGCCGACACGCGGGCGCCGTCCGCCGTCGACTGCCCGACGACGTCGAGCAGCCGGCCCGTGGCGGCGTTGACGAAGGTCCAGGTGCCGTCCCCGGTGGTCGACATGATCCACTGCCCGGCCGGGGTGTCGGTGTCTTCGAGAACGGCCTCGTCGTCCCGTACGGCGAGACGGTCACCGGTCTCCGCGTTCACGAGGGCGTAGCGCTCACGGTTGCTGTCCCCGCGGGTCAGCTGCTTCACGGACCACAGCTGGGACTTGGCACCCGGGTCGGCCGTACGGACGACGACCCCCTTGCCGTCGGAGGCCGGGGCCAGGGACTTGCCGCCCTGGGCTCCCTGGAGCCGGTAGACGTGGCCTGGCTGGACGAGCGCGGCGTCCTCAGAGGTGCCGGACACGCCGTCGACGAGGAGGGTGGTGACCGACTTCGCCGGGACGGTCACGGTGGCGGAGTCGTCCTTCACCTTCACCGGTGTGCCGCGGACGAGCGCTCCGCCGGCACTGGTCACCACGGGCGTCACGGTGGCGCCGGGGGCGACGCGCTCGAACTGCGAGAGGTCCAGGGTCACGGCGCGCGGGGTCGTGCCGTTGTTGACGTGCACGACGGTCGCCCCGCGGCCGGACTTGCGTACGGCGGCGACGCTGGAGGGGTCGTCGGCCTTGACGAAGTGGTCGCCGGGCCGGATGTGGTGGGTGAAGTTGCGCAGGGTGTGGAACTTGGTGTTGGCCCGGACCGGGCAGGTCTCCAGGGTGTCCTTCGCGGTGCAGTTGAACGGGATGTGGATGCTGCCCCAGTTCTTGCCGGCCGCCGCCTGAGGGATGGAGTCCTCGACGGGCTGCCACAACACCCAGGCGGACGGCTCCAGTTCACGGATGTCGTCGACGACCCGGGTGGCGATGCCGAGGCCCGGTTCCATGCCGGTGAAGTCGGTGCCGGTCCCCCAGGTGCCCTCGACCTCGCTCATCCAGAACGGCTTGTCCGCGGCCTTGGCGCTGTCCCGGGCGCTGGTGCGCATGCCGGTGCCGTACGTGTGCACGTTGAGCTGGTCGACGGCGGCGCGGGCGGAGCTGTCGTAGGCGTTCCAGTTGCGGACGAAGGTGCTGGGGTTGGTCTCGTCCATCGCGGAGATCGTCGCGCGGGTTCTCGACTTCTCCAGTGCGCGCCGCAGGGCCAGGACGACCTTCTGCTGGAGTTCCGGGCCGGCGTGCGCGCCCTCCTGGCGGCCGCCGGTCGGCTGTCCGTCGGGGCCGATCTGGGTTCCCCAGTAGTTGGTGTTGGGCTCGTTGAGCGGGGCGATGGTGTCGAACTTGATGCGGTGCTTCTTCTCCAGCTGCTCGGTCACCTTGACCAGGTAGGTGGCGAAGTCGTCGACGCGGTCGGGCCGTATCTGGTCGGTGTTGGCGTCGAAGCCGCCCGAGACGTAGCCGCTGACGGTCTGGAACCAGGGCGGGGAGTTGCTGAACGCCTCCCAGCGGGTGACCTTCTTCTTGACGCGGTCCACCCACCAGCGCTGGCCCGGGTCGGCGGACCAGTCCCAGTGGTCGGGGTTGTCGGGGTTCCACCAGTCGGTGTCCTCCCTGGTCGTGCCCTCGGGGGCCTTCCAGAAGCCGTCCATCGTCGCGCCGGTCTTCATGTAGTCCTTGCGGACGTCCGGGGCGTTGCCGCCGCCGATGTTGTAGCGCGCGATGTTGAGGCGGAGGCCGTCCTCACCGAAGAGCATGTCGGCGAGCTTCTGCCGGATGGGTTCCGGATAGCGGCCGGTGATGTTGGCGAACCAGACGAGGCTCGTCCCCCACCCTTCGAACTCCTGCTGCCGGTAGGACGGGTCGATCCGTACCGTGACCGCGCTGCCGGGCGGTTCGGCGGCAGCGGCAGGAGGTGCGGTCACGAGTCCCGCACCGAGTACCAGGGGGACGCCGGCCGCCAGTGCCCGGGCGAGGCGATGTCTGCTGGACATGAATTCCCTTCGAGAGCGAACAGAACCGCGCAGAACCAATCGAGTTTCCCGAATGTTTTAGGACGGCAATCAACACGTCAAGAGGTTCGACGAGTTGGGAACCGACGCACACCCCTTGACGCGCTCCGCCTCGCCAGCCCAATAATGATCGCCCACATGTCGTCCACATATCTAAACGACGTTCTCTGTTGTGTACGCGAGCGAACGCGGGAGGCGTAGTGAACGCGGCAGGCGCAGTGACCGGTTCAGGCTTATCCCGCAGTCGTCCGATCGTCGCGTCCCTCGCCGTCCTGCTCGCCGCCTCCGGTTGCTCGGTGGCCGGTGCCGACCCCATCGGGGGCGGCCCGGACACCCTGCGCATCGTCCTGCCGGAGGAGCCGCCGACGCTCGAACCCTGCGACGCCTCGCTGACCGCGACGGGCCGGGTGACTCGGGCCAACATCACGGAGGCACTCACCGAGCGCGAACCGTCCACCGGACGCCTGGAACCCGCCCTCGCCACCAAGTGGACCCGCGATTCGGCCACTTCGTGGACCTTCACCCTCCGCAGGGGTGTCACCTTCCACGACGGCTCGCCGTTCACGGCGGCCGCGGCCGCGTTCTCCGTGAAGCGCGCCACGGAGTCGGGGATCGACTGCAACGTCGACGGCTACATCTTCGCGGACAGCGAGCTCACCGCCACGCCCGTCGACGACACCACGCTCCGGGTCACCACGGCGAAGCCCGACCCGATCCTGCCGCTGCGCCTGTCCTTCGTCGAGATCGTGCCGACGAGCACCGACCCCGACTCCCGCGTGCGCGAGCCGGTCGGCACGGGCCCCTACCGGATCGACGAGTGGAACCAGGGCCGGTATCTGCGGCTCAAGCGCTTCCCCCGCTACTGGGGCAAGGCCCCCGACTTCGCCGCCGCCACGTATGTCTGGCGCGCCGAGGGCAGTGTGCGCGCGGCGATGGTGACGAACGACGAGGCGGACGTCGCGATCGGGCTCGCGCCGGAGGACGGGGCGGGTGACCGGGCCGTCGAGTTCACCACCAACGAGGTCTCGTACCTGCGGATGGACGCCACCAAGGCGCCCTTGAACGACATCCGCATCCGGCAGGCCGTCAACTACGCCATCGACCGGGAGGGACTGGTCACGGCGGTCTTCGCCGGCCGGCCCACCGGGCAGCTCGTGGCGAAGGGCGTCACCGGCCACAACCCGCGCCTGCGGCCGTGGCCCTACGACCCGGAACGCGCCCGGAAGCTCGTCGCCGAGGCCCGCGCCGACGGAGTCCGCACCGGCACCACCCTCACCATCATCGGCCGCAACGGCATCTACCCGAAGGCCGCCGAGGCCATGGAGGTGGTCCAGGACGGCCTGATCAAGGCCGGGTTGAAGGTCAGGATCAAGATGCTCGACGTCAACGCCTGGCTGGAGTACCTGCTGCGCCCCTTCCCCGCCGGCGACACCGGCCCCACCCTGCTCCAGGCGCAGCACGGCAACCAGGCGGGGGACGCCGCGTTCACGATGGGGCAGATCTACGGCAGCGAGGGCGCCCAGAGCAGCTACGGCACCGGCGCGCTCGACACGCTCATCGAACAGGCCGAGCTCGCCTCGGGCGGAAAACGGCAGAAGGCGTTCGCGGACGCGTTCGCCCACCAGAACGACAAGGTCGTACGGGACGCCGTCATGGCCAACATGACCGGCCTGCTGGCCCTCTCCCCCAAGGTCCGCTACCGGCCCGATTCGGCGACCAACGACGAGATGCGGCTCGCCGACATGCGGCGCGCGGACTGAGGGAGGACATCACGTGCTGACCCTGCTGCGCCGCCGCGCGGTCTCCAGCGTCGTCCCACTGCTCGTGGTGGTGCTCGGCGTGTTCTTCCTGGCCCGCCTCACCGGCGACCCCGCCAACCTGTACCTGCCGCTGAGCGCGACACCCGAGATGCGGGCCGAGTTCGCCGCCCGCAACGGCCTGGACGACCCGCTGATCAGCCAGTTCGGCGACTACCTCGGCCAGGTCGCCCATCTAGACTTCGGTGAGTCGCTGCGCACGGCCCAGCCGGCCGGCGAGGCGGTCCTGCGGGCCTTCCCCGCCACCCTGCAACTCGCCGGCTGGACGATGCTGCTCGCCATCGTGGGCGCCGTGGTCATCGGCAGCCTGGCGGCCTACCGCCCGGACTCGGCGACCGACCGGATCGCGAGCTTCCTGTCCTCCACGGCGGCCAGCGTCCCGGACTTCTGGATCGCCATCATGGGCGTGCTGGTCTTCGCGGTCACCCTGGGCTGGCTGCCCACCTCCGGCACGAGCGGCGCGGCGGCGTGGGTGCTGCCCGTGGCCACGCTGCTGATCCGCCCGTTCGGCGTACTGGTCCAGGTGGTGCGGGGCGCCATGGTCTCCGCGCTGTCCGCCCCGTACGTGAAGGTGGCCCGCGCCAAGGGGGCGTCCGAGCCCCGGGTGGTCTTCGGGCACGCCCTGCGCAACGCGGCCGCACCGGCGCTGACCGTCGCGGGCGATCTGGCCGTGGGGCTGGTCAACGGAGCCGTCGTCGTCGAGACGATCTTCGGCTGGCCCGGCATCGGCAAGCTCATGATCGACTCGGTGCTCCAGCGCGACTTCGCGGTGCTGCAGGCGGCGGTGCTCCTGACCGCTCTGGCGATCTTCGCCCTCAACATCCTGGTGGACCTCTGCCACGCGCTTGTCGACCCTCGGGTACGGCAGCGGGCGGCGGCATGAGCCGAGGACGGGACATGCTTCAGAAAGCCACACCCGAGACGGGCGGTACGCCCGTACGCCGCCGGTGGTTCGCCCTGCTGCTCCGGGACCGGTTCGCCTGCGCAGCGGCCCTCGTCCTGGTCCTGGTCGCGCTGTGCGCCGTCCTGGGACCGCTGCTGGCCGGGGACCTGGCGACCAGTCAGAACCTGCGGGCCCCGGGCCGGCCTCCCTTCAGCCTCGACCACGGCTGGGCCTTCGTCCTCGGCAGCGACTCCCTCGGCCGGCCCGTCGCCGCGCGGCTGCTGACCGCCGCCGGGACGACACTGGCCGTGGCGGTGCCCGCCGTGCTGTGCTCGCTGGTCATCGGCTCGGTATGGGGCATGTGGGCGGGCTATCACGGCGGTTGGCGCGAGAACGCGTCGCTGCGGGTGGCCGACGTGATCCTCAGCTTCCCTCCCTGCTGCTGGCCGTGGTGGTGCTGTACGTGTTCTCGCCGAGTGCGGCGAGCATCGTGCTGGTGCTGGCCGTCGCCCGGATACCCGTGTATCTGCGCACGGCCCGGGCCGAGGCGGCGGAGCTGCGCAGTCGGCTGTTCGTGGACGCGGCCCGTACGTTCGGCACGGGCAGCTGGGCGACCATCCGCCGGCATGTCGCGCCGAGTGTGCTGCCGACGCTGCTCACCGTAGCCGCGCTCGACTTCTGCTTCGTGATGCTGGCCGAGTCGTCGCTGAGCTTCCTGGGTATCGGCATCCAACCGCCCGACGTCAGCTGGGGGTTGATGGTGGCCCAGGGGCGGCAGGAGTTGCAGAGCGCGTGGTGGATCGCGCTCTTCCCGGGGCTCGCGATCGTCCTCACGACCGTCTCGGCGACCGTTCTCGCCTCCTGGGCCCGGATGGCGACGGACCCGGGGCAGCGGTGGCGGGAGGGCGTACGGCGGAGTGGGCGGCGTGCCCGGTGGTCGCGCAGGGCGAGCGCGGGCCCGGCAGCGCGTGGCTCTGCCCTCGCCGAGGCGGACACGACCGCCGTTCCCGTCGGCAGCCGTCCCGCCGGCACCGGGCAGTCGACGGCGGCCGACGTCCTGGTCGTGGAGGGCCTGTCCGTCGACGTCCACACCCCGGCCGGGCCCGTCCATGTCATCCGCCGGGTCGGCTTCTCCGTGCGGTCGGGCGAGACGCTGGCGCTGCTGGGCGAGTCGGGCTGCGGCAAGAGCATGACCGCGCACGCCGTCGCCGGCCTGCTC
>KE354329.1 GCA_000415505.1 Streptomyces afghaniensis 772
GTCGGCCGCGTTCGCCCGGAAGGAGAACAGACGTTGTCCGGGTCACCCTCTGAACTGCCGATCGTGGTGCTCGACTCCCTCATGCCCACGTCTCAGCGCCTGGTCCTGAACCGCCGGGGCTCCATGGTCTGGGAGGTGCAGAGCCATCGAGGTCACTACGCCGTCAAGGTCGGCTACCCGATCGAGGCTACGGCCGACTGGCCCGCTCAGCCCTGGACCGCCCTCGCGCCCGCACGCGAGGGTGCCGTGCTGCATCGCCTCGGGTTCGACGACTTCGCCTACGGAGAGTGGGAGCACGGGACGTGGAACTTCCAGCCGTGGCATGAAGGCCGGACC
>KE354330.1 GCA_000415505.1 Streptomyces afghaniensis 772
CGTCCGGGTCGGTGCGGGCGATGAGGATCGCCCAGCGGGCCACATGGGCGCTGGACGTCCACACCTTCTGCCCGTTGACGACCCAGTCTCCCCCACTCTCGGCTTCGCTCGAGCGGGAGGTGCCCCCATCCTCCCGCACCGCTCGTGTACGCAGCGCGGCCAGGTCGGACCCGGCACCCGGCTCGCTGAACAGCTGGCACCAGACCTCCTCGCCCACCCAGAGGGGCCTGAGGAATCGCTGCTTCTGCTCTTCGGTGCCGTACTTGAGGATCGTCGGCGCGGCCATCCCGAGGCCGATGCCGATGCGCCGCGGATCGTTGTCGGGAGCCCCGGCCGCCTCCAGCTCGGCGTCCACGACGGCCTGGAGGGACCGCGGAGCACCGAGTCCGCCGAGGCCCTCCGGGTAGTGCACCCAGGCCAGTCCGGCGTCGAAGCGGGCCCGGAGGAAGTCCAGGCGGTCGGTCGAGGCCGGCGGGTGAGCGGCCAGCAGGTCCTGTGTGCGACGGCGCAGTTCCTCGGCGTCGGTCATGCGGCGGCTCCCTTCTCCAGGACGACGGCCACCCGGCCGGTCGTCACGCCGTCGGCGACCCGCTGCACGGCGGCGGCCGCCCCGCCGAGCGGAACGCGTTCGCTCACCAGCGGCTTGATCGCGCCCCGGGCGGCCAGCTCGGTGAGCTGCTCGTGGCAGTGCTGGACCAGCTTCGGGTTCTTGGTGTTGTACAGGCCCCAGTGCAGGCCGAGGATCGAGTAGTTCTTCACCAGGGCGTGGTTCAGCGCCGGGCTGGGGATCGTGCCGCCGGCGAAGCCGACGACGACGATCCGCCCCTCGAAGGCGACGACCTTGGTGGACTGCGTGTAGGCCTCGCCGCCGACCGGGTCGTAGATCACGTCGGCGCCCCGGCCGCCGGTGGCCTCCTTGACGGCGCCGACGACGTCCTCGGAGCGCCGGTCGATCACGACGTCGCAGCCCAGCTCGCGGGCGACGGCCGCCTTCCCGGAGCCGCCGACGACACCGATGACGGTGGCGCCGGCGGCCTTCCCGAGCTGCACGGCCGCGCTGCCGACCCCTCCAGCGGCAGCGTGGACGAGCAGGGTCTCGCCGGCCCTCAGACCGGCCCGGCGGTGCAGACCGAACCAGCCCGTCTGGTAGCCGATGTGCAGGGCCGCGGCCTCCGCGTCGTCCAGGGCGTCCGGCGCGGGCAGCAGGGCGGCGGAGTCCGCGACGGCGTACTCGGCGAAGCCGCCGTACGGCAGGACCGGGTTGGCGATCACCCGGCGGCCGTCCTCGGTCTCGCCGCAGATCTCCACACCCGGGGTGAACGGCAGCGGCGGCCTGACCTGGTACTGCCCGCGGCACAGCAGGGCGTCGGGGAAGTTGATGTTGGCGGCCCGTACCTTCAGCAGGATCTGGCCGTCACCGGGTGTGGGCGGCTCCACGTCCACGAGCCGCATCACCTCGCCCGGCTCGCCGTTCTCGTGCACTTGCCATGCCTGCATGCGGGGCCTCCACGGGGGACTGCTTCGTCTGACCGGGGTCGTTCGCATACTAAGCGGTCGCTTGCCAATCAGGGAACAGCCTCCGGGAGAAGAGTCCCGCGAACGGGTATCTCGTGCGTCACGACCGCTTCGGCCGCGCCCGGACATGCATCCGCTCCCCCTGCGGCCCGAACAGGCTGAGGAACTCCACGGGCCCCTCCCCAGTCGACCCGAACCAGTGCGGCACCCGGGTGTCGAACTCCGCGGCCTCCCCCGCCGTGAGCACCACGTCGTGCTCTCCCAGCACCAGGCGCAGCTTGCCGGACAGCACGTACAGCCACTCATAGCCCTCGTGCGTGCGCGGGTCCGGCTCCTGTCTGCGCTGGGGCTCCAGCACCTTGTAGGCCTGGAGGCCGCCGGGCTGGCGGGTGAGCGGCCAGTGGGTGCGGCCGAACATCTCGATCGGCTTCGACCGCACCCGCGGGTCGCCGGCCGACGGGGCTCCGACCAGCTCGTCCAGGGCCACCTGGTGTGCCCGGGCGATCGGCAGCAGCAGCTCCAGGCTGGGTTTGCGCAGGCCGGACTCCAGGCGCGACAGGGTGCTGACGGAGATGCCGGTGGTCTCGGAGAGCGCCGCCAGGGTCACCTCCCGCTCCTTGCGCATCTGCCGCAGCCGGGGGCCGACGCCCGCGAGTACCTCGTCCGTAGTCATGGTCGTATTGCAGGTTCGGCAAACATGTTTGTCAATCCCGTGGTGCCGGGCGACTCTCGGTGGTGGAGGTGGTCACCATGACCGAGAGGTACGCAGTCGTAGTCGTCGGCGGTGGTACGGCGGGCCTGTCCGCGGCCCTGGTGCTGGGCCGGGCCCGGCACCGCACGCTGGTCGTCGACGCGGGCGAGCCGCGCAACGCACCCGCCGCGCACATGCAGGGCTATCTGTCGCGGGACGGCATGCCGCCCGCCGAGTTCCTCGCCGCCGGCCGGGAGGAGATCGCGCGGTACGGCGTGGAGCTCGTGCGGGACCGGGTGGTGGCGGTGGACAAGGGCGAGGACTTCGCCGTGCTGCTGGCCGGCGGGCGGACCGTGCGGGCCCGGCGGCTGGTGATCGCGACCGGACTGAAGGACGAGCTGCCCGCGGTTCCCGGGGTCGCCGAGCGGTTCGGCCGGGACGTGCTGCACTGCCCGTTCTGCCACGGCTGGGAGGTGCGCGACCAGCCGTTCGGGGTGCTGGCGTCGAGCCCGGCGAGCGTGCACCAGGCGCTGATCGTGTCCCAGTGGTCGAAGGACGTGCGGTTCTTCCTGCACACGGTCGCCGAGGAGGAGCTGTCCGACCAGGACCTGCGCCGGCTCGCTGCGGCCGGGGTGGACGTGGTGCCCGGCGAGGTCGCGGGGCTCGTGGTCGAGGACGACCGGCTCACCGGTCTCCGGCTCGCCGACGGCACGACGCACGGGCGCTCCGTACTGTTCGTCGGTCCACGCCCCGTTCCGCAGACCGGCCTGCTGGAGCGGCTCGGCGCCGAGCTGCACGAGACGCCCGTCGGCGCCTATCCGGTGGTCGACCCGACCGGGCTGACGACCGTCCCGGGCGTGTGGGCCGCGGGCAACGCGATCGGCTTCGCCGAGCAGGTCGTGCACGCGGCGAGCGGCGGCTACCGGGCGGCGGCCGCGATCGTCGGGGACCTGCTGATGACCGACCTCGACGCGGCTGTCCAGGAGTAGAGGGGCCGCCCGGGTGTAGAGGCGGCTCCTCCGGTGCACCATGGCTGCATGCTGCTGCACCGGCTGGCCCGAGTGTCCCAGGAGGTCGCCGCCACCTCGGCGCGGTCCCGGAAGACGGCCCTGCTCGCGGAGCTCTTCCGGGACGCGGAGGCGGACGACGTGCCGATCGTCATCCCGTATCTGGCGGGCCGGCTGCCGCAGGGCCGGATCGGCGTCGGCTGGAAGGTGCTGAGCCGTCCGGTCGCCCCCGCCGCCGAGCCGGGCCTGACCGTGCGGGACGTGGACACCCGGCTTTCCGAGCTGGCCAAGGTGTCCGGCCCGGGCTCCCAGGCGGAACGGGCCCGGCTGGTCGGGGAGTTGATGGGCGCGGCCACCGAGGACGAGCAGCGGTTCCTGGTCGGGCTGCTCACCGGCGAGGTACGGCAGGGCGCGCTGGACGCCGTCGCGGTCGAGGGACTGGCCCAGGCGACCGGGGCGCCCCCGGCGGACGTACGGCGGGCCGTGATGCTCGCCGGCTCCCTCCAGACGGTCGCCGAGGCGCTGCTCGCGGACGGCCCCGCCGCCCTGGACCGCTTCCGCCTCACCGTCGGCAGCCCGGTCTGGCCGATGCTGGCGCACAGCGCCTCCTCGGTCGCCGAGGCGGTGGACAAGCTCGGCGCCTGCGCGGTCGAGGAGAAGCTGGACGGCATCCGCGTCCAGGTGCACCGGGACGGCGACACGGTACGGCTCTACACCCGCACCCTCGACGACATCACCGACCGGCTGCCCGAAGTGACCGCCGCCGCACTGGAGTTGCGGGGCGAGCGGTTCATCCTCGACGGTGAGGTGATCTCCTTCGACGAGGGCGGCCGCCCCCGCTCGTTCCAGGAGACCGCCGGCCGTGTCGGCTCGCGCACGGACGTGGCGACGGCCGCACGCGCGGTGCCGGTCTCCCCGGTCTTCTTCGACGCACTGTCCGTCGACGGCCGTGACCTGCTCGACCTGCCCTTCGCCGAGCGGCACGCGGAGCTGGCCCGGCTGGTCCCCGAGCCGATGCGGGTGCGCCGCACGACGGTGGCCGGCCCGGATGATCTGCACCCGGCGGAGGAGTTTCTCGCCGAGACGCTGAAGCGCGGGCACGAGGGCGTCGTCGCCAAGGCGCTGGACGCCCCCTACAGCGCGGGCCGGCGCGGCGCGTCCTGGCTGAAGGTCAAGCCCGTCCACACCCTGGACCTGGTCGTCCTGGCCGCCGAGTGGGGCCACGGCCGCCGCACCGGCAAGCTCTCCAACCTCCACCTCGGCGCCCGCACCGCCGACGGCGGCCTCGCCATGCTCGGCAAGACCTTCAAGGGCATGACCGACGCGATGCTGACCTGGCAGACCGAACGGCTGCAGCAGCTCGCCGTCGACGACAACGGCCACGTCGTGACCGTACGCCCGGAACTCGTCGTCGAGATCGCCTACGACGGCCTCCAGCGCTCCACCCGCTACCCGGCCGGAGTCACCCTGCGCTTCGCCCGAGTGGTCCGCTACCGGGAGGACAAGCGCCCCGAGGACGCCGACACGGTCGAGGCACTGCTGGCCGCGCATCCGGAGGTGAGGCCGTGAAGCGCAGTGCCGGCCTGCTGCTCTTCCACCACACCGACGACGGCCTCGACGTGCTGCTCGGCCACATGGGCGGCCCGTTCTTCGCCCGGCGCGACGCCGGGGCGTGGACCATCCCCAAGGGCGAGTACGAGCCCGACGAGTCCGCCTGGGCGGCGGCCCGCCGCGAGTTCGAGGAGGAACTGGGGCTGCCCCCGCCCGACGGCGAGGCCCTCGCCCTGGGCGAGGTCCGGCAGACCGGCGGCAAGATCGTCACGGCCTGGGCGATCGAGGCGGACCTGGACCCGGCGACGATCGCGCCGGGCACGTTCCGCATGGAGTGGCCACCCCGCTCGGGACAGCTCCAGGAGTTCCCCGAACTCGACCGCGTGTCGTGGTTCGGGCTCGACCGGGCCCGCGAGGTGATCGTCAAGGCGCAGGCGGCGTTTCTCGACCGCCTGGCGGAGCACTCGCCCTGAGGAGACGCTCCCGCGTTGCGGTCCCCTCCGCCACGCGGGAAGGTCGGACTACAGCCCGCTCCGAGGGAGGTCAGCCATGCCCATCGCAACGGTGAACCCGGCGAACGGCGAGACGCTCAAGACGTACGAGGCCATGGGCGAGGAGGAGATCGAGCGCCGGCTCCAGCTCGCGGAGGCCACCTTCCGCACGTACCGGACGACGACGTTCGACGAGCGCGCCCGGCTGCTGAGGAAGGCCGCCGACCTCCTCGAAGAGGACCAGCAGGACATCGCCCGCGTGCTGACCACGGAGATGGGCAAGCCGATCCAGCAGGCCCGGGCCGAGGCGGCGAAGTGCGCCAAGGCGATGCGCTGGTACGCCGACCACGCCGCGGAACTGCTCGCCGACGAGGAACCCTCCGAGACCGACGTGAAGGACTCCGGCGCCTCGCGAGTGCGGGTGCGCTACCGGCCGCTGGGACCGGTGCTGGCGGTCATGCCGTGGAACTTCCCGCTGTGGCAGGTGGTGCGCTTCGCGGCGCCCGCGCTGATGGCGGGGAACGTCGGCCTGCTCAAGCACGCTTCGAACGTCCCGCAGACCGCCCTCTACCTGGAGGACCTCTTCCACCGGGCGGGCTTCACCGAGGGCTGCTTCCAGACCCTGCTGATCGGCTCCGCCGCGGTCGACGAGATTTTGCGCGACGAGCGTGTCAAGGCGGCCACCCTCACCGGCAGCGAGCCCGCGGGCCGCGCGGTCGCCTCCACCGCCGGGGAGATGGTCAAGAAGACGGTGCTGGAGCTGGGCGGCAGCGACCCGTTCGTCGTCATGCCCTCCGCCGACATCGACCGGGCCGCGAAGGTCGCGGTGACCGCGCGCGTGCAGAACACCGGGCAGTCCTGCATCGCCGCGAAGCGGTTCATCGTGCACACGGACGTCTACGACGCCTTCGCCGAGCGGTTCGCCGAGGGCATGAAGGCGCTGAAGGTCGGCGACCCCATGTCCGACGACACCGAGGTCGGGCCGCTCTCCAGCGAGCAGGGACTGCGCGATCTGGAGGAGCTGGTCGACGACGCCGTGCGCGGCGGTGCCGAGGTGCTGTGCGGTGGCGAACGCCCCGACGGGCCCGGCTGGTACTACACGCCGACCGTTCTCGCCGGCATCACCCGCGAGATGCGTATCCACCGGGAGGAGGCGTTCGGGCCGGTCGCCACGCTGTACCGGGCGGCCGGCCTGGACGAGGCCGTGCTGATCGCGAACGACTCGCCGTTCGGGCTGAGTTCGAACGTGTGGACGCGGGACGAGTCCGAGGTGGACCGGTTCGTCCGGGACCTGGAGGCGGGCAGCGTGTACGTCAACGGCATGACGGCCTCCCATCCGGCGTTCCCGTTCGGCGGAGTGAAGCGGTCCGGGTACGGGCGTGAGCTGTCCGGGCACGGAATCCGGGAGTTCTGCAACATCACGACCGTTTGGCACGGTGCGTGAGTGTTGCGGAGCTACGATCCCGTCTGTGAACCGCGAAGTGACTCTGCCTCTGATCGTCGACGACCGCGGGACCTTGCAGGTGGCTGCGGCCGATGTCAGCAAGCTGTTGCGGACGGTGGGTGGTCGGTGGGTGCGGCTTGTCGAGGCCGGGGAATCGGGGCTCGACGAGGACACGGTCGCCGCGTTGACGATCGAGCTGGCGAAGCTGGCCGACCGTATTGATGTGGCCTGTATCGCGCACAGCAGTGGGGGTGCGCCGTAGTTAGAGGGCCGCGGTCAACGCGTTCCAGAACATGGCCTCGTACGTTTGCAGGAGACGTCCGTAGCGCCGCGCGCTCGTCTCGTCGAGTCGCCCCGCGTCCAGGCCGGCCCGCACTGCCGCCGTCGCCTGGTTCTCCAGCTCCGGGGACGGCTCCGCGAAGAAGTCGAAGAAGGCACACGCCTCGTCCGTGAAGCCGTACTGCGTGCGCAGACCCCGGGCGATGGTCGCGCAATAGCCTCCCCACGCGGAGAAGTTGGCGGTCAGGGCCAGGACGACGTCCGCCGGTGCGGCGTTGATGGCCAGCCAGGCCACGTACCCGGGGTACGCCTGGCATCCCGGAAGCGGCTCGTACGCTGCCGTCTGTGTCTCGTGCACGCCGCACGCCCGGGCGAACGACGACAACCGCTCCTCCGCCAGCGCCTCGCCCTCCGCGAGCGTCCCGAAGAAGACCGCGGCCTCCGGGTCCCTCACGAGGGAGCGCTCCGCCAGATACCCGAAGGCCCGGCGGTCGGATGGGATCACCCAGGACTGTTCCAGGGCTAGCGCGGCGAGGGTGGAGCGGGGCGCCGTGCCGTCGGCGATCCGCGGGACCAAGGGGTTGGACCGCGGGTCCGGAGCGAGGTCCGCCGTGGTCGTCCGCAGCAGGTCCCGGGCCGGGTGCGTCATCGCGTCCTCCGTCGTCGAGGTGTCGGGACGAGCCTGGCACGGCGTCCCCGGTACGGAGTAGTCCGGCGCGAGAACGGCGCCCCACCGGGTGATCGTGAATGGACCACCCTCTGAGGTGAACCGCCTTCTGAGGTGCCCAGCTCCTGACCGGGGGCAATGATGAGCGAAGAGACGATCACCGAAACGCCGCCGGTCACTCGGCCGGCCCCGCACTCCGTCCCGGCCCTTGGTCCGGTCGGATTCCTGGACGCGCCGGAACACGCCCGGCTGCGCCGCAGCGTCGCCGCGGCGTTCACGGCGCGCCGGGTGGAGCGGGTGCGCGAGCGGTCCCGCCGCATGCTGGCGGAACTGGTCGACGAGATGCTCCAGGACGGCCCGCCGGCCGATCTGACCGAGGCCGTGCTCAGCCCGTTCCCCGTCGCGGTGATCTGCGAGCTGATGGGTGTCCCGGCCGCCGACCGGCAGGGCGTGCACACCTGGACCCGGCTGATCCTGTCCTCCTCGCACGGCGCCGAGGCCGGCGAGAAGGCGAAGAAGGAGATGGGCGCCTACTTCTCCGAACTGATCGGGCTGCGCGAAGGCAGCACCGACGAGGACGTCACGTCCCTGCTCGGCGCCGCCGTGGGCCGCGGCGAGCTCACACTGAAGGAGGCGGCGGATCTCGCGGTGCTCCTCCAGCTCGGCGGCGAGGCGGCCACCGGCAACGGCGGCCGGCTGTTCTACGTCCTGCTGACCCGCCCCGAACTCGCCGAGCGGCTGCGCGCCGAACCGATCCAGGTGTCGTACCCGGACGTGTCCCTCGACCTCGGCCCGCACTACCGCCCCGGCGGCACGCTGGCCCGGCTGGTGTCGGAACTCCTGATGGACGCGCTCCTCGACGGTGTGCCCGGACTGCGGCTCGCCGTCCCCGCCGAGGAGGTGCCGTTCAGGAAGGGCGCGCACGTCCGCGGCCCCGAGGCCCTGCCCGTGACGTGGTGAGCCGACGATGGCGACGGAAGGACCGCTCGTACCACCGGGCCGCGTCCGGGGCGGGCTCACCGCGGGTCAGGTCAGCTTCCACTCCCCCGTCTCGTCGGCGAAGCCGGAGTCCATCGCGAACTGGACCGTCGCCATCTTCGACGCCTTCGGCACCTCGAACACGACCCAGCCGAGCGCCTTCGCGCCGGGCTTCAGGCGGACGTCGGAGGACATGGACGGGCCGGCGGTGACGTCGGCGAAGGTGGACTGGAACTGCTGGCCCTGGTCGTCGGCGACCTGGGTGCCGTTCTGCGGGCTGTCCGAGTAGGCCTTGGTCCCGGTGTTGACGAGCTGGAACTGCACGGCGATCCAGCGGTTGCCCGACTCGGGAGCGGTGAACTCGTCGCCGGACTTGGCGTTGTCGACGACCTTGACGACGGTGACGTCCAGCTTGCTGCCGGCCTCCATGCCCTTCAGGGCGAGAGTGTCGCCGGGCTTGGCGACCTCCGGTGCGGCACTCGCCTTCGCGGCGGGCTTCTTCGCGGCCTGCTGACCGCTGCCGGCCTTGGCGGACGCCTTGGCCTTGGGCTTGTCGACGACCGAGTCGCCGGAGCTGCACGCGGTGACGGTGAGCGCACCGATCACGGCCGCCGCTGCGGCGGTGAGTCTGATGCGGCTGTGGTTGCTCATGATCCCCCCAGGGTTCTGTGACACGTAAGTGAAGGACCCGTGAAGAGAGAACATGGTTGCACGGTTAATCAAAAAAATTTCGGGGTCGCGGGCAACCTCCGGGGGCCTTGTCGCGTCCGCCCCGCGACGCGACGCCCCCGGAGGAGAACGCCGGTTAGCGGATCGGCGTGCCCGACAGCGTCCGAGCGATCACCAGGCGCTGGATCTCGCTGGTGCCTTCGAAGATCGTGTAGATCGCCGCGTCCCGGTGCATCCGCTCCACCGGGTACTCCCGCGTGTAGCCGTTGCCGCCGAGGATCTGGATCGCCTGGGCCGTGACGTTCTTGGCCGTCTCGCTCGCGAACAGCTTGGACATCGAACCCTCGGCCGCCGTGA
This sequence comes from Streptomyces afghaniensis 772, assembly GCA_000415505.1. Taxonomy (GTDB): domain Bacteria; phylum Actinomycetota; class Actinomycetes; order Streptomycetales; family Streptomycetaceae; genus Streptomyces; species Streptomyces afghaniensis. The sequence continues at coordinate 9,650 of KE354330.1, forward strand.
ACGGCTTGCCGTTGACCGCCATCCAGGAGGCGCGCCAGACGAGGAGCCGGGCCGCGTCGATGGACGTGCGCATGTCCGCGATCTGGAACGCCACGCCCTGGTTGTCGATGATCGGCCGCCCGAACTGCTCCCGGGTCTTGGCGTAGTCGAGGGCGACCTCGTACGCGGCACGGGCGGTGCCGACCGCCATGGCGCCGACGGCCGGGCGCGAGGCCTCGAAGGTGGCCATGGCCGCGTTCTTCACGCGCTCCCCGCCCTGCTTGGCCTTCTCCCGGGCCCGGGCGAGCCGCTCGTCCAGCTTCTCCTTGCCGCCGAGCAGACAGGAGCCGGGAACGCGCACGTTGTCCAGGATGACCTCGGCGGTGTGCGAGGCACGGATGCCGTGCTTCTTGAACTTCTGCCCCTGGGACAGGCCTTCGGTGCCCGGCGGGACGATGAAGGAGGCGTGGCCCTTGGAGCCGAGCTCCGGGTCGACGACCGCGACCACGACATGGACGTTGGCGATACCGCCGTTGGTCGCCCAGGTCTTGGTGCCGTTGATCACCCACTCGTCCTTGGCCTCGTCGTACACGGCCCGGGTGCGCATGGAGGCGACGTCCGAGCCGGCGTCGGGCTCGGAGGAGCAGAAGGCGGCGACCTTGACGTCGTTGGCATCGCCGTACATCTGCGGGATCCAGGTGCCGATCTGCTCCTCAGTGCCGTTGGCGAGGACGCCGACGGCGGCGAGACCGGTGCCGACGATGGACAGGGCTATGCCCGCGTCGCCCCAGAACAGCTCCTCCATCGCCATGGGGATGCCGAGGCCGGTGGGGTCGAAGTACTGCTGGGCGTAGAAGTCCAGGGAGTAGATGCCGACCTTGGCGGCCTCCTGGATGACCGGCCAGGGAGTCTCCTCACGCTCGTCCCATTCGGCGGCCGCGGGGCGGATCACATCGGCCGCGAAGCCGTGCAGCCAGTCCCGGACCTCCTTCTGTTCGTCGTTGAGCTCCATGGTGAACTCGGCCATGTCGTCCCCTCCAGCGGCACACATGCATGTTACTTGCGGTAACACCAGTCTGTTACCGGTGGGTAGTCGAAGTCAACTCCTACCGACCGGTCGGCACCCGTTCGATGTCCGGGGCATGTTTGAGTGTTAGTTTGCGCAGGCGTCATCGAATCAGCACGGGTGGGGAGAGCACATGGACACCACGCAGCGGACGGACCAGCAACGGTCCGCCGACCAGCGACGGCGTGAGCTGCTGGAAGCCGCCGACCGAGTGGTGCTGCGCGACGGTCCGCATGCCTCGATGAACGCGATCGCGGCGGAGGCCGGCATCACCAAGCCGATCCTCTACCGGCACTTCGGTGACAAGGGCGGACTATACGCCGCCCTCGCCAAGCGGCACACGGACGCGCTGCTGGACTCGCTCCGGGCGGCGCTGGACGCGCCCGCGGAGAGGCGGGAGCGGGTCGAGGCGACACTGGACACGTATCTCGCGGCCATCGAGGCGCGGCCTCAGGTGTACCGGTTCCTGATGCATCCCGCGGAGGGGGGCCAGCCGGGAGATCCGGGGTTCGATGTCGGCAAGCACAGTGCGCCGTTGCTGCGGCGGATGGGGGAGGAACTCGCCCAGGTCATCGAGGAGCGGCTGGATCTCGGGCCGGGTGGGCAGCAGCTGGCGCGGGTGTGGGGGCACGGGATTGTCGGCATGATGCATGCGGCCGGGGATTGGTGGCTGGGGGAACGGCCTTGTTCTCGTGCGGAGTTGGTACGGAGTTTGGCTGATCTGTTGTGGGGGCGGCTTGCGGCTGCGGGGGATCGGGTGGGGGGCCCGGGGTTCTGACCGTCGTTTTCCGTCTTGCCGCCGGTGGGGGCTGATCGCGCAGTTCCCCGCGCCCCTGAGTTACTCACCCACTCGGCGCCATGAAGCCCGGGCCACCTGGCGCATCAGTTTGCGGTGGCGCCAGCCGCTGAGGTGGTCCGCGTAGATGCGGCCCTCCACGTGGTCGTACTCGTGCTGGAGGCAGCGGGCGAAGAAGCCCGAGCCGTGCACCGTGATCGGGTCGCCGGTCATCGTGAAGCCGTCGACCACCGCGTGGTCGTAACGCTCCGTGCCCGCTTCCAGGCCCGGCAGGGACAAGCAGCCCTCCGGGCCCCGGATCACCACTCCGTCCGCCTCGACCAGGCGCGGGTTGACCACATGGCCGACATGCCGGACGTCCTCGTCGTCGGGGCAGTCGTAGACGAAGACGCGCAGCGGCTCGCCGATCTGGTTGGCGGCGAGGCCGACGCCCTGGGCGGCGTACATGGTCGCGAACAAGTCCTCGACGAGCCGGGCCAGTTCGGGGCCGAAGTCGGTGACCTCCGCGCAGGGGGTGTGCAGGAGCGGGTCGCCGTGCAGGGTGAGGGGTCTCACGTGGCCGTGGGCGCCGGGGATGGAGCTGTTTCGCATGGCGGCAAGAGTAAGGTCCCTGTCATTCCGCGCCTCCCACACGAGTTCACCACAGTGCCGCGGTTCGGGAGTGCTAATGGATCTCGATAGGCTGAGGTCCACACCACGTGGCCGTCAGGCTTCAAGGCGCGGCGCGTACGCAAGGAGGATCGAGAACTGATGGCAGGCAACTCGGACCCGCTCTCGCCGCGGGCCAAGCTGGCCGTGACCGCGGGCAAGGCGGTCGCGGCGGCATCCCGCGCCGCGGGGCGCGGCAGCGGTTCGGTGATCGGCGGCCGGGTGGCGCTCAAGCTCGACCCCGACCTCCTCGCCCGGCTCGCGCAGAACCTGGACGTGATCCTGGTCTCGGCGACGAACGGCAAGACCACGACCACCCGGCTCATCGCCGAGGCCCTGCGCGCGGCGGGACCGGTCGTCTCCAACGCGCTCGGCGCGAACATGCCGGCCGGTATCACCTCGGCGCTCGCGGGCAGCTCGGACGCCCGGTACGGCGTGATCGAGGTCGACGAGAAGTACCTCGCCGGCGTCGCCCGGGACACCGCGCCGAAGTGCATCGCCCTGCTCAACCTCTCCCGCGACCAGCTCGACCGCGCCGCCGAGACCCGCATGCTCGCCGAGAACTGGCGGGAGGGGCTCGCCGGCTCCAAGTCCGTGGTGGTGGCCAACTGCGACGACCCGCTGGTGGTATGGGCGGCGTCTTCCTCCCCCAATGTGATCTGGGTCGCGGCCGGGCAGATGTGGAAGGACGACGCCTGGTCCTGCCCGTCGTGCGGTGGCGTGATGCAGCGCCCGGGCGACGACTGGTACTGCGGTGAGTGCGGCTTCCGCCGTCCGACGCCGAGCTGGGCGCTCTCCGGCGACCACGTCCTGGACCCGCACGGCTCCGCGTGGCCGATCCACCTCCAGCTGCCCGGCCGCGCCAACAAGGCCAACGCCGCCTCCTCGGCCGCCGTCGCCGCCGTGTTCGGCGTGCCGCCGCAGGTCGCGCTGGAGCGCATGTACCAGGTGCAGGCGGTGGCCGGCCGGTACGACGTCGTCCAGTTCCAGGGCCGTGACCTCAGGCTCCTCCTCGCGAAGAACCCGGCCGGCTGGCTGGAGACGTTCTCCCTGATCGACCCGCCGCCCGCCCCGGTCATCCTGTCCGTGAACGCGCGCTCCGCCGACGGCACCGACACCTCCTGGCTGTGGGACGTCGACTACACGCGTCTGACCGGCCACCCGATCTGCGTCGTCGGCGACCGGCGGCTGGACCTCGCGGTGCGCCTGGAAGTCGCCGACCAGCACTTCCAGGTGTACGAGAACCTCGACCAGGCCGTGGCGGCGTGCCCGCCGGGACGGATCGAGGTCATCGCCAACTACACGGCGTTCCAGGACCTGCGCCGCCGGGTCGGCAACTGAGCACGAGACGTCAGGGGACTTTTGTGAGCGACAACCAACTGCGGGTCGTCTGGATCTATCCCGACCTGCTCAGCACCTACGGCGACCAGGGCAACGTCCTCGTCGTGCAGCGCCGGGCCCAGCAGCGCGGCCTGGACGTGGCGCGGCTGGACGTGCGCAGCGACCAGGCGATCCCGACGTCCGGCGACATCTACCTGATCGGCGGCGGCGAGGACCGTCCCCAGCGGCTCGCGGCCGAGCGGCTGCGCCGGGACGGCGGACTGACCCGGGCCGTGGAGAACGGCGCCATCGTGTTCTCCGTGTGCGCCGGCTACCAGATCCTCGGCCACGAGTTCATCAATGACCTCGGCCAGCGCGAGCCCGGCCTCGGCCTGCTGGACGTGGTGTCGGTACGCGGCGAGGGCGCGCGCTGCGTCGGCGACGTGCTGGGCGACATCGACCCGCGCCTCGGCCTGCCCCCGCTGACCGGCTTCGAGAACCACCAGGGCGTCACCCACCTCGGCCCCACGGCCCGCCCGCTCGCCAACGTGCGCTTCGGCAACGGCAACGGCACGGGCGACGGCACGGAGGGCGCGTACAACGACACCGTGTTCGGCACGTACATGCACGGCCCGGTGCTGGCACGCAACCCGCTGATCGCGGACCTGCTGCTGAAGCTGGCCCTCGACGTCAACGCGCTGCCGCCGACGGACGACCGCTGGTACGAGGCACTTCGCAACGAGCGCATCGCGGCTGCGCAGCAGCCCGCCTAGGCCAACAGCGTGCGTTCAGCACGCGTCAACCTGCTGGTCAACAGCCCGTCTGACGGCACATCCGCACAGGTGAGCGGGGTCGTCCAGCAGGCGGACGCGTGCTTCGGTCCGGCCCCTCGATGCCGCTAGGGTGGCGGGGATTCGAGCCGGACAACGTGGTCCGGCCCCGGCCCACGTTGAGAAGGTTTTCGGGCTATGCGCATTGGTGTCCTCACGTCCGGCGGCGACTGCCCCGGCCTGAACGCCGTCATCCGGTCCGTCGTGCACCGCGCCGTCGTCGACCACGGCGACGAGGTCATCGGCTTCCGGGACGGCTGGAAGGGCCTCCTGGAGTGCGACTACCTCAAGCTCGACCTCGACGCGGTGGGTGGCATCCTCGCCCGCGGCGGCACGATTCTCGGGTCCTCCCGGGTCCAGCCCTCCCATCTGCGGGACGGTGTGGAGCGGGCCAAGGGCCATGTCGAGGAGCTCGGCCTCGACGCGATCATCCCCATCGGCGGCGAGGGCACCCTCAAGGCCGCGCGGCTGATGTCGGACAGCGGCCTGCCCGTCGTGGGTGTGCCGAAGACCATCGACAACGACATCGCGGTCACGGACGTCACGTTCGGCTTCGACACGGCCGTCGGGGTGGCGACCGAGGCCCTGGACCGGCTGAAGACCACCGCCGAGTCCCACCAGCGGGTGCTGGTGGTGGAGGTCATGGGCCGGCACACCGGCTGGATCGCGCTGCACTCCGGCATGGCGGCCGGCGCGCACGCCATCGTCGTACCCGAGCGGCCCTTCGACATAGAGGAGCTGACCAAGAGGGTCGGCGAGCGGTTCGAGGCGGGCAAGCGCTTCGCGATCGTGGTGGCGGCGGAGGGGGCCAAGCCCCGCGCCGGGACCATGGAGTTCGACGAGGGCGGCAAGGACATCTACGGGCACGAGCGGTTCGCCGGGATCGCCCGTCAGCTGTCGGTCGAGCTGGAGGGGCGGCTGGGAAAGGAAGCCCGGCCGGTGATCCTCGGGCATGTGCAGCGGGGCGGCACTCCGACCGCCTACGACCGGGTGCTGGCCACGCGGTTCGGGTGGCACGCCGTGGAGGCCGTGCACCGGGGCGAGTTCGGGCAGATGACCGCGCTGCGGGGCACCGACATCGTGATGGTGTCGTTGGCCGAGGCCGTGGAAACGCTGAAGACCGTGCCGGAGGACCGGTACGCCGAGGCGGAGTGCGTTCTCTGAGACTCCCGCACCCCTGAGCACCTCTTACCGCCCCCGGTCACCTGTGTGACCGGGGGCGGTTCTACTCTTGGGGCGGACAGATTGCTGCACACCCCCACGAAACAGGAGCCGGCGGTATGGATCACAGCGGGCACGGCATGACCATGGATCTGCCGCCGTTCACGCTGGGACGAGGTCTGGAGTGGTCGGCGGACCCGTTCTTCCTCGTCGCGTGCCTGGCCGGGCTGGCGCTGTACGGGTGGGGTGTCGTGCGGCTGCTGCGGCGCGGTGACAAGTGGCCGGTGGGACGTACGGTCGCCTACGTCATCGGTGTCCTGAGCATCGTGCTCATGATGTGCACCCGGCTGAACGACTACGGCATGGTCATGTTCAGCGTGCACATGGTGCAGCACATGGTGATCAGCATGGTGTCGCCCATCCTGATCCTGCTCGGGGCGCCGATCACGCTCGCGCTGCGGGCGCTGCCGACGGCGGGACGGAGCCGCAAGGGGCCGCGTGAGCTGCTGCTGATGTTCCTGCACAGCCGGTACATGCGGATCATCACGCACCCGGCGTTCACGATCCCCCTGTTCATCGCGAGCCTGTACGGGCTGTACTTCACGCCGCTGTTCGACACCCTGATGGGCTCCAAGGCGGGGCACATCGGGATGATGGTGCACTTCCTCGCGGTCGGCCTGGTGTTCTTCTGGCCGATCATGGGCGTGGACCCGGGCCCGCACCGGCCGGGCTATCTGATGCGGATGCTGGAGCTGTTCGCGGGCATGCCGTTCCACGCGTTCTTCGGGATCGCGCTGATGATGGCGTCCGAGCCGATGGTCGAGACGTTCAAGAACCCGCCCGCCTCGCTCGGCATCGAGGCGCTCTCCGACCAGAACGCGGCGGGCGGCATCGCCTGGGCGTTCAGCGAGATCCCGTCCGTGCTGGTGCTGGTCGCGCTGCTGTTCCAGTGGTACGCCTCGGACCAGCGTCAGGCCAGGCGTGAGGACCGGGCCGCCGACCGCGACGGGGACAAGGAACTCGAGGCGTACAACGCCTATTTGAGCTCGCTGCACGCACGGGGAAACTGACTTTTCCCACGCCCCGCTTCGCCCGTTCGTCCTCGCTCTGCTCTTTCTCCACAACGCGGTTGCATAGCATTTTCCTTCAGTAGCATGAAACGCGTCGGGGGAACCGCAGGGGGGAGCGGTGATGCGGAGGTTCGCTGTCCTGGTCGCTTTTCTGCTGGCTCTCGGGGGGTGCGATTCGGGCGGGTCTTTGTTCGAGGTGAAGGCGGTCGCCGCGGGAGTTCCGTCCCTGGCGCCCTTCTTCGCCGAGGACAGCGGGCTCGGCCGGGACAGGCAGGTGCGGTCGCGGGCCGTGCCGGGTGGCCTGCAACAGGGGGACACACCGGGGCTGTACGGCGGGACGAAGCAGCCGGGGATCTGTGATGTCGAGCGGCTGAAGCGGTTCCTCACCGCGCCGCGCAACGATCGTAAGGCGCGGGCATGGGCGGCCGCGCTCGACCTTCGTACGGACGAGATTCCGGAATATCTCGACCGGCTCACACCGGTTCTCCTGCGTCACGACACTCTCGCGCTGAACCACGACTACAAAAAGGGAAAGGCTGTTCCCTTCCGTGCCCTCCTCCAGGCGGGAATCGCGATTCTCGTCGACGAGCAGGGACTTCCATCGGTCAAATGTTCGTGCGGAAATCCGCTGCGGCCCTTCGAGGGCGACACGAGCCGGATATCCGTCACGTTCGGGGACGGCAACGAGAAGTGGCACGGGTACGACCGCGCCGAGGTGGTCGTCGTACGGCCCGCTCCCCGGAAGCTGGAGCGCATCGCCCTCGTCGACGTCCGGGACCCCGGCCGGGGCATCGAGCGGCCCGTCGGCACGACCGGTGAGGCGGACGCCGGCTTCGACGCGACGGAGCGGCGGGCCGTGCCGCGTCTTGCCGGGACGACGTTCGGGGAGGCGAGCCGGCGGCTGGCCGATGTGGGGCTGGCGGTCGCGTTCAGGGGTGACGAGCCGCCTGCGGACCGTGCGCGGGTCATCGCCTCCGACCCGGGTGCGGGGGTCGGGCTGCGGTTCGGGGCGTATGTGACGCTGAGCGTGGCAGCCGAGTCGGGGACGGACGGGCGTACTGAGGGTACGGCGACACCTGCGCCCTCGGCGTCCACTCCCCCTGCCGGCTCCAGGCCTCCGACGAGTGCCGGGCCCACGCCGTCCCGGCAGTCCCCGTCCAAGGCGCCGCCCGGCTCCGTGCCGCCGGCTGCGTCGAGCGCCGCGCCCAGGAGCAGTGCGGCGCCCACGACGACCGGCTCACCGCCGCAGGTCACCAGCTCCCCTCCCCTGCAGGTCACCAGCTCGCCTCCCGCCCGTGCACCGGTCACGAGCAGCGCGCCGCCGCCGGTGAGCAGCACGCCCGCGTCCAGCGCTCCCGCGACGACCGCCCCTGTGAGCACCGTCCCTACCACCAGCGCCCCGGCGACGACCGCCCCGGCGACCAGCCCGCCCACCCCGAGCACCACCGTCTAGCACCGCACCCCCGCCGAACCCTGGAGTCACCGGATGTCCTCAGGATCACCGACGTCGGGAGTGGGCCGGGTCGTCGCCGGCCGTTATCTGCTGCTGCGCCGGCTCGGCAGCGGCGGCATGGGGCACGTCTGGCTCGCCCACGACCAGAGACTCGCCTGCGAGGTCGCGTTGAAGGAGATCGTGTTCCGCGACCCTGCCGAGGCAGGAAACGAGCGGGAGGCGCGGGTCGCGCGGGCCCGGGCGGAGGCCCGGCACGCGGCCGGGCTGCGCGGACACCCGCACGTGGTGACGGTGCACGACGTGCTGGAGCACGAGGGGCTGCCGTGGATCGTGATGGAGTACGTGACGGGCGCCGTGGACCTGCGGGAGCTGGTGACCCGCCGCGGGCCGCTCGCCCCGGCCGAGTGTGCCCGCGTCGGCCTCGCCGTGCTGGACGCGCTGACCGCGGGGCACGAGCGGGGCGTGATGCACCGCGACGTGAAGCCGGCCAACATCCTGCTCGCGCCGGACCGCGCGGGCTCGCCGTACGGGCGGGTCCTGCTCACCGACTACGGCATCTCCGTGCAGCCGGACGCCGGTGAGACGCGGTACACGATGGCGTCCGTGCTGGTCGGCACGGCGGGGTATCTGGCGCCGGAGCGGGCCTCCGGCAGTACACCGACGCCGGCCGCCGACCTCTTCTCGCTGGGCTGCACGCTGTACTTCGGCGTCGAGGGCCGCGGCCCCTTCGAGCGGGAGTCGCACCTGGCGGCGCTCACCGCGGTGGTCATGGAGGAGCCGCTTGTGCCGCTACGGGCCGGGGCTCTGGAACCCGTGCTGCACGGGCTGCTCGCCAAGGATCCGGAGTTGCGGATGACCGCCCAGGAGGCGGAGGCCGGGCTGTCGGGGCTCG
>KE354331.1 GCA_000415505.1 Streptomyces afghaniensis 772
TGGTCCTCGCGCTCGGCGGCGTCTGGTACGCGCTGGCCGACCGGGCGGGCGGTGGGACGGCGTCCGCGCCGTACGGAGACGCCGTGGGTCTGGGGAAGCCGCTCGCGGACGGGGACTGTGTGCTCGCGGACTGGCCGGGCGGAACCCGGTTCGCCGGCACGCCCCGGCTCTCCCTGGATCCGACCTGCCGGGACCAGGCGCCCGACGGGCAGGTGGTGGCGTTCGCCGAGGCGGCGTCGGCGGACGAGGCGCGGAAGCTGGGACCGGCCCGGTGCGAGGAGCTGACCCGGGAGCTGCGGGACCGGCTCGCCGATGTGCGCAGCCACGCCGTCGTGCCGAGCGGCACCGGGTTCGAGGCGGCGGGGCGGCGCACCGCCTGCCTGGTGCTGGGCGCGCACGGGCCGCTGTACGGGCCGCTCGGGGAACGACGTAGGTTCGGTACGGCGTTCGCCGACACCGCGACCATGCAGAAGCGCGACTGCCTGGACGTCCGTTCGAACCGGGAGGCGCGGCTGGTGCCGTGCGGCGGGCGGTACGACCAGCAGGTCCTCGGGTTCACCCGACTGGGCGCGGATGTGACGCTCGCCGAGGCGCGGACCTCGTCGGACGCGGCATGCGCCCGGGACGTGGCACCGCGCGACTACGGCTTCGACCCGTCCGTCTACGAGGCCGGTTCGTGGACCAGCGACGGACCCTGGAAATCCGGTACTCATGTCGTCGTCTGCACCGTCAGGAGGCAGAACGGGGGCACCATGGGGGGAACAGAACCATGAGGAGGGTGTTGCGATGCCCGGTTCCACGAACGGTTCGAACGCGACGAAGACCATGGGAGGCATCACCGTCGGCGGCCTCGTCCTGGTGACGGCCTACACGGTGGCGCTCGGCAGCAACGGCTGGCTGTGGTTCGGCTGGGTCGTCCTGGGCCTGATCACCCTCGGGATGGTGGTCACCACGAAGAGCACCTGAGATCACTCCCGGGTCAGCCGTCCGGCCGAGTGCACGCCCGGCTGGTACTTCGGGAGCCGGACGGTGATCTTCATGCCCGCACCCGTGGCGGTCTCGATGACGAGGCCGTGGTCGTCGCCGTAGACCTGGCGGAGCCGGTCGTCGACGTTGGAGAGCCCTATGCCGCCCGAGGGGCTGACCTCGCGGGCGAGGATGCGGCGGAGCAGGCCGGGGTCCATGCCCGCGCCGTCGTCCTCGATGACGACCAGGGCCTCGGCGCCCGCGTCCTGGGCCGTGATCTGGATGTGGCACTTGTCGGCCTTGCCCTCCAGGCCGTGCTTGACGGCGTTCTCGACGAGCGGCTGGAGGCACAGGAAGGGCAGGGCGACGGGCAGTACCTCCGGGGCGATCTGGAGGGTGACGGAGAGGCGGTCGCCGAAGCGTGCCCGCACGAGCGCCAGGTAGTGGTCGATGGCGTGCAGTTCGTCGGCGAGGGTCGTGAAGTCACCGTGCCGGCGGAACGAGTAGCGGGTGAAGTCGGCGAATTCCAGGAGCAGTTCACGGGCGCGCTCGGGGTCGGTGCGGACGAACGAGGCGATCACCGCGAGCGAGTTGAAGATGAAGTGCGGGGATATCTGGGCCCGCAGCGCCTTGATCTCGGCCTCGATGAGGCGGGTGCGGGACTGGTCCAGGTCCGCCAGCTCCAGCTGTACGGACACCCAGCGGGCCACCTCGCCGGCCGCCCGGACGAGGACCGCGGATTCGCGGGGCGCGCAGGCGACGAGGGCGCCGTGCACGCGGTCGTCGACGGTGAGCGGGGCGACGACCGCCCAGCGCACCGGGCAGTCGAGGAGGTCGCAGGTCAGCTGGAAGGCCTCGCCGCGGCCGGTCTCCAGAGGGCCGGCGAGGCGTTCCATGATCTCGGTGCGGTGGTGGGCGCCGTCGCCGTCCCAGACCAGGACCTGTTTGCGGTCGGTGAGGCACAGGGCGTCCGTGCCGAGCAGGGAGCGCAGTTTGCGGGCGGACTTGCGGGCGGTCTCCTCCGTCAGCCCGGCCCGCAGCGGGGGTGCGGCGAGGGAGGCGGTGTGCAGGGTCTCGAACGTGGCGTGTTCGACGGGCGTGCCCAGACCGCCGAGGCTCTTGGGGCGTGCCGTGCGCCGGCCGAGCCAGACCCCCAGCGCCAGGACCGGGAGCACGGCGACGCACAGGCCCGCCAGGAATCCGCTCATGCCGTCACCTCCGTGCGCAGTTCCTCGGGCAGGTGGAACCGGGCCAGGACCGCCGCCGTACCCGGCGGCACCCGGCCGGGGGTGGCCAGGGAGACCAGGATCATGGTGAGGAAGCCCAGCGGCACCGACCAGAGCGCGGGCCAGGCGAGCAGGGCGTGCAGCGCGCCCGCGCCCGGGTAGCCCGCCATGGTCGCGGCGACGGCGAGCAGGGCCGAGCCGCCGCCGACCAGCATGCCGGCGGCCGCGCCGGGCGGGGTGAGCCGCCGCCACCAGATGCCGAGGACGAGCAGCGGGCAGAACGACGACGCGGACACGGCGAAGGCGAGCCCCACCGCGTCGGCCACCGGGAGCCCGCCGACCAGGACGCTCGCGGCGAGGGGCATGGACATCGCGAGGACGGTCCCGAGCCGGAAGTGCCGTACGCCGCGCGCGGGCAGGACGTCCTGGGTGAGCACGCCCGCGACGGCCATGGTGAGCCCCGAGGCCGTGGAAAGGAACGCGGCGAAGGCGCCGCCCGCCACCAGCGCGCCCAGCAGATCGCCGCCCACTCCCCCGATGATGCGGTCGGGCAGCAGGAGGACGGCGGCGTCCGTGTCGCCGGTGAGGGTGAGTTCGGGGGCGTAGAGGCGGCCGAGGGCGCCGTAGACGGGCGGCAGGAGGTAGAAGGCGCCGACCAGGCCGAGGACCGCGACGGTGGTGCGGCGGGCCGCGACGCCGTGCGGGCTGGTGTAGAAGCGGACCACCACGTGCGGCAGGCCCATGGTGCCGAGGAACGTGGCGAGGATCAGCCCGTACGTGGCGTACAGCGGGCGTTCCTCGCGGCTCTCGGCCTGTGCGGGCGACAGGTCGCCGCCACCACTGCGCTGCGCCTTCGGGACGGCCGCTCCCTCGGCGAAGGTGAGCCGGGTGCCGCGTTCGACGCGGTGGGTGCCGGCGGGGAGCTCGAGGCGGGTATCGGTGTGCGTACGGCCGTCCACGGTGCCGGTCACCGTGACGGTGAGCGGCCGGTCCAGTTTCAGGTCGATGCTGTCGCCGACGCGGACGACGCGCTGCTCGCGGAAGGTGGCCGGCTCGTCGAAGGCGTGGCGGGGGGCTCCGTCGCTCTGCCAGGCGAGGACCAGGAACAGGGCGGGGACGAGCAGGGCGGTGAGTTTCAGCCAGTACTGGAACGCCTGGACGAAGGTGATGCTGCGCATGCCGCCGGCGGCGACGGTGGCGGTCACGACGACGGCGACGATCACCCCGCCGAGCCAGTCGGGCGCCCCGGTCAGCACGGTCAGGGTCAGTCCGGCCCCCTGGAGCTGGGGCAGCAGATACAGCCAGCCGACGCCGACGACGAAGGCACCGGCCAGCCGCCGCACGGCCTGGGAGGCGAGGCGGGCCTCGGCGAAGTCGGGGAGCGTGTACGCGCCGGAGCGGCGCAGCGGGGCGGCGACGAAGAGGAGCAGGACCAGGTAGCCGGCGGTGTAGCCGACCGGGTACCAGAGCATGTCGGGGCCCTGGACCAGGACCAGGCCCGCTATGCCCAGGAAGGAGGCGGCGGAGAGGTACTCGCCGCTGATGGCGGCGGCGTTGAGGCGGGGGCCGACGGTGCGGGAGGCGACGTAGAAGTCGGAGGTGGTGCGGGAGATGCGCAGGCCGAAGGCGCCGACCAGGACCGTCGCCACGACGACCAGGGCGACGGCGGGGACGGCGTAGTTGGAGTTCATCGGTCTTCGACGAGGCGTACGAAGTCGCGCTCGTTGCGCTCGGCGCGTCGGACGTACCAGCGGGCGAGCAGGACCAGCGGGGCGTAGAGGCCGAAGCCGAGGACGGCCCACTCCAGGCGGCGGGTGTCGGGCATCGCCGCGAAGAGCAGCGGGAGCGGGCCGATGAGCAGGCCGAGGATCGCGAAGACGGTGAGGGCCGCGCGCAGTTGGGTGCGCATCAGGGAGCGGACGTAGGTGTGACCGAGGGTGGTCTGCTCGTCGATCTCGGTGCGTGGGCGGTAGTAGCCGGAGGCCCTGCGGGTCTGGCGGGGCGGGCCGGTGACGACGACGCGGCGCTCGGTGTGGTCCTGGGGCACCGTCACGTCCTCCTCATGAGCAGGTCGCGCAGCTCGCGCGTGTGGCGCCGGCTGACCTGGAGCTCCTCGGAGCCGACCAGGACGCTGACGGTGCCCGCGTCGAGGCGGAGTTCGCCGATGTGGCGCAGGGCGACGAGGTGGCGGCGGTGGATACGGACGAAGCCGCGGGAGCGCCAGCGCTCCTCCAGGGTGGACAGCGGGATGCGGACCAGGTGGCTGCCCTTGTCGGTGTGCAGCCGGGCGTAGTCGCCCTGGGCCTCGACGTGGGTGATGTCGTCGACGGCGACGAAGCGGGTCACGCCGCCGAGCTCGACGGGTATGTGGTCGGGGTCGGGTTCGCTCACGGGGATGCGGGGCGCGGTGCCGCGGAGCTCGGCGGCACGCCGTACGGCCTCGGCGAGCCGTTCCTTGCGGACGGGTTTGAGGACGTAGTCGACGGCCTTGAGGTCGAAGGCCTGGACGGCGAAGTCCTCATGGGCCGTGACGAACACGACGAGCGGCGGCCGGGCGAACCCGGTGAGCAGGCGGGCCAGGTCGAGGCCGTCGAGCCCGGGCATCTGGATGTCGAGGAAGACGACGTCGATCGCCTCGGGCCCGCCCGGCCCGGACTCCAGGGCCCGGTTGATGCGGCGCAGCGCCTCGGTCGCGTCGCCGGCGCCCTCCGCGCTGCCGATGCGGGGGTCCGCGTGCAGCAGGAAGAGCAGTTCCTCCAGCGAGGGGCGTTCGTCGTCGACAGCGAGGGCGCGCAGCATGAACCCGGAGTGTAGGGGTGATCGGTACGTCTGGACATGTGCCGGGGGCAGACGTCGGCGCGGGATGCCGTGGCCGCGTCGGGCCGGGCGCGGGGCGGGGTGCCGGTGGATACAGTGCCCGCATGAACAGCAGGTCCACGCCGTTCGACGAACTCGACCGGAAGATCATCACCGCGTTGATGGCGAACGCCCGGACGTCCTTCAGTGAGATCGGAACGGCGATCGGGCTGTCGGCCACGGCGGTCAAGCGCCGGGTCGACCGGCTGCGGGAGACGGGCGTGATCACCGGGTTCACGGCCACGGTGAAGCCGTCGGCGCTGGGCTGGCGGACCGAGGCCTACGTCGAGGTGTACTGCGAGGGCGCCGCCCCGCCGCGGCGGCTCGCGGAGGTCGTGCGCGACTACCCGGAGATCACCGCGGCGATGACCGTGACGGGCGGTGCGGACGCGCTGTTGCACGTGCGGGCGCGGGACGTGGAGCACTTCGAGGAGGTGCTGGAGCGGATCCGCCAGGAGCCGTTCATCCGGAAGACGATCAGCGTGATGGTGCTGTCCCATCTGCTCCCGGAGAGCCCGGAGGCGGGTGCCAGTCAGCCGGCGCCGGAGGAGGTCCCGGGCGGCGCAGCAGACGTGCGCTGACCGGCCGCAAGACGCAGCGTTCCTGCGCGAACACGCAACCATTGTTCCTTGTCGGCCACCTCCGTCAGTTCCTACCGTTGTGTCAATCCCCAGTCACACACCGTGAGGAAGCGGAGGGACCCCTCTGTGCCCGACTCCCGTGTGCCGCGCCGGCGGCGCTACCTCGTCTGCGAACCCAGACACTTCGCCGTGCAGTACGCGATCAACCCGTGGATGCATCCCGACGAACCCGTCGACGTCATCCGCGCCCTGGACCAGTGGCAGGCGCTGGTCGACACCTATCGTGCCCACGGCCATACCGTGGACACTGTGAAACCCGTTCCCGGTCTGCCCGACATGGTCTTCGCCGCGAACGCGGCGGTCGTCGTCGACGGCCGCGTCTTCGGCTCCCTCTTCCACGCGCCCGAGCGCCGCCCCGAATCCGTGCCGTACGAGGCGTGGTTCAAGTCGGAGGGCTACGAGGTCTACCACCCCGAGTCGGTGTGCGAGGGCGAGGGCGACCTGGTGCCGGCCGGCCGCTGGATCCTGGCCGGGACGGGCTTCCGAACCACCCGGGAGGCGCACAGTGAGGTGCAGGAGTACTTCGGGGTGCCGGTGATCAGCCTGACGCTGGTGGACCCGTACTTCTACCACCTGGACACGGCGCTCTTCGTCCTCGAC
>KE354332.1 GCA_000415505.1 Streptomyces afghaniensis 772
CGGGTTCCCGCAGGAGACCCAGCGCCCGCAGCAGGGCGGCCAGTCCTTCGGCGGTGGCGGTGACGACTGGGTGATCTCCCCGCCGTCGTCCCCCGGCCCGGGCGGCGGCCCTGGCGGGCCCGGTGGCCCTGGCGGCCCCGGTGGCCCTGGCGGCCCCGGTGGCGGTCAGGGCGGTGGCTACGGCTATCCGCAGCCCGGTGCCACCCAGGCCCCGCCTGGCCCCCCTGGCGGTCCGAGCGGCGGCTACGGCTACCCGCAGCCCGGCGCGACCCAGGCCCGCCCGGCCCCGGCGGCTTCCCGCAGCAGCCCCAGGCTCCGCAGGGACCCGCGACCTGGACCGCGACCATCGGCCCGGACCGTGACTACTTCATGGCGATGATGCAGCGCTCCGGCCCCGAGGCCGCGGGCCTGAACCTGCCCGCGTACTCGCCCGAGCAGCAGCGCACGCTCACCGGCAACCAGATCACGATCGGACGCCGCCGGCACTCCACCGGCGACACCCCCGACATCGATCTCTCCGTGCCGCCGGAGGACCCGGGCGTCTCGCACCAGCACGCGGTGCTGGTCCAGCAGCCCGACGGCACCTGGGCGGTCGTCGACCAGAACTCGACCAACGGCACGACGGTCAACGGCTCGGAGGACCCGATCCAGCCGTTCGTCCCCGTGCCCCTCCAGGACGGCGACCGGGTGCACGTGGGCGCCTGGACGACGATCACGATCCGCCGCGGCTGAGCCCCGGTCAGCAGCCTCGTCAGGCCGGGAGGGGCCAGGCGTACGGCCCCTCCGGGTCGTCCAGCCAGGCCCACTCCCGGTCCCCGCTGACCGTGATGCCGTAGCGCTCGCGTTGCGGCCTGCCCTCCTGCTGCCACAGTGAGTGCGCCTCCTGCGGGTCGAGGCTGCCGCGGGTCAGGGCCAGCAGGAAGCGGAACAGGTCGTCCTCCCTGGCCCGGCGCGGTACGCCGCCCAGTTGGAGCGGCTCGCCCCCGGGCCGGCTCCCGCCGCGCAGCGGCACGAAGTAGGCGGGCGTGTGCAGGAAGTGCCCCTCGGCGTGGCCGGCGTCGGCCACGGTGAGCACCACCAGGCCGGTGGCGAGCGGCATCAGGATCCGGCCACCGGGGCGGCTCTGGGCGAGCCAGGCGCGCGGCACGGTGCTCAGCGCGCAGGTGGCGATGATCCGGTCGAACGGCGCGCGTTCGGGCACGCCCCGGGCGCCGTCGCCGGTGACGACGACCGGCTGGTACCCGGCCGCGGCCAGGTGCCGGCGGGCCGACTCGGTGATCTCGGGGTCGAGATCGACGGTGGTGACGCGGTCGTCGCCCAGCCGGTGGGCGAGCAGCGCGGCGTTGTAGCCGGTGCCGGCGCCGATCTCCAGGACCGTGTTCCCGTCCTCGACGCGCAGCGCGGCCAGCATGTCCGCCATCAGGGACGGCTGGCTGCTGGAGGAGAGCAGTTCGCCGTCGCGCAGCCGGGTCGCCAGCGGGGTGTCCTCGTAGGCGCCCCGTATCCACCGCTCACGCGCCTGCGGGTCGGGGCTCTCGCCCCACCGGCGTTCGTAGCCGCCGGCGACGCCGACGTAGTAGTACGGCACGAAGAGGTGGCGCGGAACCGCCGCGAACGCCTCCCGCCACACCGGGTCGGCGGCCCAGGCCCCGCCCGCGTCGATCCGGCGCACCAGTGCCGCCCGCGCGGAGGCGGCGAGATCGTCCTGTTTCCTGTCGGGTGCATGCCCGCCCATACCCCCACAGTAAGGGCACGGGGGCAGGTCCTAGGCCTTGAGTCCTATGCCCCCGTGTCTGAGAGCATGGAGGGCGTGAGAGAGATTCGGCGCGGCACGCTTCAGGAGCAGACCTTCTACGAGCAGGTCGGCGGGGAGGAGACCTTCCGTCGGCTCGTCCACCGTTTCTACGAGGGAGTCGCCGAGGACCCACTGCTGCGGCCCATGTACCCCGAGGAGGACCTGGGCCCTGCCGAGGAGCGCCTCACGCTCTTCCTCATCCAGTACTGGGGCGGCCCCACGACGTACAGCGACAACCGCGGCCACCCGCGCCTGCGGATGCGGCACGCGCCCTTCACGGTCGACCGTGCGGCGCACGACGCCTGGCTGAAGCACATGCGGGTCGCCGTCGAGGAACTCGGGCTCTCCGAGGAGCACGAGCAGACGCTGTGGAACTACCTGACGTACGCGGCGGCGTCGATGGTGAACGCCCCGGGCTGACACGCAGGGGCGTGGTGACGGTCAGCGGACGCTGACGTCCAGCGCCCCGAGCCCGGCCTGCCGTACGGCGACCGAACCGTAGGGCGTGCGCAGCCTGAGCCACGCGCCCGACGCGAACAGCGCCGGCGGCACCCCGGGTCGCAGGAAGCCGAGCGACTGCGCCGCGTGCACGGCCCGGACCGGGAGCCGGGTGTCGCCGACCGTACGGGACCAGATGTCCCGCCCGATCCGGTCCAGCTCGGCCCTTGTACGCCGCTCGTCCGGCAACTCCTGCGTACGGGACCGGAACTCGGCGACGGCGGCGGCCACGAGGGACCGCAGCGCCTCGGGTGCCGGCAGCCCCGGCTCGGGCCGCCAGCCGCCGCGCGGCGGCAGCACGCCCGCCCAGGGCGGCCCGGTCACCGAGCCCGGCACGACGGCCGTGGCGCCCTGCTCGTCCACCGACTCCAGCAGCTCACCGGCGGACACGGTCACGTCCAGCGTGACGTCGAGCCCGTCCTCGTACGGCTTCGCCAGCCGTACCGCGCGTACGGCCAGCACCTCGAAGGACGGCGGCCGGCCGAACACGGCGAGCGCGGTGCCGGCCGCCTGGAGGCGCACCGCGGCCCCGCGGTCGTAGTGGAGCAGCCGGGAGAGGAAGGCCGCGAGGTCCGCCGCCTCCCCCTCGTCGGCGAGGTGGAGCACCGTCATGCGGCGACGGCCTCCTCCTCGTCGTCGTCCTTGTACTCCCGGAGGAACTCGCGTTCCTCCGAGGTGAGGCGGCGCGGGCGCTGTGCCTCGAAGTCGAACGGCACGATCACCGTCGAGGCCCGGACGTAGACCACGTCGTCGTCCTTCACCTCGTAGGTGAGGGTGAAGGACGCCGCCCTGATCTCCGTGACCCACAGCTCGATGTCCACCGGGTGGTGCCGGTGGACCAGCTGCCGCTTGTAGTCGATCTCATGGCGTGCCACCACGGACCCCTGCTTGAAGTCCTTCTCCGGGCGGAACAGGAAGTCGATACGGGCCTCCTCCAGGTAGCGGAGGAACACCACGTTGTTGACGTGGCCGTACGCGTCCATGTCCGCCCAGCGCAGCGGGCAGCGGTAGATGTGCCGCAAGATCAGCCCCGGGTCAGCTTCTTGTAGGTGGCGCGGTGCGGACGCGCGGCGTCCGGGCCGAGCCGCTCGATCTTGTTCTTCTCGTACGACTCGAAGTTGCCCTCGAACCAGAACCACTTGGACTCGCCCTCGTAGGCGAGGATGTGCGTGGCGACCCGGTCCAGGAACCACCGGTCGTGGGAGACGACCACGGCCGCACCCGGGAACTCCAGCAGCGCGTTCTCCAGGCTGCTCAGGGTCTCGACGTCGAGGTCGTTCGTCGGCTCGTCGAGGAGCAGCAGGTTGCCGCCCTGCTTGAGGGTGAGCGCGAGGTTCAGGCGGTTGCGCTCACCGCCGGAGAGCACACCGGCCGGCTTCTGCTGGTCCGGGCCCTTGAACCCGAAGGCGGAGACGTACGCGCGCGACGGCATCTCGACCTGGCCCACATTGATGTAGTCCAGCTCGTCGCTGACGACGGCCCACAGGGTCTTCTTGGGGTCGATGTTCTCGCGGCTCTGGTCGACGTACGAGATCTTGACGGTGTCGCCGACCTTGATCTCGCCCGAGTCGGGCTGCTCGATGCCCTGGATCATCTTGAACAGGGTCGTCTTGCCGGCGCCGTTCGGGCCGATGATGCCGACGATCCCGTTCCGCGGCAGGGTGAAGCTGAGGTCGTCGATGAGGACCTTCTCACCGAAGGCCTTGCTGAGGTTGTTGACCTCGACGACGACGTTGCCCAGGCGCGGGCCCGGCGGGATCTGGATCTCCTCGAAGTCCAGCTTCCGCATCTTGTCGGCCTCGGCGGCCATCTCCTCGTAGCGGGCGAGGCGCGCCTTGGACTTGGCCTGCCGCCCCTTGGCGTTCGACCGCACCCACTCGAGCTCTTCCTTGAGGCGCTTCTGCCGCTTGGCGTCCTTCTGGCCCTCGACCTTGAGGCGGGCGGCCTTGGTCTCCAGGTACTTCGAGTAGTTGCCCTCGTAGGGGTAGAGGCGGCCGCGGTCGACCTCGCAGATCCACTGGGCGACGTTGTCGAGGAAGTACCGGTCGTGGGTGACCGCCACGACGGTGCCCGGGTACTTGGCCAGGTGCTGCTCCAGCCAGTTCACGGACTCGGCGTCGAGGTGGTTGGTGGGCTCGTCGAGCAGCAGCAGGTCGGGCTGCTCCAGCAGCAGCTTGCACAGCGCGACGCGGCGGCGCTCACCGCCGGACAGGTTGGTGACGGGCCAGTCGCCGGCCGGGCAGCCCAGGGCGTCCATGGCCTGCTCGAGCTGGGCGTCGAGGTCCCAGGCGTTGGCGTGGTCGAGCTGCTCCTGGAGCTTGCCCATCTCGTCCATGAGCTCGTCGGTGTAGTCGGTCGCCATCTGCTCGGCGATCTCGTTGAACCGGTCGAGCTTGCCCTTGATCTCGGCGACACCCTCCTGGACGTTCTCCAGGACGGTCTTGTCCTCGGTCAGCGGGGGCTCCTGGAGCAGGATGCCGACCGTGTAACCGGGGGTGAGGAAGGCGTCACCGTTGGACGGCTGCTCGATGCCGGCCATGATCTTCAGGATCGTCGACTTGCCGGCGCCGTTCGGGCCGACGACGCCGATCTTCGCTCCCGGGAGGAAGCTGGTCGTCACGTCGTCGAGGATCACCTTGTCGCCGTGCGCCTTACGCGCCTTGCGCATGGTGTAAATGAACTCAGCCAAGAGAAACCGTCCGGCAGCTTGAATACGGCAGTGGGCAGATACACCCCATCTTGCCGTACCGCCACCCCTGGGTGGAAACGCGTATGGCCGGGGGGCTCTGACCTGGGGCTTCGGGGGTGGTGGCTGAGACTCGCCGGTCACTGCCGGTGGCCGTTGGCCGCCCTCGCGCGGCCCAGGGGCGGCCCAGGCCGACGGGGCACTCCTCCACCGCGCCGGGCTATCGTGCCGCCGTGACCAGCGCAGCGAAGCGCCCCTTGCTCTTCCTCGACGTCGATGGCCCACTCATCCCGTTCGGGTCGTCGTCCGGTCACGCACGGGCCCCTGGGGCCGACGCCTCGACGCCTGTCGACAAGGGGAATCCACTGCTGACGCGGCTTGACCCCACGATCGGGGCGCGCCTCATGGCCTTGGGCTGCCCTCTCGTATGGGCCTCGACCTGGATGGAGGAGGCGAACGAGGTCGTCGCCCCGCGCATCGGGCTACCACTGCTACCCGTGGTGGAGTGGCCGGATGTCGGTGCCGGCGAAGGCCCGCGGGGCCTGCACTGGAAGACCCGCCCCCTTGTTGAGTGGGCCGACGGCCGGCCGTTCATCTGGGTCGACGACGAGATCAGCGGCATGGATCGTCAGTGGGTCGCTGCCGGCCACCCCGGGCCGTCACTTCTCCACCGCGTCGATCCCGTCAAGGGCCTCACCGACGCCGACTTCTCAATTCTCGCCACTTGGCTCTGCACAGCTCTGTAGGGCCGAGACGCGAGCGCCGGGTGGTCGCACCTACGGCGCGGTGGCCGTGAGGGCACGCCGCTGGGATTTGGGCTGCGTCAGCGGACGTCGAGTCATAGGTTGGCGGCGTGCTGAGGACGTGGGGGGAGGCAGGGTGAAGGTTCCTACGGCGTTGATCGGTGCTCGGGTGGACAGCACCGCGTTTGATCTGCAGGTTCGGCTGAGTTTCGGTGCCTTGGACCCGGACGAGGGGTACCGGCTGGGTGCCGAGTTGGTGTTGGATACGCCGTTTCTGTTCCGGGACGCTGCCGGTGAGTGGCACGAGCTGGACCCCGGCACCGGTGTGAGTCTCGCCCCCGTTCTGGCGCTCTTCGGGCAGACCGTGGTTACGGTCGATGTCCGCGACCGCGGTGTGCTGGTCATCGACTTTGAAGACGGTGCGGGGCTATGGGTGGGCCCGGACCCGCAGTTCGTGTCCTGGCGTCTCATCGGGCACGGAGTCGAGCCGATCACGGTCGGGCCCGGGGGCGAGGAGAACTGGGAGCGCTGACCACCACGCAGCGCTGGTTACCCGCCGCGGTCGGCGGAGTCTTGATGGTCTTCGAGGCCGTCGGTCCATGGCGTGGACATACCAGCCGTGGTGATCTTGCTTTGGGACGATGCCCGCATGACAGATGAGATACGGAACGTGTATCTGCATGCGGCCGAGCGGGCCGTGGAGCTGCTGGGCACCGAGCAGGTGGCCCGCTGCTGGAAGGACGAGTCCGTGCTCGCCGGGATGTCGGTGGGCGGCCTGGCCGGTCACCTAGCTCGGAGCGTCCTGCAGGTGGAGTGGTTCCTCGACGGCAAGGTGCTCGGCGCCGAACCGGTGTCGCCGGTGCGGTACTACGCGCGACTCGTCGGCACGTCGAAGCCGGAATCGGCACTGAATGTCGGGGTGCGTGCCCGCAGCGAGGAGACAGCCGCGGCCGGACCCGATGCCGTCGCCGAGCAGGCACGGGTGGCGTGGGAGCGGCTGACGCGACGGCTGAGCACGGAGCCGGCCGACCGACGGGTGGAGGTCCTCCACCGGCCGGGAGAAGAGATGCTGCTCGACGGCTACCTGCAGACCCGCTGTGTCGAGCTGGCGGTGCACATCGAAGACCTCGCGCTCAGCGTGGGCAGTGATCGCCGGGCGCCCGGCGACGCAGTCGCCGTAGCGGTGGACGTCCTCGTCGCAGCCGCCCGGGACCGGCACGGGGATCAGGCCGTGCTGCATGCGCTGGCCAGGCGAGAGCGGGATGTCGACCAGGCTCTGCGCGTGCTGTAGCTCGGAAACGCGGCAGCGTGTTCCACGGCCCCTCATCGGCAACGAAACCGCTGGTGAGGGGCGCTTTCATGCCCTCGCGTGACAGGTTTGGTGTCAGTGCCGGTCGCCGTTGAGGGGTTCCGGTGCTGTCGCGCCGTCGTCCTCTCCGAAGTCCGGGGCCTGGAAGGGGTTCGTGGTGGGAGGAGGCGAGGCCGTGGCCGTGCCGTGGGGTGCCCCTTCCGGGGCGGAGAAGAGCGAGGTCAGATCGATGGGAGGTCTCCTTCTGGTGCCAAGCCCCGGGAGGGACCTGGTGTGCCGTGACCGGGCACAGCGGTGTCAGAGCTTGGTCATCTTGGCGTACGGGCTCAGGATCCGGTGCTGGGCGGAGCCGAAATCCACGAGGACCGCGATTCCGTCCTCGATGCCGATGACCCGGCCGAGGCCGTACATGTCGTGTGTGACCTGGTCGCCCACAGCGAAGTGCTTGGGAGCTGGAATGACCGGGGCCCTGAAGGGGCTGGTGGGCAGATGGCGCTTCGGTGCAGCAGGCTTTGTCATTGCCCCTAGTATGCGCCCTCGCGTGTTCGGGCGTCTTCGTCTGTCCATCTCCGTTGTCCCGCAGGGCCCCGGCCGGTCTCGCGGCCGGGCCTCTCTCACGCCCTGAAGTGCGCCCGCAACCGCTCCTGCGCCCCCTCCCCGGCTCCCACCTCGTCCAGCCCCAGCAGCGCCGCCCCCAGGACAGGGCCGGCCGTGACCACCTGCGGGATCGCCTTGGGCGCCCGGTCGGACAGCACGTCGGCGATCCTGCCGTTCAGCTGCGCGTGCTGGGCGGCCAGGACCCCGCCGCCCAGGAGGACGGGCGTCGGCTCGTCCAGCAGGTCCAGGCGGGTCAGGGCCACCACGGCCATCGCGACCACCTCGTCCGCCTGCCGCTCGACGATCGTGCGGGCGACCGGGTCGCCGTCCGCCGCCGTCGCGAAGAGCACCGGCGTCAGTTCGTGGCGACGGGATTGTTCTACGTCGCCCAGGTGCAGCGCCTCGATGAGGGCGTACATGGACGGCAGGCCGAAGTGGGCGGGGAGGGTGCGGGCCAGGGCTGTGGGGCGCCCGCGGCCGTCCTCCGCGCGGGCCGCGTGCCACAGGGCCTCCTCCGACAGGCCCCAGCCGCCGCCCCAGTCGCCCGAGACCCTGCCGAGTGCCGGGAAGCGGGCCGTGCGGCCGTCGGGGCGCATGCCGACGCAGTTGATGCCCGCGCCGCAGACGACCGCGACACCCCGGGGTTCCGTCACACCGGCCCGGAGGATGGCGAAGGTGTCGTTCCGGACCGTCACCGTCGCGCCCCAGCCGCGAGCGCGCAGCGCGGCCGCCAACCGGTCCTCCTCGACCGGGAAGTCGGCGTTGGCGAGGCACGCCGAGACGTGGTCGACCGCGGTGAGTCCGGCGGTGGACAGGGCCTGGGTGACCGTGTGGGTGAGAGTGGTCATCGCCGTGTCCAGGCCGACCGCGGGCGGGCGGAAGCCGCCGCCGCGTGCCGTGGCCAGGACCTCTCCGTCCGCCGTCACGATCGCGACGTCCGTCTTGCTGTTGCCGGCGTCGATGGCGAGGACACGTGCGGTCAGGCCCACGCGAGGTGCTCCCGGTTGTGTGCGACGAGTCGGTCGGTGAGCGCCTCGGCGTATTCGTACTGGCCGATGAGGGGGTGCGAGAGGAGGGCCCGGAAGACGCGGGTCCGGCCGCCGTGCAGAGCCGCCTGAAGGGCCAGGTCCTCGTACGTCGTCACGTTGGCCATCAGGCCCGCGTAGAGGGGGTCGACGGAGGGGACCGGGAGGGGAGTGGCTCCCTGCGGGCCCACCGCCGCCTGTACCTCGATCACCGCGTCGTCGGGGAGGAACGTCAGCGTGCCCCGGTTGTACGTGTTCACCACCTGGTACGGGGTACCGCCGCCACCCAGCAGGGCCGCCGCCAGGTCCACCGCCGCCTCCGAGTAGTACGCGCCGCCCCGCTTGGCGAGCAGGGCCGGCTTCTCGTCCAGGGACGGGTCGGCGTACAGGGTGAGCAGTTCGCGTTCCATGGCGGCCACTTCGGCTGCGCGGGAGGGCTTCGTCCCGAGTTCTCGTACGACTTCGTCGTGCGCGTAGTAGTAGCGCAGGTAGTAGGAGGGGACCGCGCCCAGGCGGTCGAAGAGGGGGCGGGGGAGGCGCAGGTCCGCCGCGATCGTGTCGCCGTGGTCGGTGAGCAGCTTGGGCAGGACGTCCTCGCCTTCCGGGCCGCCGAGGCGTACTCCCGTCTCCCAGGTGAGATGGTTGAGGCCCACGTGGTCCAGGTGGACCTCCGGGGGCTCGACGCCCAGCAGGCCCGCGAACTTGCGCTGCAGGCCGATCGCCACGTTGCACAGGCCCACCGCCTTGTGGCCGGCCTGGAGCAGGGCGCGGGTCACGATGCCGACCGGGTTGGTGAAGTCGATGATCCAGGCGTGCGGGTTCGTGCGGCGTACCCGGTCCGCGATGTCCAGGACGACCGGGACCGTGCGCAGGGCCTTCGCGAGGCCGCCGGCGCCGGTGGTCTCCTGGCCCACGCAGCCGCATTCCAGGGGCCAGGTCTCGTCCTGCTCGCGGGCCGCCTGGCCGCCGACCCGGAGTTGCAGGAGGACCGCGTCCGCGCCGTCCACCGCCCGGTCGAGGTCGGTCGTGGTGGTGATGCGGCCGGGATGGTCCTGGCGGGCGAAGATGCGGCGGGCGAGGCCGCCGACCAGGTCAAGGCGGTCCTGCGCGGGGTCCATCAGGACCAGTTCCTCGACGGGCAGGGTGTCCCTCAGGCGGGCGAAGCCGTCCACGAGTTCGGGGGTGTAGGTCGAGCCTCCGCCGACCACGGTGAGTTTCATGTGTCTAACCCTTTACTCCTGTGAGCGTGACACCCTCTACAAACGCCTTCTGGGCGAAGAAGAACACGAGGATCACGGGGGCCATCACCAGGACGGTGGCGGCCATGGTGAGGTTCCAGTCGGTGTGGTGGGCGCCCTTGAAGGACTCCAGGCCGTAGGAGAGGGTCCAGGCGCCCGGGTTCTCCGAGGCGTAGATCTGGGGTCCGAAGTAGTCGTTCCACGCGTAGAAGAACTGGAAGAGGGCCACTGCGGCTATGCCCGGTTTCGCCATCGGGAGGACGACCTTCAGGAGGGTGCGCAGGTCGCCGCAGCCGTCCACCTTGGCCGCGTCCAGGTACTCGTCGGGGATCGTGGTGAGGAACTGGCGCAGCAGGAAGATCGAGAACGCGTCGCCGAACGCCATGGGGATGATCAGCGGCCAGAGCGTGCCGGACAGGTCGAGCTGCTTCGCCCAGAACAGGTACATCGGGATGATGATCACCTGCGGCGGCAGCATCATCATCGAGATGACCAGCATCAGGGCGAGGCTGCGGCCCCGGAAGCGGAACTTCGCCAGGGCGTAGGCCACCGGGATCGAGGAGATCACCGTGAGCGCCGTGCCCAGGACCGCGTAGAACAGGGTGTTCCGCCACCAGGTGAGGAAGCCCGGGGTGTCGAAGACCCTGCGGTAGTTGTCCCATTCCCAGGTGTGCGGGATCAGGTCGCGGCTGAGCGCCTGGCTGTCGCTCATGAGTGAGGTGAGGAAGACGAAGAGGAAGGGGAGGGTGAAGAAGAGGGCCGCCGCGACGCCCATGGAGTGGATCGCGATCCACTCCAGGAACGCCCTGCGGTGAGCCGTGCGTTCCGCGGGAGAGGGCGGTGCCTTCGACTCCAGTGGCTTGTCCAGTAGTTGTGTCATCGTTCACCTGCCTGGATCAGACCGCCCTTGCGGCGCATGAGCAGTGCGGTGAAGGCCATGGAGAGGGCGAAGAGGACCAGGGCGACCACACAGGCGGAGCCGTAGTCGAAGCGCTGGAAGCCCAGGTTGTAGACGAGTTGGGGGAGAGTGAGGGTCGACTTGTCCGGATAGCCGGGCTCGAACTGGGTGCCCGCGCCCTGGATCACGCCCGAGGCGACCTTTCCGGCGATCAGCGGCTGTGTGTAGTACTGCATGGTCTGGATCACGCCGGTGACGACCGCGAACATGACGATCGGGGAGATGTTCGGGAGCGTGACGTACCGGAAGCGCTGCCAGGGGGTCGCGCCGTCCAGTTCGGCCGCTTCGTACTGCTCCTTCGGTACGTCCAGCAGCGCGGCCATGAAGATGACCATCAGGTCGCCGATGCCCCACAGGGCCAGCAGGGTGAGGGCCGGCTTCGACCAGGCGGGGTCGTTGAACCAGCCGGGGGCGGGGAGCCCGGTCTTCTCCAGGATCGAGTTGACCGGGCCCGTGCCGGGGTTGAGGAGGAAGGCGAAGGCCATGGTGGCCGCCACGGGCGGCGCCAGGTACGGCAGGTAGAAGAAGGTGCGGAAGACACCCGTCCCCGTCTTGATCTTGGTGATCAGCAGGCCCACGCCCAGGCCGAAGGCGACCCGGAGCGTGACCATGACGAGGACCAGCCACAGGGTGTTGCGCAGGGCGGGCCAGAAGAACGGGTAGTGCTCGAAGACGTACGTCCAGTTCTTCGTGCCCGACCACACCGGCGGCTTGAAGCCGTCGTAGTGCATGAAGGAGAAGTAGACGGTGGAGATCAGGGGGTAGGCGAAGAAGACCGAGAAGCCGATCAGCCAGGGGGAGAGGAAGGCGAGGGTGCGCAGCGTCGAACGGCGGTGTTTCGCGCGCAGTGTGTAGGTGCTCGCGGTGTTCACGGTTTTCACGGTGCTCATGGCTTACTTCGCCTGCGCGATGTCCGTGTCGATCTGCCGGGCCGTCTTCTTCAGGCCGGCCTTGAGGTCGGTGGCCTTGCCGCTCTCGTAGTCGTAGCCGAACTCCTGGATCGTGGTGAGGTAGACGCCGCCGTTGACGGAGGCGGGGGCGGTGGTGGAGTCCGGGTTGGCGGCGATCTCCAGGAACGTCTTGAAGCGCGGGTCGTACTTCAGGTTCGGGGACTTCAGGGCCGCGAGCGTGGAGGGCACGTTGTGGATGGCGTTGGAGAAGTTCACCACCGCGTCCGTGTCGGTGGTCATGTACTTCACCAGCTCCCAGGCCGCGTTCTGCTTGGTGCTGGTCGCCGCGATGCCGGCGATGGTGCCGGTGATGTAGCCCTTGCCGTACTGGTCGGCCTGGTCGTCGGGGACGGGCAGCGGGGCCACGCCGATCTCGAACTTCGGCTTGGTGTCCAGAGCCATGCCGAGGCGCCACTCGCCGTCGAGCTGCATGGCGACCTGGCCGGTGTGGAAGGGGTGCTTGGGGCCCCACTCGTCGCCGAGCTTGGAGCGGTAGGTCTCCAGCTTGCGGTAGCCGCCGAGGGCGTCGACCAGCTTCTTCTGGACCGTGAAGGCCTTTTCGAAGGCGGGGTCCTTGGCCACGTTCGACTTGCCGTCCTTGTCGAAGTACGTCGGGGAGAACTGGCCGAGGTAGTGCTCGGTGGTGGTCTCCCAGCCGTGGTAGTTCGGCATGAAGCCGAGCTGCTTGTAGGACTCGCCCTGGGGGATCGTCAGCTTCTCGGCGGTCTTCTCGAACTCGGACCAGGTCTTCGGCGGGCCGGCGATGCCGGCCTTCTCGAACGCCGTCTTGTTGTAGTAGAGGCCGTACGCGTCGCCGAGGAGGGGGACCGCGCAGCGGTTGCCCTCGAACTGCGTGTACTCGTTCATCGCCTTCGGGAAGGTCTTCTCCGGGGCGATGCCCGACTTCTCGAAGAACGGGTTCAGGTCCACCAGGGCGCCGGAGGAGCAGAACCTCCCGACGCTGTTCGTGGTGAACGACGAGATCACGTCCGGGGCCTTGCCGCCGCCGGTGCGGAGGGCCTGGTTGATCTTGTCGTCGGTCATGTTGCCGACGACGTTCACATGGATGTTGGGGTGCGTCTTCTCGAAGCCGGCGACCAGCTCCTTGACGGCCTTCGCCTCGGAGGGCGCGCTCCAGGCGTGCCAGAAGTTCAGGGTCGTCTCCTTGGAGGCGTCGTCGGAGGCGCCGGAGTCCGCCTGGCCCGTGCAGGCCGTGGCGAGGAGGGCGATGGAGGCGGAGGCGGCGAGGGCGATGGCCGCTTTTCTGGATGTTCCGGGCATGGCAGAGCTCCCTGAGGTACGGGGGAAGAAGGGAAATACCGGGGAGGGGGGTGGGGTCAGCGGGAGGTGTCGAAGACCTCGTCGCGCGTGGTCGCGAGCGCGCTCTCCAGTGCGCCGCGCAGCACGGGGTGTTCACGGACGTCGCCCACGACCAGGCGTGGGCGGGACGCGGCCAGTTCCTCCAGCTCGGCCTGGACGAGGGTGCGCAGCGTGTCGCCGCCCGAGGTGAGGGCCGCGCCGCTCAGCACGACGAGCTCGGGGTCGAGGACCGAGACGAGGGAGGCCAGACCGGTGGCCAGCCGGGTCGCGTAGGTCCGCAGGAGGCGGCGGTGCGGTTCGTCGTCCCTCTCCGCGGCCCGGGCCACCAGGTGTGCGGCGGCCTCGGCGTACGGGCCCGCGGGGATGTCCTCGATGCCGAGTTCGCGGGCCAGCCTGGGGACGGCCTGGGAACCGGCCAGCTCCTGGTAGC
Organism: Streptomyces afghaniensis 772; assembly: GCA_000415505.1. Classification (GTDB taxonomy): domain Bacteria; phylum Actinomycetota; class Actinomycetes; order Streptomycetales; family Streptomycetaceae; genus Streptomyces; species Streptomyces afghaniensis. The sequence goes on from KE354332.1 coordinate 13,550, forward strand.
CGCCGCTGTTGGCCTTGGTGACCTGGCGGACCAGGGGCGTGCCCGGCACCGGCAGGAAGCCGACCTCGCCGGCGCCGCCGGTCCAGCCGCGGTGCAGCCGGCCGCCCAGGACCAGGGCGGCGCCCAGGCCCTCCTGGTTCCACAGCAGCACGAAGTCCGTGTGGTCCCGGGCCGCGCCGAGGCGCTGTTCGGCGAGTGCGACCAGGTTGACGTCGTTCTCGTACTCGAACGGCATCGGCAGGGCGGCGGCGAGCTCGTCCAGCAGGGTGGGGGAGTGCCAGCCGGGGAGGTGGGAGGCGTAGCGCAGGCGGCCCGTGGTGGGGTCGAAGGCGCCGGGGGTGCCGATCACGAGCCGGTGGATGTCGTCCCGGGCGAGGCCCGCCGCCTTCACAGCGCCGTCCAGGGCGTCGGTGACCTGCTGGACGACCGGGGTGCCGGTGCGCCTGCCGGGGGTGGGCAGCTCGTGGCGGCCGACCGTACGGCCGGTGATGTCGGCGACCGCGGCGAGGATCCGCTGGGGGGTGACGTCGAGCCCGGCGGCGTAACCGGCCGCCGGGTTGACCTCGTACAGCTGGGCGTTCGGGCCCGGCCGGCCTTCGGTGGTGCCGGTGGCCGAGGACGAGGCCCGCGGCCTCC
>KE354333.1 GCA_000415505.1 Streptomyces afghaniensis 772
ACCCGGAAGCCCGGGTGCGCCCCCTTCGTGCTGCGGGCCGGCTACTTCGTGGTGCTCGTCGGCGGTGCGACGGGCGTGAGCGGGGACGCCGCCGCCGACTGCGGGGACGACGAGTTCGCGTACACCGACGGGGGCGCCATCCCCGCCGTCGGGTCGGCGGGCGTCTCCTCGGCCGTGGCCGTGGCCCCGCCGACGATCCGGATGTCCGCCGCGTCGAAGGCCCGCTTGATGCGCCAGCGCAGCTCGCGCTCCACGGTCAGGGACTTGCCGGGCATGGTCTTGGCGGAGATGCGCACGACCATGGAGTCCAGCAGGACGCTGTCCAGGCCGAGGACCTCGATCGGGCCCCACAGCAGCTCGTTCCAGGGCTCCTCGGCGCTCAGCTTCTCGGCGACCTCGTCCAGCGTCGCCTTGACCTTGTCCAGGTCCTCACCGGCGTGGACCGTGACGTCGACGTTGGCCGTCGCCCAGCCCTGGGACAGGTTGCCGATGCGCTTGACCTCGCCGTTGCGGACGTACCAGATCTCGCCGCCGTCACCGCGCAGCTTGGTCACGCGCAGGCCCACCTCGATCACCTCGCCGGAGGCGACGCCCGCGTCGATGGTGTCGCCGACGCCGTACTGGTCCTCCAGGATCATGAAGACGCCGGAGAGGAAGTCCGTGACCAGGTTGCGGGCGCCGAAACCGATCGCCACACCGGCCACACCGGCCGAGGCCAGCAGCGGGGCCAGGTTGATCTGGAAGGTGCCCAGGACCATCAGCGCGGCCGTGCCCATGATCAGGAAGGATGCCACCGAGCGCAGCACCGAGCCGATCGCTTGCGAGCGCTGGCGACGGCGCTCGACGTTGACCAGCAGCCCGCCGAGCCCGGAGCCGTCCACGGACTGGCCGGTCCGGTTCATGCGGTCTATCAGCTTGGTGATCGCGCGCCGGACGACGACCCTCAGCACGGCCGCTATCACCACGATCAGCAGGACCCGCAGGCCGATCGCGAGCCACGTCGACCAGTTCTGCTCGACCCAGCCCGCGGCGTTCGTCGCCTTCTCCTGGGCGTCCTGGAGCGAGGGCACTCTCGGGGTCTGTGTGTCCGAGGGAGTCGGCGACGGCGACGGACCGGCGGCGAGCAGGGCGGCGGACAAGGACACGGCAGGTACCTCCAGGTGCAGCGGTCTGCCCCGGCGCGGTGGTTCAGGGGGGTCAAGGTCACGACTGGGTCACCGAAGGGGCAGAACCACCACACTAACGGGGCATTGTGTGTGCCCTTGCCGGATGTGTGAAGGAGAGACCGTGCTCACCTGGGCTTGAACAGGCCATGATCCGGGGGATGAATCAGATGTGGTCGAAAACACTCCCAGCCCGTTACGGGGACATGGTGGCGCTTTCACCAGGCATGAGGAGAGACTGGCTACGAATCGTCCCGGCGCGAGCCACGCGCCGCCGGCGTCCAAGGAGGCATCCGTGCCGCACGTCCTGGTCCTCAACGCGTCGTACGAGCCGCTAGGTGTCGTACCGCTCCGCCGCGCGCTCGTCCTCGTCCTCGAGAACAAGGCCGTATGCCTCGAGGAATCCGGCGCCTATCTGCACAGCGCGACCGTCACAGTCCCCGCACCCAGCGTGGTCCGGCTCAAGCGATTCGTCCGGGTTCCCTATCGGGGGCCCGTTCCTCTGACCCGCCGGGCGCTGTTCGCCCGTGACGGGGGCCGGTGCATGTACTGCGGTGGCGTCGCAACCAGCGTCGACCACGTCATCCCGCGCAGCCGCGGGGGCAAGCACGTCTGGGACAACGTGGTGGCGTCCTGCCGCCGCTGCAACCACGTGAAGGCCGACCGTCACCTCTTCGAGATCGGCTGGCGGCTGCGCCACAAACCCGCTCCGCCCTCCGGCCTGGCCTGGCGCATCATCGGGACCGGCCATAGGGACCCGCGCTGGCTGCCGTACTTGCAGCCGTACGGCGCGGACGACGCCTTGGCCCGGATCGACGGCATCTCCGCCTGACGAGGATCCGGGCCTTCGTATTGCCGCGTGCGGCCGGCCGACCGGCCCGGGGAACCCCGTTCCCCCGGGCCGGCCCGTCATGCGGAGGGCGCTCACGCGTACCGCAGCTCCCCCGGGCGCAGCGAGCGGCGCAGCAGGGGCAGCGAGGTGGCCGCGGCCAGCAGGCAGGCGGCGTAGACGGCGACCGGCACCAGGGTGATCGCCCAGGGCACCGGCCGGCCGGCGAGCAGGGCGTACCACGTGCCGATGGCCGTCCCGCCCAGGCCCGAGAGCAGCACGGCGGGGGCGAGCGGCAGCGCGGTCTCCAGCAGCAGGGCCCGGCCGAGCACCGTGCGCGGCACCCCGGCGGCGGCCTGCGCGGCCAGGCCCCGGCGGCGGGTGGCCAGGGACTCTGCGGTGCCGACGGCGAGGCCGGACAGGGTGATCGCGAAGGCGATGGCGATCGCGGCGCCGGTGAGGTCGAGGCCGGTGGTGTAGTAGGACGCGGGTGCGGAGAAGCGCTGGGTGCGCACCACGTCGCTCATGACCTGCCGGATGCCCAGGAAGCCGGTGCCCACGACCGTCACCAGCAGCACCGCCGCGTGCGTCCGGGCGGCCGACCAGGGGTCGTCGCGCAGTCGTTCCGCCGCGATCAGCGTCGCCGCCGACCGGGCCCGGACCGCGAGGATCCGCCCGGTCGCCTTCGCGGTGGCCCCGGAGAGCCACACCGCGCCCGCGCCGACCGCGAGGACCACGCCCATGAGCTGCAGCGGCGGCCCGCCGTTCGGCCGGTTGGAGGCGGCCGGGGACGTCGTGCCCACGGTCAGCAGCGCCAGCACCCCGACGAGCAGCACCCCGGCCAGGAACAGCAGCCCGGGCCCCCGTCCGCCGCGCGGCCCGACCCGGCGCACCCAGCCGAGCGGGGAGGCCACGACCCGGCGCAGCGCCAGTGCGCCGGACGCCGCGCCCAGCACCGGTACGGCGACGGCGACCAGGGTGATCCCCACCCAGGCCAGGGCGGTGGGCCGGTCCCACTGGCGCAGCAGGAGCAGCACCGTGCAGACGGTGGCGACCGCCGAGCCCAGCAGACAGGCCAGCCCGGTCTCCAGCGCGGCGATCCGCCGCACCTGCCAGGGCGTCGCCCCGGCCAGCCGCAGCCCGGCCAGCCGCCGGTCGCGGTGCACGGCGCCGACCCGGGCGCACTGGCCGAGGAACCCCAGCACCGGCACGAGCAGGAGCAGCAGGCCGACGATCACACCGGACCGCGTACCCGGCTCGTCCAGCAGGCCCGCGGCGACGGACACCCGGTAGCTGCCGCGCAGGGAGGCCAAGGCGACGGCGGCCAGCGCGAACCCCGTCGCGAGCGCGGCGCCCGTCGCCGTCAGCGCCACCCGCCACCACTCCCCGCGGTCGGAACCACGGGTGAGCTCCCAGGCGAGGCGCAGATCGGCACGCAGGGCCTTCATGCCGTCACCCCCAGCGGCGCCACGGCACCGTCCCGCAGCTGGACCTCGCGGTCCGCGTACGCCGCCACCTGGGCGTCGTGGGTGATCAGCAGGACCGCCGTGCCCGACTCGCGGGCCGTGTGGACCAGGGCCGTCATGACCTGCTCGCCGGAGAGCGAGTCCAGGGCCCCCGTCGGCTCGTCGGCGAAGACCACTCTCGGGCCGGTGACCAGGGCCCGGGCCAGCGCGGTCCGCTGGGCCTGGCCGCCGCTCATCTCGCCCGGCCGCAGGTCCTGCTGCCCGCGCACGCCGAACCGCTCCAGCCACTCACCGGCCAGGGTGCGGGACCGGGCGCGGTCGGTGCCGGCCAGCAGCAGCGGCAGGGCGACGTTGTCCAGGGCCGTCAGCTCGGGGATGAGCTGCCCGAACTGGAACACCACGCCGAACTCGGTCCGCCGCAGCTCGCTCAGCCGCTTCTCGGGCAGGTCCGCCAGCCGTCGGCCGTCGTACGTCACCGAGCCCTCGTCGGGCCGGACGATCCCGGCCAGGCAGTGCAGCAGCGTCGACTTCCCGCTGCCGCTCGCGCCGGTCACGGCGAGGATCTCCCCGGCGTGCAGGTCGACCGAGGCGCCGCGCAGGGCGGGCGTCCTGCCGTGCGCCTTGGTGAGGCCGCTCGCCGAGAGAAGAGGCACGGGTCTGCTCATGCTGCGTCGACCTCCGCGGTCAGGGTGGTGAGCCGGGCCGCCGTGGTGCTCATCCAGCGGAGGTCGGCGTCGAGGTGGTTGAGGGCGTAGTCCGCCGAGAGCACGGTCGCGAGGTCCGCGCCCTTCGCGGCCTTGAGCGCCGTGAGCTCCCGCATCCGTTCCATGTGGGCGGCGCGCTGGGCGCTCAGATACGCGGCCGGGTCGCCGCCCGAGAGGATCGCCACGACGACCTTGGCGAACAGCTCGTTCGCCACGAAGGGCGCGGGCGCCGCGATCTCCCCGGCCCAGCGGGACAGTTCGCGCGTCCCCTCGTCCGTGGCGCGGTACATGGTCCGCTCCGGGCCGCCGTCCGAGCCGGTGCCCTCGATCTCCGCGAGGCCGTCCCGGACGAGGCGCTGCAGGGTCGTGTAGACCTGCCCGTAGGCCAGCGGGCGGGCCTGCGGGAAGCGTTCGTCGTGGCGTCGCTTGAGGTCGTAGCCGTGGCTCGGACCCGTGGCGAGCAGGCCCAGCAGGATGTGGCGGGTGCTCATGCCGAGCATTATGTACTGAGTACATGTACTGAGTGAATAGTTGGCGATCCATTTTCCCGGCCCGTGCCCGAGGGGCGGGTTCAGTCCGTGACGGCGTACGCCTCCACCGACCACAGCGAGTACCCGTACGGCGTGGCCCGCTTCTCGCCCTGCACCCGTACGAAGCGCACGTCGCGCTCGTCCATGCGCACGCTCTCCCGGCCGCCCCGGCCGTCCCGTACCGCGGCCGCCGTGCGCCAGCGGCGGCCGTCCGGCGAGACCTGGACGCGGTACGCCGAGGGGTGGGCGTCCTGCCAGCGCAGCACGACCTGCCCGAGCCGCGCCGGACGCGGCAGTTCGACCTGCCACCAGGCCCCGTCGTCGACGGGGGACGACCAGCGGGTGTCCGGATCGCCGTCGTTCGCCGCCGACGCGGGGAAGTCGGGCGTCTCGTCGCCCGAGGAGCGCGCCGTGCCGGTGCGCGCCAGGTCGGGTCCGCCGGTGGGCGGGAAGGCCCGGACGGTGAGCGTGCGGGTCGCCCCCGCGAACCCCAGCCGGATGTCGTAGGACCGCATCGGCGCACCGCGCTCCACGGTCACCTCGACCGGGACCTCCACCGTCGTGCCGCGCCGCACCGTCAGCCCGCCCTGCGGCACCCGGACCCGGACGCCCTCCGGCGCCTCGGCGGTGAGCCGGCCGCGGGCGTCGGCCGGGCGCAGCGAGCCCAGCCGGGCCGTCAGCCGCTCGGTGCGGCCCGTCTCCACGTCCGCGCGGTCGCGCGGCAGCCCGAGGGAGGTGGCGGGGGAGTCGGCGAACCAGGGGATGAGGTGGTGGACGCGGGAGGGGGCGGGGCCGGTGATCCGCAGGGCGTCGGCTCGCGCCGAGAACCGCACCTCGGTCGCCCCGGACCGGTCCAGCCGGCCCGCCTCCCGCCAGCCCTGCCCGGGCACATGAACCTCGACGCCGCCCTCGGCGCCCGGCTCCGTCAGGGCCGTCACGGCGGTCAGCGCCCGCGGTTGCGGGAAACGCAGCGTGCGGCCGTCGCCGGGGTTGCGGGGCGGCTCGTGGTGGATGCCCGACCAGGCCGCGTAGGCCTTCTGCGCCCGCTGCAGGAAGGGGTCCAGGACGTCCGTGCCGACCTCGACCGGCGCCGGCTCCAGCCGGGCCCGCAGCGCGCCGAGCCGGCGGTACGCCGTCCAGGCCGCCGCCGCGTCCCCGGCGCGCTGCGCGTCCAGCATGTCGAGCGCGGCCGTGCCCGCCTCGCCGTAGTACGCCAGCTGCTCCGACCAGGGGGCGACCTCGGAGCCGAGGCCGGTTCCGGACAGCCGCCGGGGCAGCTCGCGCAGCACGGTGAACGCCTCGCGCAGCCGCCGCGCGGCGGCGCCACCCGCCGTACGGGCCCGCCAGTACGCCTCGGTCAGCGGGCGCAGGTATGCCGACTCCTCCTCGCCCAGGACCGACGACGCGTCGTTCCCGGCGAGTGCGGTCAGGGCCTCCTCGCGGCGCCGGTCGCCGCCCGCCAGGTCGGCGATCGCGGCGCGCCAGGACTCCCCGGGGCGGTAGGCGCGCGGGTTCCAGGCGTAGTCGGCGGCGGTGAACAGGGGGATGCGGGACGCCTCGGGCTGCTGCATCGCGTTGGCGAGCAGGGCGGCCGAGCCGGTGGCGACGGCCGGCTCGCGGCCCCGGTAGGGGCCGAGGAAGAGACGGCCGGGCTCGTAGTCGTTGACCGGGTAGTTGTCCATCGTGACCAGCGGATGCCGGAACGCCTCCCGGGCGTCGGCCAGTTCACCGCCCGTGATGGTGCGGGGCACCACCCCGACACCCGTCCACGCCACCTCGGCACCCGGGTCCAGCGTGCCTGCCAGGGCCCGCCGGTAGTCGGTCGTGCCGTCCTCGTAGTACTCGGTCGGCATCAGCGACAGACCGGCGGCGCCGGGGTGCCGTTCCGCCAGGTGCCGGGCCACCGCGTTCGCCACCCGGGCCTGCGCCCGCGCGGCCGCCCTCGGGCCGGAGCCGAACCGGTCGGCGTCCGCGTCACAGTGCCACTCGCTGTAGCTGACGTCCTGGAACTGGAGCTGGAAGGCCCGGAAGCCGAGCGCCCACATCGCGTCGAGCTTGCGCGTCAGCGCGCGTACGTCGGCGTCCGACGCGAAACACATCGCCTGGCCCGGGGCCACCGCCCAGCCGAGCGTGACGTGGTTGCGGCGCGCCCGCTCGGCCAGCTCCCGGAACTCGGCGCGCTGCCCCGCCGGGTACGGCTCGCGCCAGCGCGCCTGCCGGTACAGGTCGTCCCCGGGGGCGTACAGATAGCGGTTCTGCTTGGTGCGCCCCATGAAGTCGACCTGCGCCAGCCGCTGCCGCCGCGTCCACGCGGTGCCGTAGAAGCCCTCGGTGATACCGCGTACGGCGGTGCCGGGCCAGTCGCGTACGACGGCCGCCGTGATCGTCCCGTCCGGACGCAGGAGCTGCCGCAGGGTCTGCACCGCGTGGAACAGCCCGTCCCCGCCGGTGCCGGTCAGGGAGACGCCGCCCCCGCCCACGGACAGCTCGTATCCCCCGGCCGGGAGGGCGTGGCGGTCGCCCCGGCGGACGGGCTCCGTCCGCACCCGCACGACCAGCGCCCCGGGCCCGGCCGAGTCCGTGATGCGCCGGGCCCCGGCCTGCAGCAGTAGCCCGCGCAGGGTTTCGAGGGCGTACCTGTCCGACGATGGGCCGGTGATCAGCGCGACCTCGCCGGTGACCGCGACCGGTGCGCCGTTCGCGCGCAGGGACTGGGGGCGCGGCCAGACCGAGAGGCCCGGCTCGGCGGTGTCGGCGGTGGGTGAGGCGGTCGCGCCCGGGACGGGAGGGGCCGCCACCGCAGCGGAAGGGGCGCCCAGGGTTCCGGCGACGACGGCGACGGCGAGAGCCGCCGCCCGCTTCCCACGCCGCAGTCCCACAGGCCCCCTCCAGGTGTGTTCGACCGGGAGAACGAGCCCACCACCCGCCCGGTGAAGGTGTCAACGAGAGTGGCCGTTATCACTGGATTGCCGGAATCTGGAAGGGGTGGAGGGCAGTGGAATGTGAGCAGAAGCACGATGTCCGGCCTGGGGTGTCTGCCTTCGCGTCGACTGGGTAGGGCTGCGATAACCGTTGAATGCCGTACCCGACAAGGAGGCCCCCGTGGCTGCGATGACTTTCCTCCCGCTCCCGGCCCCGTCCAAACCCGTGGCGGACACGTCCGCCGACCTCGACCCCCACTATGACGATCCCCGCTACGAAGACCCCCACTACTGCGTCTTCAGCTCCGAGAGCACCTGCGCCGAGCCCCCGCTGACCAGCGAGACTCCGCTGCCCGACGCCGAGCCCCTCACCAGCGAGCCGCCGCTCGCCGAATCCGCCCCCCTGACCAGCGAACCCTCCGCCTTCGTCCCGGACTTCACGAGGTCCTAGATGACCGCACCCCGGCCGGCCGAACCGCCTTCCGAGGACCTGTCCCGCCTCGCCGAACTGCACGGCGTCGCCACTTCGTACAGCCCGTCCCCGGACCGTACGGTCGCGGCCTCGGCCGCCGCGGT
>KE354334.1 GCA_000415505.1 Streptomyces afghaniensis 772
CCTCGCGGGTGCGCGGGCCGGGCGCGATGCGGGCCCGGGCGAACTCCGCCGTGCCGGCCGCCCAGCCGAGCGCGCAGGCCGCCGCGGCCCGGCCGTGTCCGGTGGCGGCGAGGGCGCACGCGGCGACGCCCGCGGTGGTGATCGCCGCGTGCTTGCGGATCCGGCCGCGCGGCGCGACCGCCTTGTCCCACCAGTCGGGTCCGTGCAGCTGCCGCATGAGGGCGTCGTCGGCGTTGCCGCGCTGCTGGCGCACGGACACCCAGCGGGAGGCGGGGCGCACGGGGTGGCGGGTGGCGCGGCGGCCCTGCCGGATGCGCCAGCCGGCGTCGAGGAGGCGCAACGCGAGGTCGGCGTCCTCGCGGAAGGCGCGCCGGAAGCGTTCGTCGAAGCCGCCGGCCTGCTTGAGGGCGTCGGTGCGGTAGGCCATGTCGGCGGTGATCCAGTGGGCGCGGGCGAGTCCGGCGGTGCCGCGTTCCCAGTCGGTGGGGCGGCGTTCGCCGGGCAGCGGGACGGCGATGACGCCCTGGACGCCCGCGATGTCGGGCGACGCCTCGGCGAGGTCCTCGGCCAGTTGGTCGGCCCAGTGGGGCCCGACCTGGACGTCGTCGTCGAGGAACACGGTCCACGGCGCGGTCACGGCCCGCAGTCCGGTGTTGCGGGCGGCGGCGGGCCCGCGTCCGCCGCCGATGAGCACGGTCGTGCGCTCCCGCAGGTCGCCGAGGACGCTCAACGGGTGTTCCAGCTTTCCGGGTTCGGGTTCGGGCCGGTCGTCGACGAGGACGATCTGCTCGGGGCGCGGCCCGGTCGCGGCGGCGAGCGCGGCGAGACAGTCGGCGAGGGTGTCCCGTACGAGGGTGGGGATGACGACGGCGTACGAGGTCATGCTGCGGCCCTCCGTCCCGAGCTGTGTGGCGTACTCCGGCTTCTCGCGGGTGCCGTGGTGCGGCTGTCTCAAACACTTGGAGACAACTCACCGCCCGGTGGGTTTCGGTAAGGGGTCCGAAAATCGCGAAACGGGACTATACACTCTGTGTATAGTCCCGGCATGCCTTCTCTGACCAAGAAGATGAAGAAAACGGGGATCGCGTTCCGAACGGCCGGAACGCTCGCGGCGACCGCCGCCCTGACGCTGGCGCTGAGCGGCTGCTCAGGGCCCGACGCCACGGCTCCCAGTGCCGTCCGCGCACAGGCGGCGGCGGACGTCCGGGCAGCGCGCTTCGGCACCGTCGACTGCCGCGAGGCGAAGTGCATCGCGCTCACCTTCGACGCCGGCCCGAGCGAGCACTCCGCACGCCTGCTGCACATCCTGAAGGAGAAGCAGGTCCCGGCGACCTTCTTCCTCCTCGGGAAGCGGCACATCGAGAAGTACCCGGAGCTGGTGCGGCGGATGGCGGACGAGGGCCACGAAGTGGCCAGCCACACCTGGGACCACAAAATCCTCACCCGGCTCAGACCCGAGGAGATACGTGAGGAGCTCGAACGCCCCAACCAGGAGATAGAGCGCCTCACCGGACAGCGCCCGACCCTGATGCGCCCGCCGCAGGGCCGCACCGACGACACCGTCCACGAGATCTGCCGCGAGCTGGGCCTCGCCGAGGTGCTGTGGAGCGTGACGGCGAAGGACTACACGACGACCGACCCGGACCTGATCACCCGCCGCGTCCTCGCCCAGGCGTCCCGGGACGGGATCATCCTGCTGCACGACATCTACGACGGCACGGTGCCGGCGGTGCCGGGGATCATCGACGCGCTCAAGGAACGGGGGTACGTGTTCGTGACGGTGCCGCAGTTGCTGGCACCCGGAAAGGCGGAGCCGGGGAAGGTGTACCGGTAGGACGCCTCAACGCCCTATCGGGGAAAAGGAGTTGCGGCCGCCGTCGCGCGCGGGGAGGGTGCGAGGGCGCTGAAGGGAGAACCGTTGTCGCACTCTGACTCTCCGGTCGTCCAGGAGTTCGCCGTGGCGGACCGGGATGCCGGGCCGTACGGGATCACGGCCGGGCCGGACGGAGCCCTGTGGCTCACGTTCGTCCACAGCGGCCGGATCGGGCGTCTCACCCTGGACGGCGAGCTCACGGAGTACGCGCTGGACTCGCCGTCCTGCCGCCCCATGGTCATCGCACCGGGGCCGGACGGGGCCCTGTGGTTCACCCGCTCCGCGGACCACCGGATCGGCCGTGTCACGGTCGCCGGCGAAACGGAATCGTTCGCCTTGCCGACGCCCGACTGCGGCCCCTACGGCATCACGGCCGGCCCGGACGGCGCGCTCTGGTTCACGCAGATGAACACGGACCGCATCGGCCGCCTGACGACCGGCGGCGAGATCACCGAGTTCGCCCTCCCGGTGACGGGCGCCTTCCCCTCGGCGATCACCCCGGGCCCGGACGGGGCCCTGTGGTTCACGCTCAACCAGGCCAACGCCATCGGCCGCATCACCGTCACCGGCGACATCCGCCTGCACCCGCTGCCCACCCCGGACGCCGCCCCGGTCGGCATCACCAGCGACGGCACGGACCTGTGGTTCGTCGAGATCGCGGCAGGCCAGGTCGGCAAGGCCGCCACGGACGGCCGGATCGAGGAGTTTCCCCTCCCCGACCGCACCTCCCGCCCCCACGCCATCACCGCGACCTCCCCCGGAGACTGCTGGTTCACCGAGTGGGGCACCAACCGCATCGGTCACCTCACCCCCAAGGGAAAACTCCTCGAACACCCCCTCCCCTCCCCGCACTCCGAACCACACGGCATCACGACGACCCCGGACGGCACCGTGTGGGCGGCCCTGGAGACGGGGGCGGTGGCGCGGGTGGCTCCGTAGCCATGCCGGTCATTGCCCGCGAGGGGAAGCCCACGCGTGCCGCGCGGCGGGCCGGGGCTGGGCCGAGCGGGTGAGCCGGGAGCGAGCGGGGCGCTGATCAGTGGGGAGTCCCTACGATCGTGGCGTGGCGAACATCCTGCTCGAACGTACGGTCCCGCTCCCCCTCGACGAGGCGTGGCGGCGGATCACGCAGTGGCGGCGGCACGGTGAGGTGGTGCCGTTGACGCGCGTCTCGGTGGTACCGCCCGCGCCCACCGGCCCGGGGACCGTCGTCGTGGCCCGGTCGGGTGTCGGGCCGTTGTCCTTCGAGGACCCGATGGAGGTCACACTGTGGCAGCCGCCGGAGGACGGGGCTCCGGGGATGTGCCGCCTGGAGAAGCGGGGCCGGGTGGTACTGGGCTGGGCGGAGCTGGAAGTCCGGCCGGGGCCCGGGGGCCGTACCCGGGTGGTCTGGCGGGAGGAGATCCGGATCCGGCTCCTGCCGTCGCTCTTCGACGGCGTACTGCGGCCCTCGGCGCGATACGTGTTCGGCCGTGCCCTGAACCGCTTGCTCCGACGTCCGTGACACCCCGGCGGCAGCCAAGGGTGGCCCGCTGAGCCGGGCTCAGGCCACCGACCCGATCCGCCCCAGCGCCTTCGACTCCGGCTCGTGGTGGATCGGCGTGTGGGCCCCGGTCAGCGAGACCCCGCTGCCGCCGCGCCGGGCCGCGACGATCTCCGAGGCGATCGACAGGGCCGTCTCCTCGGGCGTACGGGCCCCGAGGTCCAGGCCGATCGGCGAGTGCAGCCGGCTCAGCTCCAGTTCGGTGACGCCGACTTCCCGCAGGCGTGCGTTGCGGTCCAGGTGGGTGCGCCGGGAGCCCATGGCACCGACGTACGCCACGGGCAGCCGCAGCGCCAGTTTCAGCAGGGGGACGTCGAACTTGGCGTCGTGGGTCAGGACGCACAGGACCGTGCGGCCGTCGACGTCCGTGCGCTCGAGGTAGCGGTGGGGCCACTCGACGGCGATCTCGTCGGCCTCCGGGAAGCGCGCCCGGGTCGCGAAGACGGGGCGGGCGTCGCACACGGTGACGTGGTAGCCGAGGAACTTGCCGATGCGGACCAGGGCGGCGGCGAAGTCGATCGCGCCGAACACGATCATGCGGGGCGCCGGGACCGAGGACTCGACCAGGACCGTGAGCGGTGCGCCGCAGCGTGAGCCCTGCTCTCCGATCTCCAGCGTGCCCGTTCGGCCGGCGTCCAGGAAGGCGCCCGCCTCGGCGGCGACCGAGCGGTCCAGTTCCGGATGGCCGCCGAAGCCACCGTCGTAGGAGCCGTCGGGGCGGACCAGCAGGGCCCGGCCCGTCAGTTCGCGCGGCCCCGACACGATCCGCGCCACCGCCGCCGCCTGCCCACCCGCGGCGGCGGTGAGCGCGGACGCGACGACCGGACGGACCGGATCGCCGGCCCGCACCGGGGTGACCAGGATGTCGATGACGCCGCCGCAGGTCAGACCCACGGCGAAGGCGTCGCCGTCGCTGTATCCGAAGCGCTCCAGGACGGTCTCGCCGTCCCGCAGCGCCTGTTCGCACAGCTCGTAGACCGCGCCCTCCACGCAGCCTCCGGAGACCGAGCCGATCGCCGTGCCCTCGGCGTCCACCGCGAGCGCGGCGCCGGGCTGCCGGGGCGCGCTGCCGCCGACGGCCACCACGGTGGCCACTGCGAAGTCACGGCCCTGCCCGACCCACCGGTTCAACTCCTCGGCGATGTCCAGCATCTGTCTCGGTCTCCTTGAGGCTGCGGCGAGGCTGCGACGGGCGTCAGTGTCAGTGGACGCCCAGCCAGCTCTCGATCGGGTTGAGGGCGAAGTAGACGAGGAACACCGCCGCCAGAATCCACATGAAGGCGCCGATCTCGCGCACCTTGCCCTGGGCGGTCTTGATGGCGACGTAGGAGATGACGCCCGCGGCGACACCGGTGGTGATGGTGTACGTGAACGGCATCAGGACGACCGTCAGGAACACCGGGACGGCGGTGGCCCGGTCGGCCCAGTCCACGTGCCGGGCGTTCATCAGCATCATGGCGCCGATGACGACGAGGGCGGCGGACGCGACCTCCTGCGGCACGATCGCCGTGAGCGGCGTGAAGAACAGGCAGGCCGCGAAGAACAGACCGGTGACGACCGAGGCGAGGCCGGTGCGCGCGCCCTCGCCGACGCCCGTGGCCGACTCGATGAACACCGTCTGGCCCGAGCCGCCGGACACCCCGCCGATCGCGCCGCCGGCGCCGTCGATGAACAGCGCCTTGGACAGGCCCGGCATCCGGCCCTTGTCGTCGGCGAGCTTCGCCTCGGTGCCGACGCCGATGATGGTGGCCATCGCGTCGAAGAACCCGGCCAGCACCAGCGTGAAGACGATCATGCCGACGGTCATCGCGCCGACCTCGCCCCAGCCCCCGAACTCCACGTCCCCGAAGAGCGAGAAGTCGGGCATGGACACCGCGCCGCCGTGCAGTTCGGGGGCGCCGGCCGCCCACTGTTTGGGGTCGATGACACCCGCGGCGTTCAGGATCGCGGCGACGACCGTGCCGCTGACGATGCCGATGAGGATGGCGCCCGGGATGTTCCGGGCCTGCAGCATGAAGATCAGCAGCAGCGTTCCGGCGAAGAGCAGCACCGGCCAGCCGGCCAGTTCGCCCGCCGGTCCGAGCGTGACGGGAGTGGCCTTCCCCTGGTGCACGAAGCCGGACTTGTAGAAGCCGATGAGGGCGATGAACAGGCCGATGCCCATCGTGATGCCGTGCTTGAGCGCGAGCGGGATCGCGTTCATGATCATCTCGCGCAGGCCGGTGACGACCAGCAGCATGATGACCACGCCGTACATCACGCACATGCCCATCGCCTGCGGCCAGGTCATCTCGGGCGCGACCTGGGAGGCGAGGACTCCGGAGACGGAGAGACCGGCGGCGAGGGCGAGCGGCACCTTGCCGACGAAGCCCATGAGCAGGGTGGTGAGGGCCGCCGCGAACGCGGTCGCGGTGATCAGGCCCTGCTGCGCGAGGGTGTTCCCCGCCGCGTCCTTGCCGGACAGGATCAGGGGGTTGAGCAGGAGGATGTACGCCATCGCCATGAAGGTGGTGACGCCGCCGCGCACTTCGCGCGCGACCGTGGACCCTCTGCGGGATATGTGGAAGTACCGGTCGAGCCAGGACCGTCCGGCCGGGACGCGGGTGCCTTCGCCCGCGTCTTCGGCTGTGGTCCTCGGCTCCAGTGACTGCTGGGTCATGTGGGCCTACTCCCAAGTTTCATAGGGGGTTGGATGCACGACCCGGGGGACGGCCCGAGACGAACGAAAGGGGGTCCGGGGACACGGTCCCCCGGAGGAGCTCTCCTGCTCAGGCCTCGGAGAGTGACGTACCCGTCAGGTGCTCGGGCCGTACCGGAGTCCGGTTCAGCTCGAGCCCGGTCGCGTTCCGGATGGCCGCGAGGACCGCCGGCGTGGACGACAGGGTGGGTGCCTCGCCCACGCCGCGCAGCCCGTACGGGGCGTGGTCGTCGGCGAGTTCGAGGACGTCGACCGGGATGGTCGGCGTGTCGAGGATGGTCGGGATCAGGTAGTCCGTGAAGGAGGGGTTCTTCACCTTCGCCGTCTTGGGGTCGACGATGATCTCCTCCATGACGGCCACGCCCAGGCCCTGTGTCGTGCCGCCCTGGATCTGGCCGAGCACGGACAGCGGGTTGAGCGCCTTGCCGACGTCCTGGGCGCAGGCCAGCTCGATGACCTTCACCAGGCCGAGCTCGGTGTCGACCTCGACGACGGCGCGGTGCGCGGCGAAGGAGTACTGGACGTGCCCGTTGCCCTGGCCGGTACGCAGGTCGAAGGGCTCGGTCGGCCGGTGCCGCCACTCCTCCTCGACCTCGACGGCGTCCTCGCCGAGGACGTCCACCAGGTCGGCCAGGACCTCGCCGCCGTCGGTGACGACCTTGCCGCCCTCCAGGAGCAGTTCGGCCGTGTCCCAGGCCGGGTGGTAGGTGCCGAACTTGCGGCGGCCGATCTCCAGCACCTTCTCGCGGACCAGCTCGCAGGCGTTCTTCACGGCACCACCGGTGACGTACGTCTGCCGGGAGGCCGACGTCGAACCGGCGCTGCCCACCTGCGTGTTGGCCGGGTGGATCGTCACCTGCGTGACGCCCAGCTCGGTGCGGGCGATCTGCGCGTGGACGGTGACGCCGCCCTGCCCGACCTCGGCCATGGCCGTGTGGACGGTGACCACGGGCTCGCCGCCGACGACCTCCATCCGGACCTTCGCGGTCGAGTAGTCGTCGAACCCCTCGGAGAAGCCCACGTTCTTGATGCCGACCGCGTAACCGACACCGCGTACGACGCCTTCACCGTGCGTGGTGTTGGACAGGCCGCCCGGCAGTTCCCGTAGGTCGGCGCCCTCGCTGGACTCCCACTGGCGCTCCGGCGGCATCGGCATCGCCTTGACGCGGCGCAGCAGTTCGGCGACCGGGGCCGGCGAGTCGACCGGCTGCCCGGTCGGCATGATGGTTCCCTGCTCCATGGCGTTGAGCTGCCGGAAGTCCACGGGGTCCATGCCGAGTTCCCTGGCCAGCTTGTCCATCTGCGCCTCGTAGGCGAAGCAGGCCTGGACCGCGCCGAAGCCGCGCATGGCGCCGCAGGGCGGGTTGTTGGTGTAGAGGGCGATGGCCTCGATGTCCACGTCGTCGATCACGTAGGGGCCGACGGACAGGGAGGAGGCGTTGCCGACGACGGCCGGGGAGGCGGAGGCGTAGGCGCCGCCGTCCAGGACGATCCGGCACTTCATGTGCGTGAGCTTGCCGTCCCTGGTCGCCCCGTGCTCGTAGTAGAGCTTGGCGGGGTGGCGGTGGACGTGTCCGAAGAACGACTCGAACCGGTTGTAGACGATCTTGACGGGCTTGCCCGTGCGCAGCGCCAGCAGGCAGGCGTGGATCTGCATGGACAGGTCCTCGCGGCCGCCGAACGCGCCGCCGACGCCGGACAGCGTCATCCGCACCTTGTCCTCGGGCAGGCCGAGCACGGGCGCGATCTGGCGCAGGTCGCTGTGCAGCCACTGGGTGGCGATGTAGAGGTGGACGCCGCCGTCCTCCTCCGGCACGGCGAGGCCGGACTCGGGGCCGAGGAAGGCCTGATCCTGCATGCCGAAGGTGTACTCGCCCTCGACGATCACGTCCGCCCGCTTGCGGGCCTGAGCCACGTCACCGCGGACGATCGGCTGGCGGTGGACGATGTTCGGGTGCGGGACGTGGCCGGCGTGGTGGTCGTCGCGGTTCTCGTGCACGAGGATCGCGTCCGGCGCGGTGGCCGACGCCTCGTCGGTGATGACGGGCAGTTCCCGGTAGTCCACCTTGATCTTCGCGGCGGCGCGGCGCGCGGTCTCCGGGTGGTCGGCGGCGACGACGGCGACCGGCTCGCCGTGGTGGCGGACCTTGCCGTGGGCGAGGACCGGGGTGTCCTGGATCTCCAGCCCGTAGTTCTTCACGTCGGTCGGCAGGTCGTCGTACGTCAGCACGGCGTAGACGCCCGGCGTGGCCAGGGCCTCGCTCGTGTCGATGGACACGATCTCGGCGTGCGCAACGGTCGAGCGGAGGATCTGGCCCCACAGCATGTCCTCGTGCCACATGTCGGACGAGTACGCGAACTCGCCGGTGACCTTGAGGGTGCCGTCCGGGCGGAGCGTGGACTCGCCGATGCCGCCCTTGGTCTGCGAGCCCTGGGTGATCTTGGTCGGGGTTCCGTTGGGGGAAGACATGATCAGACCGCCTCTCCCTGCCGGGCGGCCGCCAGGCGGACCGCGTCCATGATCTTCTCGTAGCCGGTGCAGCGGCACAGGTTGCCCGACAGGGCCTCGCGGATGTCCGCGTCGGTCGGCGTCGGGTTGCGCTCCAGCATCTCGTCGGCGGCGACCAGCAGACCCGGCGTGCAGAAGCCGCACTGGACGGCGCCGGCGTCGATGAACGCCTGCTGGACCGGGGAGAGCTCGGTGCCCTCGCCGGTCTGCGAGTCGCCCTTGGCCTGCCACTGCTGGGCGTTCTGCAACGACGTACCGCACGCGTCACTCGCGCAGGAGCGCTGCTTGGCGTAGTCGGCCAGCCCCTCGACGGTGACGACCTCGCGGCCCTCCACCTGCCCGGCGGCGACCAGACAGGAACACACCGGCACCCCGTCCAGCCGGACCGTGCACGACCCGCACTCGCCCTGCTCACAGGCGTTCTTCGAGCCCGGCAGCCCGAGCCGCTCCCTCAGTACGTACAGCAGGGACTCGCCCTCCCACACGTCGTCGGCTTCCTGCGGACGGCCGTTGACCGTGAAGTTGACGCGCATTACGCAGCTCCCTCGGTGGTGCGGCGGGCGCCGCGGTAGGACTCCCAGGTCCAGGTCAGCGTGCGGCGGGCCATGACGCCGACCGCGTGGCGGCGGTAGCTCGCGGTGCCCCGGACGTCGTCGATCGGGTTGCAGGCCGCGGAGCACAGATCCGCGAACTGCTTGGCGACGGACGGGGTGATGATCTTGCCGTTGTCCCAGAAGCCGCCCTCCTCCAGCGCGGCGTTCAGGAACTCCTCGGCGGTCTTGGCCCGAACGGGTGTCGGTGCGGCCGAACCGATGCCGGTCCGTACGGTCCGCGTCCGCGGGTGCAGCGCGAGTCCGAAGGCGCACACGGCGATGACCATCGCGTTCCGGGTCCCCACCTTGGAGAACTGCTGCGGCCCGTCGGCCTTCTTCACGTGCACGGCGCGGATCAGCTCATCGGGGGCCAGCGCGTTGCGCTTCACACCCGTGTAGAACGCGTCGATCGGGATGCGCCGCACCCCGCGCACCGACTCCACCTCCACCTCGGCGCCCGCGGCGAGCAGGGCCGGGTGGGCGTCGCCGGCCGGGGAGGCGGTGCCGAGGTTGCCGCCGACGCCGCCGCGGTTGCGGATCTGCGGGGAGGCGACCGTGTGCGAGGCGAGGGCGAGCCCCGGCAGCTCGGCGCGCAGGTTCTCCATGATCTTCGTGTAGGGCACGGAGGCACCCAGCCGCACGCTCTCCTCGCCGACCTCCCACTCGCAGAGGTCGCCGATGCGGTTCAGGTCCATGAGGTACTCGGGCCGGCGGTGGTCGAAGTTGATCTCGACCATCACGTCGGTGCCACCCGCAATCGGCACAGCGGTGGGATGCTCGGCTTTCGCGGCGAGCGCCTCCTCCCAGCTGGCGGGGCGAAGGAAGTCCATGACCGGCTCTCTTCTTCGTCTTCTCGTGGGGCGTTCAGATTGAGCCAATCCGTGTGCGGCGGTCCCGGCTCGTTCATGTGCTGTTTACGCGTAGTGGACTCAGTACACAGGCCGGTGCTCCGGAGGGGTCAGTCACGGAAACCATGAAGGAGTTGGCTGGCCAGGACGGGCATCTTGTAGATTCATATGAACGGAGGCCATCAGAAACCTCCTCGTTTTCCTGTGGAAACGCGCGACACAGCCGCGTGACCTGGGACACAGCCAGGACCGGCAAGATCCACCATGGATTTCGAGACAAAGAACGGCGGCGACGAGAAATGCGGCTGCGCGCACTGCTGGACACCGACGCGCTGGGCCTCAAGCTGCTCGGCGGCGAGGACGAGCTGGACCGCACCGTGCGCGGTGTGATGACCACCGACCTGCGCGACCCCAGCCGCTACCTCTCGGGCGGCGAGCTGGTGCTCACGGGCCTGGCCTGGCGCCGGGACGCCGCGGACTCGGAGCCGTTCGTGCGGATCCTGGTGCAGGAGGGGGTCACGGCCCTCGCCGCGGGCGAGGCCGAA
>KE354335.1 GCA_000415505.1 Streptomyces afghaniensis 772
CTCCCGCTCTTCGCGGTGCACGAGTCGGTGGCCTTCGCGACGATCACCGAGCACGTCGTACGGCAGGTCTCCGGCGAGCGTGCCGGAGACCTCGCGGCCGTGGTCGACCGCCACCGCCGGATGATGACGTCGGGCCCGGCGGGCGGCGGCCCGGACGTGGTCCTGGACCTCCTGGGCTCGGACCTGGACCTGCGCGCCTGGGTCCTCTCCCCGACCGGCCGCCTGATCGCGGGCCCGAAGACGTCGGGTCCCGCCCTCACCGCGGAGGCCTGCGGCCGGCTGGCGGCGGAACACCTGACCGCCACCCGCACGGGCCGCCGCGCCCCGCACCGCGTCCTCCTGGGCGGCACGACCTACTCCCTCTTCCCCATCCGCTCGACGGGCCGCGCCCCGCAGACCGCGCGGGACGCCCGCGAGACCGTCCTGTCCGACTGGCTGCTGGCCGTAGAGGCGGACGCCGGGGACTGGGCGGAGGAGCGCCTCGACCTGCTGTACGGCGTCACTCAGCTGATCGCGGTCGAGCGGGACCGCCGCGACGCCGCCCGCACGGTCCGCCGCCGGCTCGCCCAGGAGGTCCTGGAACTCGTCCAGACGGGCGCGGCCCCTGCGGAGATCGCCGCCCGCCTCCGGGTGGCCGCCCCGGTCCTGCTGCCCGGCCTCGGCGCCGCGCCGCACTGGCAGGTGATCGTGGCCCGCGTCGACTGGGACGGCGCCGAGATCGAGCAGGGCCCGGTCGCCCAGGCCCTGCTGGAGGAGATCCTGGTGGACCCCCTGTCGGCCGGCCCGGAGCACTCCGACCGCATCGCCGTGGCCCACACGGGCGACGAGGCCGTCGCCCTCGTCCCGCTCCCCGCCGTCTCGACGGAGCACGACGGCTCCGAGACCGGCGTCCTCGCGGACGCGCTCCTGGAGTCCGTACGGGACCCCCTGACGGCCGGTCTGGACGACGACGGCCGTCTCACACTGGGCGTCAGCGCGGCCGTGCACTCGGCGGAGGGCCTGCGCGGCGCACTGGAGGAGGCCCGCCACGCCCGCCGGGTGGCGGCGGCCCGCCCGGGCCGGGTCTGCGCGGCGGGCCACCAGGAACTGGCCTCCCACGTCCTCCTCCTCCCCTTCGTCCCGGACGACGTCCGCCGCGCCTTCACAGCCCGCCTGCTGGACCCCCTGCGCGACTACGACCGCCGCCACCGCGCCGAGCTGATCCCCACGCTGGAGGCGTTCCTGGACTGCGACGGCTCGTGGACGCGCTGCGCCACCCGGCTGCACCTCCACGTCAACACCCTGCGCTACCGGGTAGGACGAATCGAGCAGTTGACGAGCCGTGACCTGTCCCGCCTCGAAGACAAGCTGGACTTCTTCCTGGCGCTGCGGATGAGCTGAGACACGGGGCGTCCCGGCCCAAACACGAGACGCCCCGGAGTCCCACGACTTTGTGAAATCCTTCACCCACCCTCTTGGCCCGGCCCCGCGATTCGTGCTGAGATGCCGCCACCACTCAACAGCTCGATGGCGTGCTCGGGGAGGGCAACGTGGCGCATTCCGCCATGTCTGGTAACGGAACGACCGCCGGTGACGATCCCCTCCAGACCGCGGTATGGCGGCTGCGCTCACGCGCGTGCTGGGCCGACGCGGCCGCCCTGCTCCTGCCGGACACCCCCGCGGCGGCGCTGCAACGCGCGTCGCTGCTGGTGGAACGGTGTCTGTACACGGAGCAGGGCTGGGAGGAGGCCGAGGACGCCCTGCGCACGGCGGAGGCGCTGGCCCACAGCGACGACGAGCGGGGCGCGGCCGCTTGTGAACGCGGGTACTTGGCCTACGCCGCGACGGTGCTCACGGTGCGCGACCGGGCCGACGAGGCGCGGGCGGCGCTGGGGCGGGCCGCGGCGCTGATCCCTCCGGGGGCTCCGCAGCGGGCCCTGCTGGACTTCCGTCGCGGGTTGCTCGCGGAGAACCTGACACGTTCCCCGCAGGCGGCGCGGGCCGCGTATCGCCGTGCGCACGCGGGGGCGACGGCGCAGTCCGACCCGTTGCTGCTGTCGTTCACGTGGCGGCACCTGGCCGGACTCGCGTTGTGGGACGGGGAGTTGGCGGAGGCGCGGCACGGTTTCGCGGAGTCGCTGCGGATCCGTGAGGAGCTGGGTTATCTCGTCGGCACGGCACCGGCGCTGGTGTCGCTCGCCGACACGGAGACGGAGCCGGAGGCGTCGCGACTGCGGGAGGAGGCACGGCGGTTGTTCCGGTTGCTCGGGGGTGTGCCGACGTGGCTGGCCCGGCAGCTGGCCCCGGCCCCTCCAGCGGCGACAGCTTGACGGCGTTCGAAGGTACCCGGCGTTGTCACTGAGGCCGGGTGGGGCCGCAGCCCCGCGGAGCGGGGTGCCGCTGCGCCCACCCGTGCCGCCTGGGGGCACCTCCCAGGCCCTTAAGGCACTGGGGGAGGCACGACTGCCCGCAGCTAAGCCGAGACGCGCCCGCACCCGCCGACGCACGGAAGGGGACGTGTCGGGGGGTGTCCGCCCGCAGCGGTCGGCGCGTCAACGGAGAGTCAGTCGGTACGCAACCCCATCGTGCCGCTCCGAGGACGGACACCCCCCCGGCGCGGCCCCGACCCACCACCCGGCGTCAGGCGCAAACGGCGCGCGCGGACACCACTCACCCCGCGCCCGCGAAGTGCTCCCCCACCAGCGCCCGCACCACATCCAGATCCCGGGCGATCAACGCGTCCAGCAACGCCGTGTGTTCGTGCGCGTCCGCCACCAGATCGGCCCGGCCCCGCATCCCCGGCCCGCTCCCCACCAGCGGCCACTGCGCCCGCCGGTGCAGGTCCTCCGCGATCTGGACCAGCTGCTCGTTCCCGGAGAGGGACAGCACCGCCCGGTGGAACCCCC
This sequence comes from Streptomyces afghaniensis 772, assembly GCA_000415505.1. Lineage (GTDB taxonomy): Bacteria > Actinomycetota > Actinomycetes > Streptomycetales > Streptomycetaceae > Streptomyces > Streptomyces afghaniensis. The sequence continues at coordinate 2,886 of KE354335.1, forward strand.
GGTCGGACTCCGCGTAGGTCGCGCGGCAGCCGGAGGACGCCGCGCGGACCGTCGCCTCGGCGAGGGGACGCAGCTCGGCCCAGCGCTCCGCCGGCACGGTACGGGCCAGCCGCAGCATCACCGGCACCTCGATCAGCGCCCGCACCTCGGCCAGCTCCGCCAGCTCGCGCGCTCCCCGCTCCACCACCCGGAACCCACGGTTCGGCACGACCTCGACGGCACCCTCCAGGGCCAGCTGCTGCATGGCCTCCCGCACCGGCGTCGCCGAAACCCCGAACCGCTCCCCCAGCACCGGCGCCGAGTACACCTCCCCGGGCCTCAGATCCCCGGCCACCAGCGCGGCCCGCAGCGCATCGACGATCTGCCCACGCACCGAGGACCGCTGAACGACAGGCCGCCCCCGCGGAACGGCCGGCAGGACCGGCTCACTGTGCGTGTGCTCACCCCGCACCACCTCGACACCGGCTCCAGGCCTCACCCGACCCGCATCAGCAGCCCCAGCCTGCTGTGGCACCCGGACCTGCCCACCCGGCACGTCTCCCCTCGGCACCTCTCCCCCAGGCACCTCCGCCCCGGCGGAACCCTGCGCGCCCTGCTTCACGGCTCGGCTCCTCCTCCGGACGTATCGGTACTTGGGGTCATTACGGCGGGTTGTTACTCGTCCGTCAAGCACCATAAGCGCACCGGCCGCCAGTTCAAATCCCAGCGATCTTGGGTAAGGTAAGCCTTACCTTCAAACGCCTCACGCGGACCGGTGATCACATGCCCCTGCCCCCTTCGGCCCTCTCCGGCGCGTACGCCCGGCTGACCGAGGTCCTCCCGGGGCTGGCCATCACCGAACTGACCGCCGAGGACGAGACCCCCCAGGGCGGCAACTGGACCACCGCCGCCGCGCTCGCGGAAGCCGGCCCCGGCCTCGACGCCTACCTGTCCTGGGACGACGCCCAGATACACCGGGACTACGGCCGGCAGGCGCGGCCCGACGTGATCGCCAGCTTCGGCCTGCACCGGTACGCCTGGCCCGCCTGCCTCCTGATCACCGTCCCCTGGTTCCTGCACCGCCGCGTGCCCCGCTACCCGGTGACGCACGTCTCGTACGACCGCACCGCCCCCGCCCACCCCGTCGGCCACCTGGCCGTCCGCCCGGCCGGCTTCGCCTGTCTGCCCGGCGACGAGGCGGCCGCACTGCCCGGCGCCCGGGTCGTCCCGGACGAGGAGGCACTGCGGGCCGAGGTGCGGTCGGCGGTCGCGGAGCACCTGGAGCCGGTCCTGGCCGGTTTCGGCCCCCGGATGCGGCGCCGCGGCCGGGCGCTGTGGGGTATGGCGACGGACGAGATCGTCGAGGGACTCTGGTACGTCGCCCAGCTGCTCGGCGAGATCGAGGAGCGGCGTGCGATGCGCGAGCTGGAGCTGCTCCTGCCGGGCGCGACCAAGCCGTACGTGGGCACTGCGGCCTTCCGCGAACTGACCGGCCCCGACGGCGAGCCGCTGCGCACCCGGGACCGCGCGAGCTGCTGCATGTTCTACACCCTGCGCCCCGAGGACACCTGCGCCACCTGCCCGCGCACCTGTGACGCCGACCGGGTCACCAAGCTGCTGGCCACGGCCAGTTGAGGCAACCCCGGGCAGACCGGGACAGAGCAGTCCCACCACCCCGGTAGGATCATCGCCGAACCGGCCACCCACTCGCGCGCAGCCGATTCACTCCCTCCTCACGGGTCACGGAAACTTTCCGGGGAACCACCCGTACGGGTACTCTTCTTCGAACTCAACTCCTGCCCCTCAAGCGGCAGTTCGAGCAGAATGCCGCCCTGGGCAATCCCTTGCACTTCCTTGGCGGCCTCTTGCCCCGAAACCCCCTGAGGGCCGGTGGGATTGGGCCACTATGGCGGGCGTTACGCCCTATCCCAATGCAAGGGACCACCCAGATGAGACTGACCGACATATCGCTGAACTGGCTGCTTCCGGGCGCCGTGCTTCTCCTGGGCATGCTGGCGGCGGTGGCGGTGCTCGCGCGCGGCAAGCGCTCCTCGGTCAAGGACACGAGCGCGGACGATTCCTGGGAGCGCAGCGAGGAACGCCGCAGACGCAAAGAGGCCCTTTACGGCACCGTCTCCTACGTCCTCCTGTTCTGCTGCGCGGCCGTCGCCGCCGCGCTTTCCTTCCACGGCCTGGTCGGCTTCGGCGAGCAGAACCTCGGCCTGTCCAACGGCTGGCAGTACCTCGTCCCGTTCGGCCTGGACGGCGCGGCGATGTTCTGCTCCGTACTCGCGGTGCGCGAGGCCAGCCACGGTGACGCGGCGCTCGGCTCGCGGATACTGGTATGGACGTTCGCGCTCGCCGCGGCCTGGTTCAACTGGGTGCACGCGCCCAGGGGCGTCGGCCACGACGGCGCTCCCCACTTCTTCGCCGGCATGTCCCTCTCGGCGGCGGTGCTCTTCGACCGCGCGCTGAAGCAGACCCGCCGGGCCGCCCTGCGCGAGCAGGGCCTGGTGCCGCGCCCGCTGCCGCAGATCCGTATCGTGCGCTGGCTGCGGGCCCCCCGGGAGACGTACAAGGCCTGGTCGCTGATGCTTCTGGAGGGTGTGCGCAGCCTGGACGAGGCCGTCGACGAGGTGCGCGACGACAAGCGCAAGAAGGACGAGGCCCGGCAGCGGCGGCGCGACCAGCAGCGCGTGGAGCGCGCCCAGTTGAAGGCGATCAGCCGCGGGCACCGCGGCCACCTCGGCCGTGGTGGCGGCCGGCAGCTGGAGGTGCAGGTGGAGCGCGGCTCCTCGCAGGTCTCCGCGGAGCCTGCCATATCCGCGCCGGAACAACTGCCCGTCCGCTCGCGTCCCTCCCTTCAGCCCGTCCGCCATGGAGCTGACCCGGTGACCGTCGACCTCACCGCGGAGGACGACACGCAGGCGCTGCCGCGCCTCGACTCGCTGGAGCGCAAGCTCAAGGACCTGGAGCAGCAGTTCGGCTGACCTGGCCGCACTCGGACAGAGCCGGGAAGGGGCGTGGCCTGCGGGCCGCGCCCCTTTCTCCGTTCCTCATCCTCCGTGCCGCTCCGTTGTTCACGCCGCCTCGGCCTCCAGCTCGAACCAGACGGCTTTGCCCACTCCGTGCGGCCTGACGCCCCAGGCGTCCGCGAGGGACTGCACCAGGAACAGGCCTCTGCCGTTCGTACCGTCGTCGGCGACCGGTACGCGCAGCCGGGGTCTGCGGGCCACGAAGTCCCGTACCTCCACCCGTAGTCCACGGGGTCCGACGGTGGCCGTCAGGACCGCGTCGTGGTCGGTGTGGACGATCGCGTTGGTGACGAGTTCACTGGTGAGCAGTTCCGCCACGTCCGCTCGTGCGGTCCTCCCCCACTGCCCGAGCAGTTCTCGCAGGGCCCTGCGGGCTTCCGGCACGGCCCGTAGGTCCGCCCGCCCGAGCCTGCGCCTCAACTGAGGCGCCGCCACCTGCTCCGTGACGTCTTCGGTCTGGTCCTCCGCCGTCTTCGCCGAGAAGGCCCCGATCGTTATGGGACCGCCTCCTCGTGCCTGCCTCTCCATGACCCCCGCCCGCGCGCCGATGTCGGTTCCCCTCCTGCTCGAACACGTTCACGGGGATCCATGCCCCGTCGGGCACGCGGCAGTCATCTCGAATCGTCAACGACCGGGTGTTCGGCCATCCGGCCGGGACCGGCTGGCCGGACGGACCGGCCCTGAGCGGTGCGGCGGCGCGGAAAGGGGAGACAAGAGGGCAGCCGGTGGTCGTCCCGCGGCGGATCCTGACCGCCGGAGATCGGACGAACTGCCGACGGCCGGCTGCCGTTCCTTCCGTACGCGGCGAAGCCGCGGGGCGACTGGTCCCCGTGCGCCGCGGTCCGGTGAAGTTGGCCGAAGTACGACGGTCTTCCCGGGGTTCCCGGCCGGTACGGGGCCGTCCTCCCCACCCCCGTGGCGGAGGACGGCCCCGGTCCTTCTCGGGTGGCCGCGCGGTCAGTACAGCTTGTTGACGGCGGTGGTCGTCGTCTTCTTGAAGGCGGCCACGGGCGCGTCGTCGAAGTCGCCCATCTGTCCCCACTGCACGACGGTGACGGTCCTGCCGTCCCGCCCGACGGACAGCAGCGAGATGTCCGTGGCGCCCCAGGACGTCTCGGTGTGCAGGCCGCGGACGCGGGCGCCCTCCTCGACCGGCAGTGAACCGTAGTCCCGGCCCTCGGCCTCGACGTCCGGAGAGGTCTCCTCGATGCGGTCGGCGCAGGTGCGGATCAGGTCGTCGTAGTGCTTCGCCAGGGCCTTGGCCTGGGCGGCTGTGCCCGTCACGACGGTCAACTGCACGGCGCTGGTTTCCAGGTCGGTCCGGAACTCCCGGTGCCGGTAGTCGTAGTCGAGCACGCCCTCCGTGCTCACGCAGGAGCCGAGTCCCTCCGGGAACCCGTCGGTGACCGGGCCGGCCGTCCAGGCCGAGCTCGGGTGCGGCGGCAGCTGGGACGCCGACAGGAACTTCGGTGCGGCGGCCTTCGGCGCGGCACCGGCGGCCGGTGCCGTGAGGACCGTGCCCGCCGCGAGGGCGGCGACGGTCAGGGCGGTGAGAGCGCTTGCTCGGATGCGCATGGGCATGGGTGTTCCCCCGTGGACGAGTGCGTGGATGTGGATGCCGCGGCGAGGCCGGCTGGTCGGCCCGGGCCTGGTCGGTGCGACACCAAGAGCATCAGCGGTCCCACCGCCCGGATGCAACAGCTCGCATCCGATCCGGCACGGTGGAACCATCCCAGCCCGTCTGACGTGCAGGTACATGGGGTGCCTGGGATGCCGTTCCGGGCCGGGCCGAGCCGAAAGGACGGGGGAACGGTGTCGGTACAGGACGGCGTCGACGACGTCGGGGAGTTCGCGGCGCTGCTGAGGACGCTGAAGGAGCGCACGGACCGCAGTTACGGTTCACTGGCCCGCCGCCTGAACATGAACACCTCGACCCTGCACCGCTACTGCGCGGGCGAGGCGGTCCCGCTCGACTTCGCGCCCGTGGAGCGCTTCGCCGCCCTGTGCGGGGCGTCAGCGGAGGAACGTCTGGAGCTGCACCGCCGCTGGCTCCTCGCGGTGGCGGCGCGGCAGCGTCCTCGGCCGGCGAGCGCTGCCGGTCCGGCGGAGACGGGCACGGACACGGATACGGATACGGACACCGACACCGACACCGACACGGCGGACGGCCCTGTCGAAAGCCCTGCGGAAGCGGACTCGCTCCCCGGCCTCCCCTGGTACCGCCGCGGACGCGTCGCGGTCGGACTGGCCGCCGCCTGCGCGGTGTTGGCGGCGCTCGGGAGCCTCGCCGCGCTGCCGGACGGGCGACGTGCGTCCGCCGGCGACCGGCCCGGCACTGCCGCTCCGGCCCGTCCGGTACGGCGAAGACGGAAGCCCCGGACGGGAAGAGCCCTCCCCTGCCCCGAGCGGCACCTCCCCCGCTCCGCGGCGGTCTTCACCCTCCGCCACCCCGAAGCGGCTGAAGCCCTCCCCGTCCCCCTCCGTCCGCACCACCCCGCCCGCCGGCAAGACCGCCTCCGCCCCACCCCTCACCTGGTCCGCCGACTCCCAGGCGTGGAAGCTCGGCTGTGGTCACGACTACGTCGTCGCCAAGCCGCCCGCGCAGGTGCCCCCGCCGCCCGTCCCGCAGGACGCCGGGGTCTGGGCCGCGTCGCAGAACGCGGTGCACGGCGGCGAGACGCTCGTGCGGCTGTCCGTGCAGGGGCGGACCGACACGGCCGTCGTGTTGGAGGCGCTGCGCGTACGCGTGGTGGGACGCTCGGCACCCGCGCCGGGCAACGCCTATGCCATGGACCAGGGCTGCGGCGGTTCGATCACCCCGCGCTCCTTCGACGTGAACCTGGACAAGGACCGCCCCATCGCCCGCGCGGTGGCCGGGAGCGACGCGGGTACGCCGATCCCGGCGGTGCGCATGCCCTACCGGGTCTCCGCCCGCGACCCCGAGGTGCTGCTGGTCAACGCCAGGACCCAGGGGTGCGACTGCCGCTGGTTCCTGGAGCTCGACTGGTCCTCCCAGGGCCGCACGGGCACGGTCCGGATCGACGACGCCGGCCGCCCGTTCCGGACCAGCGGCATCAAGGGCCTGCCCCGCTACACGTACGACACCTCCGAACGCCGGTGGGCGCCCTACGGCTAGAGCCGGGGCACGTTGCGCAGGTTGGAGCGGGCCATCTGCACCATCCGGCCGACCCCGCCGTCCAGCACCATCTTGGATGCGGACAGGGCGAACCCGGTCACCATCTCGGCCTTGATCTTCGGCGGGATGGACAGGGCGTTGGGGTCGGTGACGACGTCGACGAGGGCCGGGCCCTTGTGCTTGAAGGCGTCCTTCAGTGCCCCGGCGAGGTCCTTGGGCTTCTCGACGCGTACCCCGTAGGCACCGCAGGCGCGGGCGACGGCGGCGAAGTCGGGGTTCTTGTTGGTGGTGCCGTAGGACGGGAGTCCGGCGACCAGCATCTCCAACTCGACCATGCCGAGGGAGGAGTTGTTGAAGAGGACGACCTTGACCGGGAGGTCGTACTGCACCAGCGTCAGGAAGTCGCCCATCAGCATGGAGAACCCGCCGTCGCCGGACATCGACACGACCTGCCGCCCCCGGTCGGTGAACTGCGCGCCGATCGCCATGGGCAGCGCGTTGGCCATCGAGCCGTGGGAGAAGGAACCGATGACGCGACGGCGGCCGTTGGGTGAGATGTAGCGGGCGGCCCAGACGTTGCACATGCCGGTGTCGACGGTGAACACGGCGTCGTCGGAGGCGACTTCGTCGAGCACGGACGCCACGTACTCGGGGTGGATCGGCACGTGCTTGTCGACCTTGCGGGTGTACGCCTTCACCACCCCCTCCAGCGCGTCCGCGTGCTTCTTCAGCATCCGTTCGAGGAAGCGCCGGTTCTTCTTCTCCCGCACCCTCGGGATGAGGCAGCGCAGCGTCTCCCGCACGTCCCCCCACACCGCGAGGTCCAGTTTCGAGCGGCGGCCGAGGTGTTCGGGCCGGACGTCGACCTGGGCGATCTCCACGTCGTCGGGGAGGAAGGCGTTGTACGGGAAGTCCGTGCCGAGCAGGATCAGCAGGTCGCACTCGTGGGTGGCCTCGTAGGCGGCGCCGTACCCGAGCAGCCCGCTCATCCCGACGTCGAACGGATTGTCGTACTGGATCCACTCCTTGCCGCGCAGCGCGTGCCCCACCGGAGACTTGATCTTCCCGGCGAACTCCATGACCTCGGCGTGCGCGCCGGCCGTGCCGCTGCCGCAGAACAGGGTGACCTTGTCGGCGTCGTCGATCATCTCGACGAGCCGGTCGATCTCGGCGTCGCCGGGGCGGACGGTCGGCCGGGCGGTGACGAGGGCGGTCTCGGCGGCCTTCTCCGGGGCGGGCTCGGCGGCGATGTCGCCGGGCAGGGAGACGACGCTGACGCCGGAGCGGCCGACGGCGTTCTGGATGGCGGTCTGGAGGAGCCGGGGCATCTGCTTCGGGCTGGAGATCAGCTCGCTGTAGTGGCTGCACTCGCGGAACAGCTGGTCGGGGTGGGTTTCCTGGAAGTAGCCGAGGCCGATCTCGCTGGACGGGATGTGCGAGGCGAGGGCGAGGACCGGGGCCATGGAGCGGTGGGCGTCGTAGAGGCCGTTGATGAGATGGAGGTTGCCGGGCCCGCAGGAGCCGGCGCAGGCGGCGAGCTTGCCGGTGATCTGCGCTTCCGCCCCGGCGGCGAAGGCGGCGGTCTCCTCGTGCCGCACGTGGATCCAGTCGATGGCGGAGTTGCGGCGGACGGCGTCCACGACCGGGTTGAGGCTGTCGCCGACGACTCCGTAGAGGCGTTTGACTCCGGCACGCGTCAGGATGTCGACGAACTGTTCCGCGACGTTCTGTTTGGCCATGTCTCTCGTCTGCCCCTTCGGTCTCCTGGGATCCCTCCGGGTTCCATCAAGTCACAGGAGACGTCCTCACGCCTCCCAAACGGCCGCGGCCGTACGGTCGTCCGCATAACCCTTGACCCGTACTTGGGAGTCCGCGAGGAACGCGGCGAGGCCGGGCGGCTCGGGGCGGGACCACCGCTCGGCGAGGTACTCGCCCAGTTCGGGTTCGCCGCGCAGCGGCTCGGCGAGGCCGGCGCTGCACACGAGGAGCGTGTCACCCGGGCGGGCGACGGAGGTGCGGAAGCGGAAGGGTTCGCGGGGTGGTTCCGGCGCCGGTTCGTAGGGGCTGGGCGGGGTCGGGATGCCCAGGTCCATGGTGAGCCGGTCGCCGTCGGGCGTCTCGGAGGGCGGCGATCCGAAGCCCACGACGGGTTCGCCCTTGATCTCGGCGACCTGCGGTTCGATGTCCTGCCACTCGCCGTCCCGCAGCCGGAACAGCCCGCCGGGCCCGACGCCGAAGAAGACGCGCGTACGGCACTCGGGGTCGGCGGGCAGCAGCAGACAGCGCAGGCCGGCCGCGTACTCCTCCGGGTCGACGCCCTGTTCGGCGGCGCTGGCGCGGAGCTTGCCGAGGCTGCGGTCGGTGAGGCGGTGCAGTCCGGACTTCAGGTCGCCGCGCCGCCCCGCCCTTATGTCCTCCACGAGCCGCGCGTGGCTGCGTCCGACGGCCCGCCCGATCCAGTGACAGGCCTCGGCGGCGGCCCGGTGCGCCCCCGGCGTGGCCCGCGCCCCGGTCGCCATCGCCACCAGCAGCAGCGCCTGCTCGCCCGTGCCGAACCGCGCGGTCAGCAGCGAGTCCCGCCGCGGCTCGCCCCGGTACCGCGCGGAGTCCCCCCGCACGGACACGGCCCGCACCGTGCAGGCCCCGTACCGGGCCCCGTCGAGCACGGTGTCCGCGACGAGGTCGTCCAGATCATCGGGATCGGCGAGCGGGAGCGCCGTGGGTTCGGCGTCGTAGGTGGGCGGCCGAGAGCCGACGTGGCCACGGGGCCGGGGGGAGGACGCGGGGCGCTCGAACCGCGGTTCGGGCTGGTCGGGCGGGAGGTCGGCGGGCGGTGAGGGCGTGGGGGGCGAACCGGCCGGCCGGGGTGGCGTGGGCGGGGAGTCGGCGAGCGGTGGTGGCGTCGGCGGAGGGTCTGCCGGGCGAGGTGGTGCGGGCGGCGGATCTGCCGGGCGAGGTGGTGCGGGCGGCGGATCTGCGGGGCGAGGCGGTGCGGGCGGCGGTCCGGCTGGGGCGGGGATGCGGCCCCGCCGGGCCGGGGAGTGCGGAGCGCGGCCCCATCGGGCCCGGCCCCGGAAGACTCAGCGCCGCCCGGCTCGGCGGCGGGGATTTCGGCCCCGCCTCGGCCGGACTCGGCTGTCGGTCCTGTGGGGCCCCTGGGCGGGGCATCCGCCGTGGTCGAGCGGGCCTCGGGCCCCGGCCAGACGGGAGGCGCCGGGGGCGGCGGAGGGACCGTCGGTGGGTCGGGGGACGTCCCCGATGCGGGGATCGTCGTCCCTGTCGCCGCAGTCGGGAACGTCACCGGCCCCGTCGGACGGGCGGGTGGTGGCTCCCAGGGGGCGCGGTGGGGTGACCGGTCGGAACGTGGGGTGTCCATGACGTCGTCGGCGCCGGAGCGAGGCGCCGGAACCACCGGCTCGGAGCCGGTCCTCTTCCCTGCCCCCGTTCCCGGAACGTCCCGGTCGCCCACCGCCCCCGCCGCCGAGGCGAAGCGGTCGTCGAGGGAATCGGGTGCGGGTGCGGGGCCCGTGTCGCCGGTGGAGTCGTCGTACAACTGCCCCCACCAGTCGTCCTCGGGACCGGTGGGCCTTCCCCCCTGCTGGCTCATGCCCCTAATTGTCCACCGCAGGGGCCGGATGAAACGGGGCTTGTGGAAAAACCGGCCTCTCACGGCGCCGTGAACCACGCGTCGAGTGAGCCGTAGAACGGTCATGCGATATGACCATGTCCCGGCGGCCGCGCGCGGCTGACCTGCGGGTCTGAACCGCGACTACGCTTCTGACCTGCGTCTTCTCCCCTATTCCGGCAGGCTGGTCAGATGGGAGTGTGGGACCTCCTGCTGGTCGGGCTGGTCATCCTGCTCGGTCTGTGCGGAGTGCTGCTGCCCGCGGTGCCCGGTTCGTTGCTGGTGTGGGCCGCGGTCATGTGGTGGGCGCTGAAGGACCCGCAGCCCGTCGCCTGGTGGATCCTGGTGGGAGCCACGGTTTTGATGTTCGTCTCCCAGGGAGTGCGCTGGGCCCTGCCTCCCCGGCGGCTGCGGGCGAGCGGCGCCACCCAGCGCATGCTGGCCTACGCCGGAGCGGGATCCACCCTCGGCTTCGTCCTGCTCCCCGTCATCGGCGCGATCCCCGGTTTCCTGGCCGGCATCTACCTCGCCGAACGCCTCCGCCTCGGCCGCCACGCCGAGGCCGTCGCGGCCGTGCGCACGGCGATGCGCTCGGGCGGCTCCAGCGTGCTGGCGGAGCTGTTCACCTGCCAGCTGATCGCGGCGGCCTGGCTGGGGGCCGTTTTCGGGGCGTGAGAACACGCTCCTACAGCACCCCCTCGTGCGTCAGCAGCCGTACCTTGCGCTCCAGGCCGCCCGCATAGCCGGTCAGCGTCCCGTCGGCCCCGATCACCCGGTGGCACGGCCGGACGACCAGCAGCGGATTGGCGCCGATCGCCCCGCCCACGGCACGTACGGCGGCCCTGGGCGCCCCGATGCGCGCGGCGATCTCGCCGTAGGTCACGGTCGAGCCGTACGGGATGTCGTCCAGCGCGGCCCAGACCTTCTCCCGGAAGACGGAGCCGTCGGTGCGCCGGGCCAGCCGGAACTCCTTCAGGTCCCCGGCGAAGTAGGCGGCGAGCTGCTCCTCGGCCTCGCGGAACGGCCCCGGGTCCTGCCGCCAGTCGTCCTCCACCACGCGTCCGCCCTTCTGCCCGGGCACGGACAGCGAGGTCAGCGCACCGTCCGGGGCGGCGGTGAGGAGCAGCGGCCCGAGCGGGGAGGCCACGTTCGTCCAGTAGGTCATCACAACTCCCACTTCCCTGCTGCGCGCAGGTGGTTCAGGGCGTACGAGCGCCAGGGGCGCCAGCTGCCGGGGACGTCGGCGCCGGGTGGGGCCACGTCGGGGTCGCCGAGGGCGCGGGTGCGGATCTCGGCGATGGTGCGGGCGTCCAGGCCGGGCACGGCCCGCAGGGCGTCCTGCGCGTCGTCCCGGTCGGCGCCCGGGTCCAGGCGTACGGCATGGTCGGCGAGGGCGGCGGTGAGCGCGCCGAGGGCGCCGCCGGGTTCGGCACCGGCGAGGACGGCGGGCTCGGGGAAGAGATGCGTGAGGCTGCCGCAGGGGGCGTCGAGGGCCTTGCCGTACCGCCGTACGAGCCGTTCGGCCTCCGCCCGGCCGACCAGTGCGCGTACCGCGAGTTCCTCCGGGTCGGCGGTGCCGGGCGAGCGCAGGCCGGGCCGGGCGGCGACCAGGGGTGCGAGCCCCGGGTCGGCGCCGAGGCGCTCGTCGACGGCGTAGGGGTCGGCGTCGAGGTCGAACTGCCGCCGCAGCCGCTGCACGGCGGTGGTGAGGTCGCGGGGGTCGGTGAGGTGCAGCCGGGCGTCGAGCCAGCCGCCCGGGTGGGCGCCGGACCCGGTCCGGGCGGTGCGGGGGCGTTCGTCGACGGCGACGATGCCGGTGCCGTACGGGAGGCGGAGCGTGCGCCGGTAGGTGCGCGCTCCTGGCGGGCCGCAGACCTCTTCGATGCCGGGCACGGCCTCGCGTTCCAGCAGGTCGAAGACGGGGCCGGCCTGGTAGGGGCCGCGGTGGGCGAGCCGCAGCGGGATGCCGGCGTCCGGGGTGGCCGTACGACCGGACCGGCCGCTCTTCGGCGCGGCGGCGGCGCGCAGTTCGCTCGGGGTCGACGCGTACACGGCCCGGATGGTGTCGTTGAACTGCCGCACGCTGGCGAAGCCCGACGCGAACGCGATCTCGGTGATCGGCAGGTCGGTGGTCTGCACCAGGACTCGGGCGGTGTGGGCCCGCTGGGCCCGGGCGAGGGCGACGGGTCCGGCGCCGAGTTCCGCGGTGAGCTGCCGCTGCACCTGCCGCGCGCTGTAGCCGAGCCGTCCGGCGAGCCCGGCGACGCCCTCGCGGTCGACCACGCCGTCGGCGATCAGCCGCATGGCCCGGCCCACCACGTCCGCGCGGACGTTCCACTCGGCGGAGCCGGGCACGGCGTCGGGGCGGCACCGCCGGCAGGCCCGGAAACCCGAGCCCTGCGCGGCGGCGGCCGTGGCGAAGAACCGTACGTTGGCCCGCTTCGGGGTGACCGCGGGGCAGCTCGGCCGGCAGTAGATGCCGGTCGTCTCGACGGCGAAGAAGAAGGCGCCGTCGAAACGCCCGTCACGACTGCGTACGGCTTCGTACCTGGGGTCTTCCCTCGTGTCTTCGTCCCTCACGGTGTCCAGTCTCCGCCGTCGGCGGGGCTGCCGCTGGCGGAAATCGGACACGGCGCTCCGGACGCCGCTCCCTCCCCCGGTCCGGACACCGGGCGGCTACGAACGCCAGTGCGGTCCGCGCTTGGCCTCCATCGCGGCCCTTCCGATGGCGCCCTTGCGCTTCCAGTCCTTGCGGATCTCCGCCCGGAGCCGGGCGTCCGTCTTGGCGACGATGCGCTGGTTCTCCCGCAGGAGCTTGCGGTAGCTGTGCAGCCGCCGCTCCGGCAGGTCGCCCTCCTCGACGGCGGCCAGCACGGCACAGCCCGGCTCGGCCTCGTGGGCGCAGTCGTGGAAGCGGCACCGCTCGGCCAGTTCCTCGATCTCGGAGAACACCTGCCCGACGCCGGTCTCGGCGTCCCAGAGTCCCACGCCCCGCAGTCCGGGGGTGTCGATCAGGACGCCCCCGCCGGGCAGCGCGAGCAGGTTGCGGGTCGTCGTGGTGTGCCGGCCCTTGCCGTCGACATCCCGGGTGGCCTGGACGGCCATGACGTCCTCGCCGAGCAGCGCGTTGGCGAGGGTCGACTTGCCCGCGCCGGACTGCCCGAGCAGCACGGACGTCCCCCCGCCGACGATCGCCGCGACCACGTCGAGACCGGCCCCGTCCACAGCGCTGACCGGCACCACCGGCACGCCGGGCGCGCTGGTCTCCACGTCCTGGACGAGGTGGGCGAGGGTGACGGCGTCCGGTACGAGGTCGGCCTTGGTGAGGACGACGAGGGGCTGCGCCCCGGATTCCCAGGCGAGCGCGAGGAACCGTTCGATACGGCCGAGGTCGAGTTCGACGGAAAGGGGCACGGCGACGATGGCGTGGTCGACGTTGGCCGCGAGGATCTGCCCCTCGGACCGCTTGGAGGAGGTGGAGCGGACGAACGCGGTGCGGCGCGGCAGATACGCGCGGACGTAGCGCGGGTTCCCGCCGGGTTCGACGGCGACCCAGTCGCCGGTGCAGACGACCCGCAGGGGATCGTGCGGGGTGACGAACGCCGTGTCGGCGCGCAGCACCCCGTCGGCGGTGACGACGTCGCACTGTCCCCGGTCGACCCGGATCACACGTCCGGGCAGCAGTCCTTCGGTGTCGTACGGGGCGAACTCGTCCGCCCATGCGTCGTCCCAGCCGTAGGGAGCGAGCGCGGAGGAAACGGATGAAGCGGAGCTGGAAGTCAAGGGTGACCCTTTCCAGGTCGGCCCCCGGCCCGACAGTCGGTCGGATCAGCCGGCGGCCACGGAGGTGGACTTGATGAACTGGATGCGGGCAGCGCCCATCGCAATGACAGCCATCGGTCAACACCTCCTCGGTCCTCGACTCTTCGTGAAATCCGGCTCCTCGTGGAACCGCCGTCACGCTATCCCGTCACGGGCCGGCCGCGTCAACTGCTTTTCGCGCAGTCGTGGCCGTTCAGCGTGAAGCCGTACGGCGGGGAGTTCTTCCCGTGCCAGGAGGCGAGGAAGCCGAAGGCCAGGTCGCCGCCCGCGGGGACCGACTTGTTGTAGTCGGCGGCGGTGGCGGTGACGCGGGAGCCGTCCTGGGAGACGGAGGCGTCCCACATCTGGCCGACCTGCTGGCCGTCGCGGAAGGACCAGGACACGCGCCAGGAGTCGAGGGGCTTGCTGCTGGTGACCGTGACCGTGGCCTGGAAGCCGTCGGGCCACTGGTTGACCAGGTCGTACTCGACCCGGCAGGTGGGGTTCTCGCCCTCGCCGCCCTCGCCGCTCTCGCCGCTCTTGGTGGGAGAGGACGTGCCCTGCGGTTCGGTGTGGCGGTTCGTGCCCTCCGGTTTGGCGGGCTTCTCCGACTTGCCCGTGTTCTCGGTGGCGTCGTCGGCGGGCTTCGAGGTCGCGGGCGGCAGGTCGGGGGCGGACGGCAGGGGCGGTTCGGGGTTGGGGTCGGCCACCGGCTGACGGCCGGCGTCGCCGCGTGCTCCGAGGTCGTCGCCGGAGCCGCCGAAGGGCATCATCGAGACGCCGAGCGCGAGGACGGAGACCAGGACGGCGGCGACGAGGAGTCCGTTGCGGGCGACGCGCGCCTTCTGCTCCCCGTCCTCCGGATCCCCCGGCGCCTTGTCCGCCCCGTCGGGCCGGCCGGCGCCGAGCCGTACCTCGGCGGCGCGACGGCGGCGCTCCAGGTAGGCGAGGCCGCCCCAGCCGATCACCCCGCCGGCCAGTGCCCCGGGCAGCCCGCCGCCGTGCAGCCGCAGACAGGCGGCGGCCTCGGCGCACTGGACGCAGGTGGCGAGGTGCCGGGAGAGGTCACCCGGGGCGTCGGCGGCGGAGGAGCGGGTGACGGCGTCCAGCAGCCGGGCGTAGCTGCGGCACTGGGCGTCCATCGGGGTGTCGAGGTGGTTGCGGTGGCATCGGTCCCGGAACAGGGTGCGCACCTGCTGGAGTTCGTCGGCGGCGGTGGCCGGGTCGAGGCCCAGGCGGCGGGCGACCACGGACAGCGGCAGCGCCTCCACCTCGGCCAGCCACAGCAGTTCGGCGTCGGCCTGCTGCAGGTCGCGCAGTCCGCGCAGCGCGAGCGGGCGCTGCAGGGGCGGGCCGGTGTAGCGGACGGCCTTGTCCGAGTTGAGCCACAGGCGCAGGTCGGGGTCGAGCTTGTGGCCCTGCCCCTCCTCTTCCCAGGCCGCGGCCGTGGTGCGTACGGCGGTCAGCAGCAGGGGTATCCGGGGCAGCCGGGCCGCGCGGCGGCCGGCGCTTCTGGCCTGGCCGGTTTCGGCCGCGCGGGCCTCACGCGTGCCGTGTGCGAACGCCTCGCGGCCCAGCTGTGCGGCGGCGGTGGAGCCGGACGTGCACAGATCGGCGTAGGCGAGGACCGCGTCCCAGCACTCCGAGAACAGCGCGGCCTCGGCGGCGTCCTGAGGGGTCGGCAGGTCGGGCATGGGTCTCCTGCATCCACAAGCGAGGTCAACTCACCACTTCGGCAATGGAGTTGGGGGAAACCTCGCGGCAGGGCCAGAGCTTTTCACGCCACCCACACAACTGACAAGCGCCCTGTTCAGATGTCAGCACAGGGCGGCGGGCCCCCACGGCTCCGGCCTTTGTATGCGGTACGGACACGGCCGCCCTGTGACTCAACGCCGTACCGCAATGATGGACGACGTCATCGAAGCGTTATCAAACAGCGGTGGGTTCGTCCGCCGGGAGGCTGTCCATGAAGGAGCTGACGGAGAAGACCGCGTTGCCGGCGCCGGGGGGACCGTAGCCGGGGGGCGAGGAGAGGCCGAAGTCCTCCATGGTCTGCCGGTACGCCTGGAGCAGGCGGATGTGGTACTCCAGCGGCGCGCCCTGGGGGTTGGCCTTGCCGAGGGGCGTCGTGGGCTCCGGGCACCAGGTGGTGAAGCGGGGCGTGATGCCGTGCGACATGAAGAAGCGCAGGCCCTCGGTGGTGGAGGCGATGGCCTCGTCGACCGAGGTGAAGCCGAACGGCTCGGCCATCTCCACGCCCGCCACGAAGTTGGGGATGACGTTGCGCGCGCCGAAGATCTCCGCCGAGTCGAGGATGCGCTTGTGCCACTCGTCGCGGCCGACGTAGCGCTCCTTGCCCGGGCAGTACATCTTGAACAGGTACTCGTCCCACACCTCGTAGTTGGGGTGGTAGATCTGCACGCCGTAGTCCTTGAAGCGCTGGACGTCGTCACGCGGCAGCGCCTGGGCGACGACCTTGCCGATCCAGCGGCCGGGGAAGCGCTCCTCGATGGCCTTGGCGTAGTGGCCGTAGAAGTCGGCCTCGTCGCGGCCGGAGACGGTCTTCGTGATGGCGCCGCCGGTGAGGGTGTAGGCGGTGGAGGTCTTCGCCGTGTCGTAACGGTCGATGATCTCCAGGGCCTCCAGGACCTCCTCGACGTCCTTCACCCCGGTGTAGGGGCGCCCGGCGGCCTTGTGCTGGCGCCAGTTGTGGTTGATGTCGCAGTACTGGCACTCCTCCTTGGCGCCGAAGTACTGGCAGACCCGGAAGACGGTCAGGTAGATCAGGTAGCCCCACTGGATGGTCGGGGCCACCTCCATGACCGACTTCCCGCTGGCGAGGGTGTGCCGGTAGTACTCGGGCATCGGCGGCACGCCGACGTCGGAGATGCGCTTGCCGTCGAGGTAGAGGCCGAGCACGCCGTCCTCGTTGGCGGCGACGCGGTAGGGCGAGGACGGGTTCACCCGCACCGAGACGACGGTCCGGCGCAGGTCGTAGGGGCCGCCGGTGAGGATGATCTCCTCGGGCGGCCGGCGCAGCGCGGCCTCGCCCAGCTCGGGCAGGGTGCCGTGGTCGAAGGAGAAGATGAAGTACGACTTCGGCTTGACCTCGCCGCCCTCGTTGTCGCTGAGCGCGGACGGGTCGAAGGCCACGCCGCCCCGGAGCAGGTCCTCCTTGAAGACGGCCTCCCGCGGGACGTGCGGGAACCGCTCCATCAGATCCTCGACCAGCGCGGTACGGCTGCCGCTGCCCATGCCGTGTCTCCTCCCGGTTCGAACGTACGACTCCTCACGGTATGCCCATGGGTGTGCGAGGCCGGTACCGGGCCCCCCTGACTCGGGCGAATGTCCCTTTTGGGTACGCCTGGGTTGCAAGTTCGCGACGACCCGGGTGGAGGGGTGGGTTCCGCACGACGATATGGACATGCCAGAACACGCCGACAAGCAGCCCGCCGCCGGGACTGATGCGCTCACCGCAGGATGCCTCCTGCTGCTCGTGCTGGTGGCGGACGCGGCAGCCGGTTTTCTGGTCGTGCTCCTGCTCGCGGTACGGGGGCTGGGCCGGATGGACGCCTGCGCCGGGCAGACGGCCCCCTGCGCACCACCGACGGACTGGGCACCACTGCTGTGCTTCGGCGCCCTGGCCCTGGCAGTGGGAGTGACGGGCATCCTGCTGCTGCGGCTCGGCCACCCTTTCATCGGAGCGGTCCAACTGGTGCTGTGCATCGTCCTCGCAGGCCACGCCCTGGGGTCATGGCCCTGACCCAGGAACAGTCCACGCGTCCTAAGCCTCGCGCTCCAGTGTCGCGAGGTCGACCGCGTATGCCAGTTTTCGCCCGGTCAGCAGCCGTTCCGCCTCCTCGGCGACCGTCAGCCCGAGGCGGGCCAGCTCGTTGCCCTGGGAGCCCGCGAGGTGCGGGGTGACGAAGGCTCCGGGCAGGTCGTGGAGGGGAGAGTCGGCGGGCAGCGGCTCGGGGTCGGTGACGTCGAGGATCGCGGTCAGGCGCCCGGCGCGCAGTTCCGCCACGAGGGCGTCGTGGTCGACCAGGGCGCCGCGCGCGGTGTTGATCAGCACCGCCCCGTCGGGCATCAGCGCCAGTTCACGACGGCCGATCATGCGGTGGGTCTCGGGCGTCTCGGGCGCGTGGACGGTGACGACGTCGGACGTGCGCAGCAGGTCGTCCAGCGGCAGCAGGGGGACGCCGAGCGCGGCGGCCTCCCGCTCGTCGACGTACGGGTCGGTGAGGGAGGGCCGCAGATCGAAGGGGCGGAGCAGTTCGAGGACGCGGCGGCCGATGCGGGAGGCGCCGATGACACCGACGCGGCGGCCGTAGTTGCCGATACCGGGGACGACGCCCCAGCCGGAGGAGGTGCGGGTGGCGCGCATCCGGTCGCGGGCGGCGAGGACGTCCTTCCCCGCGAGCAGGATCATGGCGAGGGTGTACTCGGCGACCGGCAGCGCGTTGGCGGCGGCGGCCGAGGAGACGGCGATGCCGCGCCGCCAGATCTCGGGGATGGCGAAGGACTTGACCGAACCGGCCGAGTGCAGCACGGCGCGCAGCCGGGGAGCCGCGTCGAGGACCGCCTCGTCGAGCCGGGGGCAGCCCCAGCCGGTCACCAGGATCTCGGTCCGGGCCAGCGCCTCGCGCACGCCCGGGTCGGCGAAGTCCCGTGCCACGAGCGCCGGATCGATGTCCACCGCCTCCTGCAGCCGGGCCAGCACCTCGGGCGGGAAGACCTGCGGCACGTTCTCGGCGGTCATGGCGAACAGTGCCTGGGGGCGCTGGCTCAAGGAGGTGGCCTTCCGGCTCGGAGAAGGGCTGGGGACGAAGGGCTGGGGACGAAGGGCTGGGGACGGCTCGTTCGGAACGCCGGTAGAAAACGCTCTCTACCGTCTCTTCACGGTAGACCGAGCCGGGCGGCAGCGGCAACGGGCGACGGGCCGGGGTAGGTTCCGGCAGGGGGCTGTCCCGGTCCCCGCTGTTTCGGGGAAGGACGACGCGATGAACGGGACCGTGACCAACTGGGCGGGGAACATCACCTACGCGGCCAAGGAACTGCACCGGCCGGGCTCGCTCACCGCGCTGCGCGCGCTCGTCGCCGACAGCGACCGGGTGCGGGTGCTGGGCAGCGGACACTCGTTCAACGAGATCGCCGAGCCGGGCGCCGAGGGCGTCCTGCTGTCGCTGGCCGACCTGCCGCCGGAGGTGGACGTCGACACGGCGGCCCGCACGGTCCGGGTCGGCGGCGGCGTGCGCTACGCGGAGCTGGCCCGCAGGGTGCACGGGCAGGGGCTCGCACTGCACAACATGGCCTCCCTGCCGCACATCTCGGTGGCCGGGTCGGTCGCGACCGGCACTCATGGCTCGGGCGTGCTCAACGGCCCGCTCTCGGCGGCCGTGCGCGAGGTGGAGCTGGTCACGGCGGACGGCGGGGCGGTGACGATAGGCCGGGACGAGGAGCGGTTCGGCGGGGCCGTCACCTCGCTCGGCGCGCTCGGCGTCGTCACCGCGCTCACCCTCGATCTGGAACCCACCTTCGAGGTCGAGCAGCACGTGTTCACCGAACTGCCCTTCGCGGGGCTGGACTCCGGGACGTTCGAGACGGTGATGGCGACGGCGTACAGCGTCAGCCTGTTCACCGACTGGCGCGCGCCGGGCTTCCGGCAGGTGTGGCTCAAGCGGCGCTCCGACCAGCCGCTGCCCGCCTTCCCCTGGGCCGCTCCCGCCAGCGAGAAGATGCACCCCGTGCCGGGGATGCCCGCGGTCAACTGCACCGAGCAGTTCGGTGTGCCGGGGCCGTGGCACGAGCGGCTGCCGCACTTCCGGGCGGAGTTCGTCCCGAGCAGCGGGGCGGAGTTGCAGTCGGAGTACCTGCTGCCGCGCGGGCACGCCGTCGAGATGCTGCACGCGCTCGACGCGATCCGGGAGACCATCGCGCCCGTCCTGCAGACCTGCGAGGTGCGTACGGTCGCCGGCGACGACCAGTGGCTGAGCCCCTCCTACGGCCGGGACACCGTGGCGGCGCACTTCACCTGGGTCGAGGACACGCCGGCGGTGCTGCCGGTGGTGCGGCGGGTCGAGGAGGCGCTGGAGCCGTTCGGGGCGCGGCCGCACTGGGGGAAGGTGTTCACCGTGCCGGCGTCCGACCTGCGCGGGCTGTATCCGCGGCTCGGCGATTTCCGGGCGCTGGCGCGGGAGCTGGACCCGGAGGGGACGTTCGCCAACGCCTTCGTGCGAGACGTGCTGAGGGAGGCGTAGCGGGTCCGCGGGTCAGGTCGTGGCGTGCGGCCGGCTGTGGTCGCCGGGGGTCGTGGCGCGGTCGGCCTCGTCCTTGACGAGCAGGGAGAGCAGCGACGCCACGGTCAGACCGGCCTCGGCGGGGTGACGGAGCACCTTGCCGGGGTCGATCCGGTACGTGTTGGTGCGGCCCTCCCGGGTGTGCGAGAGGTAACCGTCCTGCTCCAGATCGGCGATGATCTTCTGGA
Source organism: Streptomyces afghaniensis 772 (assembly GCA_000415505.1). Taxonomy (GTDB): domain Bacteria; phylum Actinomycetota; class Actinomycetes; order Streptomycetales; family Streptomycetaceae; genus Streptomyces; species Streptomyces afghaniensis. Next base: position 22,949 of record KE354335.1, read on the forward strand.
CGGCGCGTTCGGTGAGCCGGCAGTGGGCCGCGATGTCCCGGATACGGGCGCTGTGGTTGTCGGCGATTGCTGCCAGCACCCGGGCATGGTTGGTGAGAAACGTCCATCCGGTGTGTGGCTCGGGCACTCCATCCATGCCCCAACTCTACCGACCAGACGTACACGCATTCAAAAACACGTACTTCGTTTCATGTATTGGTTGACGGGTGTGGGGTAGAGGGGCAACGCTGGAACACGGAGGCACGGCGAACTAACAAGGGAGAACGCGGCCATGCCGGACGCTGCGCACTCTGCGCGGTCTCACACCCAGGAGGGCGCCGTATCCGCGGCGGGCGCCGGCGCGCCGGCGGAGATCCCGCCGTGCATGGCGACCATGGACGTCGCACCGGACGGCGACCGGATGACCGTCACCGTGTGGGGTGAACTCGACCTGGGCAGCCGGCGGCTGCTGCCGGAGCTGCACGACATCCTCACACTGTCGGGCAGCGGCATCGACCTGCGGCTGGACGCGATCGGGTTCTGCGACTGCTCCGGCCTCAACATGTTGCTGGACCTGCGCATGCGCGCTCTCGACCAGGGCAAGACGGTCGCCGTCCGCTCCAGCGGCCGCGCGGTGGAGCGCCTGCTCGACCTGACCGGCACCCGGGAGCTGTTCACGGCGCCGGGCTCGCACCAGGTATCCCCCGCCGACGACGACGAGCCCGCCCCGGGGGCGGCCGACGACGAGGACCTCCGCGCCGAAGTCGCCCAGCTGCGGCGGGCCATGCAGACCCGGCCGACCATCGACCTGGCCCGCGGCATCCTCATGGCCTCCTTCAGCCTGAGCCCCGAGGCGGCCTGGAGCGTGCTGGTCAGGACCTCCCAGAACACCAACACCAAGCTGCACCAGCTGGCCCGGGACCTGGTGGACACGGTGCACGGCAGCACGCTGCCCGAGCCGGTGCAGCAGCAGCTCGCGGCTGCCGTCGCGAGCACGGCACCCCGGAGCGAGGCGGCGGCGTGCCCCGCGAGCGGGGCCGTGGAGGACCGGCATTGACGTCCCCGGCCACCCGCTGAGGCATGATGAGCGGGCCGCCGTCGGGCGCCAACCGGCCATGACCGGCCCTTACCAGGCCCGCACTTTATAAAGCCCCTTTCCTAACCCCTTGTCGAAAGTCCCGGCAGCCCATAGCCTTGCGCCGCGCCGGTGCCGACGTCGACCCGGCCCGAGCCGGCCTGGGAAGGGATGGGCACCCCGGTGAAGCGCACGTCACGTGACATCCGCACCGCGAACCGCTACGAGGTGCTGCGCCAGATCATCGCCGAGTCACCGACCTCCCGGCAGGAGCTGGCGGCCGCCACCGGCCTCAGTCTGGCCACGGTCGCCACACTCGTCGGCGAGCTGCTCGACCTCCGCATGATCACGGAGGTCGGCTTCGAGGACTCGGCCGGCGGCGCCCCCGGGGCCTGGTGGCGGTCAACTCCTCGGGGGGCGCGCTGATCGGCGTCGACATCGCCGAGACCTACGTCCACGTCGAGCTGTTCGACCTGGGGCTGAACGTCCTCGCCCGCGCCGAGGAGGACGTCCGTGCCGGCGAGAGCCTGCCGGAGCAGGTGGTCGGCCACGTGGCGACCGCCGTCGGCTCGGTGGTCATGCAGGCCGGTATCGAGGGCGCCCGGGTGCTCGGAGTCGGGGTGAGCGTGCCGGGGCAGGTGGACCGCGCCACCGGCACCTCGGAGTACGCGCCCAACTGGGACTGGCACGACGTACCGCTGCTCGACCTGCTCACCGAACACATCGCCTATCCCCTGTACCTGGACAACCCGCTGCGCGCCAGCGCGGTGGCCGAGCTGTGGTTCGGGGCGGCGCGCGGGCGGGGGAACGCCGTGGTCGTCAACCTCGGGACCGGGGTCGGCGCCGGACTGGTCCTGGGCGGCGGGCTGCACCGCGGCGTGAGCAACAGCGCCGGAGAGTGGGGCCACACCACGATGGTGCTGGACGGGCGCCTGTGCCGCTGCGGCAACCACGGCTGCGTGGAGACCTACGTCGGCGCGCGCGGCATCATGCTGAACCTGCGCGAGGTCGGCCCCGACAGCGCGCTGCTGCACCCGGACGACCAGACGGCGACCATCGACGCGCTGGCCCGCGGGGTCGCGGCGGACGACCCGGTGGCCCGCCGGGCCGTTCACGAGACCGCGCGCTATCTGGGCGCCGGCGTCGCCGACCTGGTGAACCTGTTCAACCCCGAGATCGTCGTGCTGAGCAGCTGGGTCGCCCGCACCCTGGGCGAGCCGCTGCTGCACGAGGTGCGCGAGGCCGTCGCCCGGCACGCGCTGCCGCGGCCGCTGGCCGCCACCGAGATCGTCCTCTCCCCGATCCCCACCGACCCGGTGTGCCTGGGCGCGGCGACGTTCGCGCTCGAAGGGGCGCTCCAGGCCGTCGGGCAGCGGAACGGCAAACGCACCACCCCGGCGAAGAGCACCCCCCGCGCACGGAGCCGCACCACCGCTCCACCCTCATAGCGGCGGAACCAACTCCTCCGCCATCCCCGCTTGTTCGAAATCGCGAACCGGACACAACGCTTCGAACAGACTTCGTCCAACCCCTTGCCGAAGCCTTAGCCGAAGCTCTAGCGTCCCGCACCGCACCTCTCTTTGAGCCATCTGGCGCGAGCCCCCGGGCCGTGAGCCATCAGGCAGTGAGCCGCAGAGCCGCAGCCGCACTCGAGACAAGGACGTCAGCATGTCGGCATCGAGCAACATGAACTGGGACCGCCGCAACGTACTGCGGGCCGCGATGGGCCTGGCCGCCGCCGGCGGACTCGCCGCGTGCGGCAGCAACACCGGCCGGGGCAGCGGAGGTTCGGGCGACGGTCTCGTCCAGTACTTCCACGCGTACGGCGAGGCAGGCGTCGAGCAGGCCGTCAAGCGGTACGCGAAGGCCTACAAGGGCGCCAACGTGACCACGCAGTGGATCACCGGCAACAACTTCGAGCAGAAGCTCTTCGCCGCGCTGCTCACCAAGAACGCGCCCGACGTCTTCGAGTTCCACCCGCAGATCCAGATGGTCAAGAGCGGGCAGGTGGCCGACCTGACCGACATCATCGAGCCGGTCAAGGACGACTTCAACCAGGCCGACATCAAGTCGCACACGGTCGACGGCAAGATATACGGCGTCCGGATGATCGACGACCCGCAGTTCCTCTTCTACCGGCCCTCGATGTTCGAGAAGGCGAAGATCGAGGTGCCGACCACGCTGGAGGAGCTGATCGAGGCTGCCGACAAGCTGACCACCAGCAAGGTCAAGGGCATCTTCCTCGGCAACGACCTGACCTCGGTGGACCGCCCGCTGATCTGGTCGGCCGGCGCCGACACGCTCACCGCGGACAACAAGCCCGCCTTCAACACCGACGCGGTCGCCGAGGGCCTCAAGCAGCTGCGCGGTCTGTTCACCAGCGGCAACCTGCTCCTCGACGCCCCCGCCGACTCCTGGGACCCGTCGGCCTTCATCCAGGGCCTCACCGCGATCCAGTGGTGCGGCATGTGGGCCATGCCGGCCATGCAGAAGGCGCTCGGCGACGACATCGGCATCTTCCCCTTCCCGAAGGTCGGCTCGGCCGGCAAGCAGTCGGTCTACAACGGCGGCTGGTCGATGTTCGTCAACGCCAAGAGCAAGAACGTCGAGGCGGCCAAGGAATACGTCAAGTGGCTGTGGATCGACCAGAAGCAGTACCAGGAGGACTTCGCCACCTCCTACGGCTTCCACATCCCGCCGCGCACCTCGCTCGCCGCGTCCGCGACCAAGCTGAAGTCCGGCCTGCCGGCCGAGGGCGTGAAGCTCTTCAACGAGTTCGGTCACTTCGACAACATCGGCTGGACGCAGGCCATGATCGCCTCGTTCTGGGACGTGATCGCCAACACCGTCCGCAAGAACGGCGACCCGAAGGCCGCGCTCGACGCCTGCGAGAAGAAGGTCGACGCCGAACTCAAGAAGCTCTTCGGATAGACCACCGGACGGATCTCGACATGTCGACCACCACCACGCGCGGGGTCGCCCAGCCCGCCCCGGCCAAGGTCTCCAAGACCCGGCCGCGGCGGGGCCTGAGGGCGAACAGCACGTTCAACTTCTGGCTCTTCACCGGCCCGTTCCTCATCGGCCTGGTGATCTTCGTCTTCGTGCCCATCGGCTGGAGCATCTGGCTCAGCTTCTTCGAGGCACGCTTCACCGTCACGCCGAGCGAGTTCGTCGGCTTCGACAACTACAAGCAGATCCTGACGGACGCGAACTTCCGGAACTCCCTCGTCACGTTCACCGTCTTCGCCGCGTTCATCGTGCCCGCCACCTGGGCCCTGTCGCTGGGACTCGCCCTGCTGGTGAACCGGCTGCGGTTCATGCGGGCGTTCTTCCGTTCGGTGTTCTTCCTGCCGACCGCGGTCAGCTATGTGGCGGCCTCACTGATCTGGAAGATGTCCATCTTCAACGGCGTCCGCTTCGGCTTGGCGAACACCGTGCTCGGCTGGTTCGGCGTCGAGAACATCGCCTGGCTGGCCAACCCCGATCCGCCCTGGTACTGGCTGGTCATCGTGACCGTCCGCCTGTGGCTCCAGTCGGGCTTCTTCATGATCCTTTTCCTGGCGGCACTCCAGAACATTCCGCAGGAGCTGTACGAGGCCGCCGCCATCGACGGCGCCAAGCGGGGCTGGCAGACCTTCCGGCACATCACACTGCCCCAGCTGCGGGCCACGTCCACCGCGGTGATCCTGCTCCTGCTGATCGCCGCCTACCAGGCCTTCGACGAGTTCTTCAACCTGCTCGCCAAGGCCACCTGGGGCCAGCCCCCGCTGGTGGAGCTGTACAAGATGGCCCTCGGCCAGAACCAGAACTACGGCGCGGGCAGCGCGGGCGCGGTCGTCCTGACCCTGCTCATCTGCGTCGTGACCCTGTTCCAGGGCAAGATCATGGGCTTCGGAAGGGGTGAGGAGTCCAAGTGACCACCACAGCACCCGACGTCACGAAGGCCGCGAAGCCGGTCAAGGCCAAGCGCGGCGGCGTCATGGGCAACACCGGTCTGTACATCGCGACCGGCGTCGCCACGATCCTCTTCCTGGTCCCCTTCTACCTGATCGTCCGCAACTCGCTGATGACGGACCCGGAGATCACGGGCGAGGAGTGGAAGTGGTTCCCCACCACCATCCAGTGGGGCAACTTCACCGAACCCTTCAACGACGTCACCGTGGATTTCGCTCAGTCCATGTGGAACTCCGTGGTCGTCGCCGTCCTGCACACCGCCGGCATCCTGCTGATCTGCTCGCTCGCCGGCTACGGCCTCGCCCGGATCCCGTACAAGCACGCCAACAAGGTGTTCTACGCCGTTCTGGTCACCCTGATGGTCCCCACGGCCGTCACGTTCGTGCCGAGCTTCGTTCTCGTCTCGTCCCTCGGCTGGGTGGACAGTTACCGGGGTCTCATCATCCCGGGCCTCTTCAGTGGTTTCACGTGCTTCCTGTTCCGGCAGTACTTCCTGGGGTTCCCGAAGGAGCTTGAGGAGGCGGCGCGCGTGGACGGGCTCGGCTACTGGGGCGCGTACTGGCGTGTCGTCGTGCCGAACTCGCTGAACTTCTTCGCGGCCATCGCGACGATCACCTTCATCAACGGCTGGAACGCCTTCCTGTGGCCCCTGGTCATCGGCCAGGATCCGAGCGCCTGGACGGTCCAGGTGGCACTGTCGTCGTACATGACGAACCAGACCGTCAACTACCACCTGATCTTCATGGCCACGGCCATTTCCATCCTGCCCCTGGTGTTCGTCTTCCTCTTCCTCCAGCGCTGGCTGGTGCAGGGGATCGCCCAGACCGGCATCAAGGGCTGAGCTAGGAGACCGATGTCTTTCCGCACCACCTCCGTCGACTACGTCGAGGACGTCTCCCCGGGCAGCGGAGCCCTGCCGCCCCGCGCCTGGTACGCGTCCTCGGACGCCAGGTCCTTGTCGCTGAACGGCAGCTGGCGTTTCCGGCTGTCGGCGACGATCGACGCCGAGGACGACTCGTTCGCCGAGGAGGGCTACGAGGCCGGGGACTGGGCCGAGGTCACGGTCCCCGGGCACTGGGTCCTGCAGGGTGACGGGGCGTTCGGGTCCCCGATCTACACCAACCACCTCTACCCCTTCCCGGTGGACCCGCCGCACGTCCCGACGGAGAACCCGACCGGTGACCATCTGCGCGTCTTCGACCTGCCCTCCGACTGGCCCTCGGACGGCGGGGCGGTGCTGCGGTTCGACGGTGTCGAGTCCTGCGCCCGGGTGTGGCTGAACGGCACGGAGCTCGGCGAGTTCAAGGGCTCCCGGCTGCCGCACGAGTTCGCGGTCGGGCACCTGCTGAAGCCGGGCGAGAACGTGCTGGCCGTGCGCGTGCACCAGTGGTCGGCGGGGTCCTACCTGGAGGACCAGGACCAGTGGTGGCTGCCGGGCATCTTCCGTGACGTGACGTTGCTGCACCGCCCGGCGGGCAGCGTCGGCGACTTCTTCGTGCACGCCTCGTACGACCACACCACCGGCGAGGGCACGCTGCGCGTCGACTCCGACGTCGACGGGCGGGTGACCGTCCCGGCCCTGGGCATCGACGTCGCGACCGGCGAGCCGGTGACGGTGGCCGTCGAGCCCTGGACGGCCGAGACGCCGAAGCTCTACGACGGTGTGCTGGCCACCGACGGCGAGCGGGTGCCGCTGCGGATCGGCTTCCGTACCGTCGTCCTGGAGGACGGGCTCGTCAAGGTCAACGGCAAGGCCGTCCTCTTCAAGGGCGTCAACCGGCACGAGTGGCACCCCGAGCAGGGCCGCGCGCTCGACCTGGAGACCATGCGCGAGGACGTGCTGCTGATGAAGCGGCACAACCTCAACGCCGTGCGCACCTCGCACTACCCGCCGCACCCGGCCTTCCTGGACCTGTGCGACGAGTACGGGCTGTGGGTCATCGACGAGTGCGACCTGGAGACCCACGGCTTCACCGAGCAGGACTGGCGGGACAACCCGGTCGACGACGACCGCTGGACCCCGGCCCTGCTGGACCGTGCGGCACGGATGGTCGAGCGGGACAAGAACCACCCGTCGGTGGTGTTCTGGTCGCTGGGCAACGAGGCCGGCACCGGCCGCGGGCTCACCGCCATGGCCGAGTGGATCCACGACCGCGACCCCGAGCGGCTGGTGCACTACGAGGGCGACTGGAACTGCCGCGACACCGACGTGTACTCGCGGATGTACGCCTTCCACGACGAGGTGGAGAAGATCGGGCAGCGGCTCGACGGCGGTACGCGGGGGCGCCGCGAACTGCCGTTCATCCAGTGCGAGTACGGGCACGCCATGGGCAACGGCCCGGGCGGGCTCGCCGACTACCAGGAGCTGTTCGAGAAGTACGAGCGGCTGCAGGGCGGGTTCATCTGGGAGTGGATCGACCACGGCGTCAAGCACGCCGAGCTGGGCTACGCCTACGGCGGTGACTTCGGCGAGGAGCTGCACGACGGGAACTTCGTCTGCGACGGGCTGGTCTTCCCGGACCGGACGCCGTCGCCGGGCCTCGTCGAGTACAAGAAGGTGATCGAGCCGGTCCACATCGAGGGCGACGGCGCGAACGGCATCGTGCGGGTCACCAACAAGCAGGACTTCGCCGACCTGTCCGCGCTGGCCTTCGAGTGGTCGTGCCAGGTGGACGGCGAGACGGTCGAGTCGGGCTCGCTGTCGGTGCCGGCGCTGGCGCCGGGCGAGAGCGCCGAGGTGAAGCTGCCGGAGCCGCCGGTCGACGGCCGGGGCGGTGAACGCCAGTGGACCGTGCGGGCGCTGCTCGCGGACGACACGCTGTGGGCCGCGAAGGGCCATGTCGTGGCCTGGGGGCAGTTCGCCGCGGGGGCACGGCCGCTGCCGACCTTCCCGGCGACCGACCGGCCCGTGCGCGACGGGGACCGGTTCACGCTCGGCCCGGCCGCGTTCGACGCCCGCACCGGTGCGCTGCTGTCGATCGGCGGGGTCGGGGTGAGCGCCCCGCGGCTGGACGTATGGCGGGCGCCGACCGACAACGACGACGGCGCGGAGTGGCAGACCGACACCCGCTACGGAACGCTGTGGCGCACGCTCGGCCTGCACCGCATGCGGCACCGCCTGGTCTCGGTCGAGGCCGGCGACGACGCGCTGACGGTCCGCACCCGGGTGGCGCCGGCCGCCCGCGAGGTCGGCCTGGACACGGTGTACCGCTGGACGTCCGACGGTGAGCGGCTGCGGCTGGACGTGTCCGTGACACCGGAAGGCGACTGGACGGTGCCGCTGCCCCGGCTCGGCGTCCGGTTCGGGCTGTCGGAGGCCGACGCCGTGGAGTGGTTCGGCGGCGGCCCGGGCGAGGCGTACCCGGACACCAGGGCGGCGTCCATGTGGGCCGCTGGCAGTCGACGGTGGACGGGCTCCAGACGCCGTACGTCCGCCCGCAGGAGAACGGCGCCCGCGCCGACGTCCGGTGGGTGGAGCTCGGCGGCCTCAGGATCGAGGGCGATCCGGAGTTCTGGTTCACCGCCCGGCGCTGGACCACCGAGCATCTGGACGCGGCGCAGCACCGCACCGACCTCACGCCCGGCGACACGGTGTGGGTCAACCTCGACCACGGGCAGCACGGCATCGGCTCGCAGTCCTGCGGCCCGGGTCCGCTGCCGCAGTACTTCCTGAAGGCCGAGCCGGCTCAGTTCGCGTTCGTGTTCTCGACCACCAGGTGAGAAATCGAGGTAAGAACTCGATTAATCGATTGACCAATTGATCGACATTCCGACAGGGTCGGGGCGTCATCCGCGGCCGGTCGGCCCTCGAAGCCGACCGGCCGCACCTGCTTTCCCCGCAAGGAAGTTGGTGAGCCGGTTGAGTGCCGCCATCGAGGTCCGGGGGCTGTCCCGCACCTTCCACACCACCGTCCGCCGCCCCGGTTTCCTGGGCGCCGTCAGATCCCTGGTCAACCCCGAGCGCGTGGCCAAGCACGCCGTCACCGACATCACCTTCGACGTGGCCCCGGGCGAACTCCTCGCCCTGCTCGGCCCGAACGGCGCCGGCAAGTCCACCACCATCAAGATGCTGACCGGCATCCTCACGCCCACGTCCGGCGAGGCCCGGGTCGCGGGCGTGGTGCCGTACCTGGAGCGGGAGCGCAACGCCCGCAACGTCGGGGCGGTGTTCGGGCAGCGCACCCAGCTGTGGTGGGACCTGCCGGTGCGCGAGTCGTTCGCGATCCTGCGGGACATCTACGAAGTACCGAAGGCCGAACACGCCGCCCGGCTGAAGGAGTTCGACGAGATCCTGGACCTGTCGTCCTTCTGGGACACCCGGGTCCGCCATCTCTCCCTCGGCCAGCGGGTGCGCAGCGATCTGGCCGCCGCCCTGCTGCACGACCCGCCGGTGGTGTTCCTGGACGAGCCGACGATCGGCATGGACGTGGTGGTCAAGGAGCAGGTGCGGGAGTTCCTGCGCCACCAGGTCGAACAGCGCGGCCGTACGGTGCTGCTGACCACGCACGACATGACGGAGGTCGAGCGGCTCGCCGAGCGGGTGGTGCTGGTCAACCACGGACGGCTGGTCCTGGACGGCACCCTCGACGAGATCCGCCGCAAGTTCGGCTCGACCTGGCAGGTGCGGGCCACGCTCGCCGACGCGCAGGCCGAGGTCGTGCCGCCGCCCGGCATCACCGTGCTGAGGCGGGGCGGCGCGCAGGTCGTCTTCGGCCCCGACGGGGCGGAGGCGCCCACCGTCCAGCAGGCGTTGAAGGCCGTGATCGAGCGGTTCGAGGTGACGGACATCGCCCTGGACGAGGCGGACCTCGAGGACGTGATGCGGGCCGCGTACGTGCACGTCGGGGAGGTCTGACATGGCCGTGCTGCACGCCTGGCGCGCCGCCCGTGTCACCCCGCTCGGCGAGTTGAACGCCCCGCCCCGGATGACCGCCGTCGCGCTCCGGCTGGCCGTCCAGGTGGTGCTGGTGTGGTCGCTGTGGCGCGGCCTGTACGCGCAGACCGGCACGACGGCCGGCCTGAGCCGCGCCCAGGCGGTGACCTACGCCGTGCTGGCCGTCCTGGCGTCCCGGCTGCGGGAGCTGGACCAGTACGCGGGCCGGGACACGGTCCTCCAGCACATGCACTTCGGCACCATCGTCTACTGGTACCTGCGGCCGCTGCCGCCGCAGCGCTACTACGCCCTGCGGGCCGCCGGCGAGCAGCTGTACGGGCTCGCATGGGCGCTGACGGGATACGTGATCTGCCTGGCCGCGGGGGTCGTCGAGCCGCCCCGCTCGGCCTCGGTGGCCGGGGTGTTCGTGCTGAGCATGCTGCTGGGCCAGTGGGTCCTCTACTACGTCATGCTCGTGCTCGACCAGTTGTGCTTCTGGACGGTCCGCAACACCGCCGCGATGCTCATCCTGCTGTTCGCGCAGAACCTGCTGTCCGGGGTGTACGCGCCGCTGTGGTTCTTCCCGGACTGGTTCGTGACGATGAGCGCCTTCCTGCCCTTCCAGGCCACGCTGAGCGTGCCGCTGTCGCTGTACGTGGGGCGGATCCCGCTGTCCGACGCGGCGTTCCAGCTGTCCGTGCAGGCGGCCTGGGTGGTCGTGCTGGCATTGTTCACCCGGCTGCTGTGGCGGCGGGCCGCCCGGCGCGTGATCTCGCAGGGAGGCTGAGATGTCGGTGAAGGCTCTGCGGATCGTGTGGCGCGTCACCGCGCTCAACTTCCGCGCGCAGATGGAGTACCGCACCGAGTTCCTGCTGATGATCGCCATCGGCGCGATCTGGCAGGTGTCGGTGATCGTGTTCGCCACGGTGCTGTTGTCCCGGTTCGCCGGGATGGGCGGCTGGGACAGCTCCGACGTGCTGCTGATCCCGGCGACGCGCATGCTGGCGCACGGTCTGTTCGTACTGTTCCTCGGGCGGATGCACTGGGCCGGCCGGCAGATCCAGGAAGGCCGGGTCGACATCTACCTGATGCGCCCGATGCCGGTCCACCGGCAGATCCAGCTGGCCTTCTTCCCCACCAACGCCATCGGGGACCTCACGGTCGCAGCCGGTCTGATGGTGGGGGCGCTGTCCCGCAGCGACCTGGACTGGACGGCGGGCCGGATCACGTACCTGGTCGCGGCCGTGCTCGGCGGCATGCTGCTGGAGGCGGCCCTGTTCACGGTCGTGGCCAGCGCTGCCCTGCGCTTCCCGGCCGCCGACCAATGGGGCCGCTGGCTCGAGGAACTCCTCGGCACCTTCGGCAGTTACCCGCTGAACGTCCTGCCCAAGGCGGTGGGCGGTTTCCTGACCTACGGGCTCCCGCTCGCGTTCGTCGCCTACTTCCCGGCGGCGGTCCTGACCGGCCACGGCCACACGACGGGCGTGCCGTTCTGGCTGGCGGCGGCGTCACCGCTGCTCGGGCTGCTGGCGTACCTGGGATCCCGGCTGCTGTGGCGGTGGAGTCTGCGGCACTACAGCGGGGTCAACGGGTGACCGGCCGGCCCCGCGGATCGGGGTGAACAGGGCCGTCACGGCGAGCAGGACGCAGGTCGCTCCGGCGGCCACGGCCACCGGGGTCGTGCCCTGCTCCTCGGCGGCCCAGGTCAGCAAGGCCGCGCCGATCGGTGCCGCCGCGTACTGAAGCGTCCAGAAGGCGGACGTGACGCGGCCCAGGAGGTGCTCGGGAGTGACCTCCTGGCGCAGCGACATCGAGCAGGTGCCCGCCATGCCGACGCAGGCGAGGAACGCGGCGCTCAGGGCCGCCACGACCGGCACGTCCCGGGCCCAGCCGAGACCGGCGAAGGCCAGCCCGCACACCGCGACCGAACCGGTCCACGTCGGTCCGAAGCCGAGGCGGCGGCGGATGCGGGCCACCAGCAGGGCGCCGGTGATGGTGCCGAGCGCGCCGACCGCCATGACCGTGCCGACCGTTTGGTCGTCATGGCCGAGGTCGTGCTTGAGGTGGTAGATGACCAGGTCGTTCAGGCCGAGGGTGAGGAAGCTGAAGACGAACAGGAGGGCGGTGAGCGAGCGCAGCACCGGGTGGCCGTGGAGGAAGGCGACGCCGGTGCGCAGGTCCTGCCACAGGCCGGTGCTGCCGTCCGTGCGCTCGTCCGGGGCGCGCTTGCGGAACCGTACGAAGAACAGGCACGCGGCCGACACCCCGAAGCTGGCCGCGTCCACACCGATCGCCGCGGCCGGACCGGACCAGGCGGCGACCAGTCCCGCGCACAGCGGACCGAGGACCCCTGCGGCGGCGGCCGTCGCGTTCAACCGGCCGTTGGCCTCGGTGAGTTGCCCGGTGCCGACCAGGCCGCGCACAACCGTGACGTAGCCGACCGCGAACAGCATCCCCACGGCCTCGCACAGCGGCAGCACCGCGTACAGCAGCCAGATCCGCGGGCCGAACAGCCACACCAGCGGGATCACCCCGTACAGGACCATGCGCACGAGGTCGCAGGCGATGAGCAGCCGGCGCCGGTCCACCCGGTCCACCACGGCCCCGGCGAACACCGCCGCCACGACCGCGGCCGCACCGCCCACCGCCGTCAGCAGCCCCATCCGCGCGACCGATCCCGTGGCCTGAAGCACCAACAGGGGCAGGGCGATCAGCGCCAAGGAGTCGCCCAGCACGGAGAGGGTCTGCGCGGCCCAGAAGATGCCGAAGTCCCGCTGCCGCCACAGGGGACGGGTGCCGTGTAAGCCCTCGTCGGCGGCGTCCTCGCGCCGCGCCGCCCCGTGCGTCATGCCGCCTCCCCCGTGTCCCCGCTTCCTGGCCGCCCGGCAACTTTACGGCTCCCCCGTCGACCGAGGGGTGTCGCACCCGCACCCGCATCCGTCCCCGCGCGGGCGTAAGAAACCGATACCGGTCGGTGGTGCGGACGGGGTAGCGTCCGAAGCGTGAGGTGATCTCTCCCGTGGTGTCCCGGACACCGCAGACGCGAACCCGACCCGTACCCCTGACGCTCCGCGGGGAGACATCACCATGCACATCACCTTGGGCAACACTCCTGAAGACACACTGGCCGCTTTCACCGCACGGGCGGCCGCCGATCCCGGCGTGGCCGGGCTGGTCCTCAGTGGCTCCCGGGTCCACGAGGGCATGCCGACGGTCCACTCCGACTACGACCTGCATGTGATCCTCAGGGACCAGCACGCCTCGCCGATCGCCGAGTTGGACTGGTTCCGCTCGGCCCACCTGGACCTCGTGGTCATCGAGCTGGCCGAGTTCCGCACCCGCGGCATGCCCGGCCGGCCCGACCACTTCGCGCGCTACTCCTACGTCCACGCCCAGGTCCTGCTCGACCGGCTCGACGGGACCATCGCCCGGATCCTCGACGAGAAGCGGACGCTGGGCGCCACCGAGGCCCGGGCCGCCGTCGACGGCTGGCTCGACGCGTACGTCAACCAGACCTACCGCTCCCTGAAGAGCTACCGCGACGGCCGCCCCGCCATGGGCCACCTGGACGCCGCCGAGTCCGTCTCCCACGCGCTGGAGGTGCTCTTCGCCCTGCACCGCCGCGTCCGGCCCTACAACAAGTACCTGCAGTGGGAGCTGGAGCGGCAGCCGCTGGGCGAGCCCCGGTGGGACGCGGGCCTGCTCCTGCCGGTCGTCCGCCGCATCCTGGCCGACGGCGACCCGCCCACCCAGCGCACCCTCTTCGCCGACATCGAGGAGGCGGCACGGCGGGCGGGCCACGATCCTGTGCTCGACGCCTGGGGCACGGAACTGGAACTGCTGCGGCACCCCTGACTCACCCGGACCTCAACGCCGGGCCAGCGCCAGCACGCTGAGACCGAACATCAGGACCCCCAGGGGCAGATGGACCGATGGGACGTGCGCGATGCCCAGCACGACCTGGACCGAGGCGAGGACGAGGAAACCCGACGCGTGCCAGACCGGCCGGGCGGAGCCACCGCCCGGCTTCCACGCCAGTACCGCCGCGAGCAGGTACAGCATCGACGCCCCGTACATCACGCGGGCTCCGGCACTGTGCAGCGTCTCTCCGTAGGACGAGGTCAGCAGCAACCCTGCGCAGACCGCCTGGAGGAAGATGGTCAGGGTCTGCAGGGCGATCGCGATCCGCAGGACCGAGGAGCCGCCGCGCCGTGCGTCCGCCGTCGTCGCCGTCATCTGAGTGGCCATGTCAGTTCCCCTTGTCCGCCCTCGGGCAGTCGATCGATAAGGTCTCACCAACTCGACGAGGCAGGCCTGCGAAAGGTAAGGCGAGGGGGACGGCCGGAAGCATGGGGACTGTCGGGAGCAGCACGGACGGGACGGCCGGCGAGCGACGCCGACTGATCAATGTCGCCTACCGGTTGCTCGGTTCGGTGACCGAGGCCGAGGACGCGGTGCAGGATGCCTACGCCCGCTGGTACGGGCTGCCCCGCAGCCGGCAGGAGGAGATCCTGTCCCCCGGCGCCTGGCTGACGACGGTGACCGGCCGCATCTGCCTGGACCTGCTCGGCTCGGCGCGGGCCCGCCGGGAACGCTATGTCGGCGCGTGGCTGCCCGAGCCGCTGCCCGACGGACCGAGTGGGACGGCGCGGGCGGCACCGGCCTGCCGGACCCCGCCGACCAGATCGTCCTGGACGAGTCGGTGTCCATGGCCTTCCTCGTCGTCCTGGAGTCGATGACGCCCGCCGAGCGGGTGGCGTTCGTCCTGCACGACGTCTTCCGCTATCCGTTCGCCGAGATCGCCGGCGTCCTCGGCCGGACCCCCGCGGCCTGCAAGCAGCTGGCGGCCTCCGCCCGGCGGCGGGTGGGCGCCGCGCGTACTCCGGTGCCGGCGTCCGGCCGGGCCGACGTGGTGCGGCACGTCAAAGAGGCCTGGGAGAGCAAGGACATCGCGGCCCTCGTCGGGCTCCTGGACCCGGCCGCCGTGATGACCGCCGACGGCGGCGGCATGGTCGGCACCGTCCTGCGCCCGGTGGAGGGCGGCGCGCGCATCGCCCAGTACATGGTCGCCATCGCCGACAAGGCTCCGGGGCTCGAACTCCTGGAGCGGACGGTCAACGGCGTGCCGGGCCTGGTGGCCCAGCGGGACGGCGTCGTCATGACGGTGGCCGCGTTCGACGTCTCCGACGGGCGCGTCACCCGGATCTGGGCGGTCCGCAATCCGGAGAAGCTGCGGCCATGGGCGCGGTCCTAGCCCGGTCCGCCGTTTCATCTTCAACTGTTTCCCCCGAGTCCCTTGCGCACCACCCGAGTTGGCGTCGAACCTGAACATCGTTCATGTCCCGCTCCGCCTCCCCGACCGGAGACACCCCCACCATGAGACGACTTCTCGGCACCCTCGCCGCTGCCGCTCTGACCCTCACCGGACTGACCGCGACCTCCGCGACGCCCGCCGCCGCAGCGGACTCCGGTTCGTTCAACGTGCTGACGTACAACATCGCGGGCCTCCCCCTCGGGCTCGGCGACAGCGACCCCGAGACCAACACCCCGCTGATCGGGCAGCGGCTCGGGCCGTACGACATCGTGAACGTGCAGGAGGACTTCAACTACCACGCCTCGCTGTACGCCAACGACAAGCACCCGTACCGCACGGCGACCAGCGGTGGCGCGGCCTTCGGCGACGGGCTCAACACCCTGTCGGACCACCCCTTCGAGGACTTCCAGCGGGTGAAGTGGAAGGACTGCACCGGCACCAACTGCCTGACCCCCAAGGGATTTTCGCTGGCGCGACTGAGACTGGCGGAGGGCGCCTTCGTCGACCTGTACAACGTCCACACCAACGCCGACTCGACCGACGACGCGCTGGCCGCACGCCGGGCCAACGTCGAGCAGCTCTCGGACTTCATCCAGGCGAACTCGGCGGGCAACGCGGTGATCGTCATGGGCGACACGAACACCCGGTACACCCGCACCGGCGACAACATCCGCACCCTGCTGTCCGAGAACGGCCTGACGGACGCGTGGGTGAAGCTGGTGAAGGGCGGCACGCCCCCGGCCAGGGCAGTGACGCGCTGGTCTGCGACGCGGCGGCACCGGCGAACGACTGCGAGGTCGTGGACAAGGTCCTGTACCGGGGCAGCAAGCTGCTGACCCTCACCGCGACCCGCTACGCCAACGACTCGGAAAGCCTTCTCCGCTCCGACGGCAAGCACCTCTCCGACCACTTCCCGCACGCGGTCGACTTCTCCTACACGCTCAACTCGCCCTTCGCGCGAGCGACTTCATCGGCGGTCCGCACGGCACGGCCTTCAACGACGCGGACGACCTGCCGGCGAACCCGCCCCCCGCACCCTCACCCTGCGCGGTAGCAGCCGCCTGGACGCGGTGTCGTTGACCCCATGACGGCGGTACGGCCCTGACCCACGGCGGCACGGGCGGCACGCCGGCCTCGCTGACGCTGGCCCCGGGCGAGCACCTGACCTCGGTGAAGCTGACACAGGGCCAGAAGGACGGCCGCACCCGGATCTTCTCGGCGTCCTTCGCGACGGACCAAAGCCGCACCCTGCCGCCGGCACGGCCACGTCCGACGCGAAGACCTTCACGGCCCCC
>KE354336.1 GCA_000415505.1 Streptomyces afghaniensis 772
CCACAGGCGGCCGCACTTGCCGCACCGGGCCGTGTCTTGATTAATCTGGTGGCGGAGGCGCGAACGGATGCGCCTTTGCCCCTGTTGCCCCGCCCGGTGCGCCAGGGGCTCCTGCTAACCGAGGAGTGACCCCTCCGGCGATGGACGGATCGTCCTGCAGTACCTGCGCCGCCCCCTGCCGACATAGCGCGGACCCTGTCCGCGACCGTGCGGAGGCGGCGGCATCATGACCATCCCCCTGCTGCTACTGGCAGCCGCGTTCCTGCTGATTCTCGCCAACGGTTTCTTCGTGGCGGCCGAGTTCGGACTCGTGACGGTCGAGCGGGCGGAAGCCGAGAAGGCCGCCGCCGAGGGCGACCGGCGCGCCCACCGCGTCGTCGAGTCGCTCAAGGAGCTGTCCTTCCAGCTCTCCGGCACTCAGCTGGGCATCACCATCACCTCCCTCGTCGTCGGCATGCTCGCCGAACCGGCGCTGGCCGAGCTGCTGCACGGCCCGTTCACCTCGATCGGCGTCCCCGAGGGGGCCGTCTCCGGTGTCACGGTCGTCGTCGGCATGCTGCTGGCCTCCGCCGTGCAGATGGTGATCGGCGAGCTCCTGCCCAAGAACTGGGCGGTCTCCAGGCCGCTCCAGGTCGCGCGCTTCGTCGCGGGCCCGCAGCACGTCTTCGCACGGCTGTTCCGGCCGGTCATCGCCGGCCTCAACGCCGTCGCGAACCGGCTCGTGCGCGCCCTGGGCATCGAGCCCGCCGAGGAGCTGGCCTCCGCCCGCACCCCCGGCGAGCTCGTCTCCCTCGCCCGCCACTCGGCCCGGGCCGGCGCCCTGGAACAGGACACGGCCGATCTCTTCGTGCGGACCCTGTCGCTGGGCGAGCTGACCGCGCAGCACGTGATGACGCCGCGCGTGAAGGTCAGCGCCCTCCAGTCCTCGGCCACCGCCGAGGACGTGGTCAA
Source organism: Streptomyces afghaniensis 772 (assembly GCA_000415505.1). Taxonomy (GTDB): domain Bacteria; phylum Actinomycetota; class Actinomycetes; order Streptomycetales; family Streptomycetaceae; genus Streptomyces; species Streptomyces afghaniensis. The sequence goes on from KE354336.1 coordinate 952, forward strand.
CCTGACCCGCGCCACCGGCCTGTCCCGCTTCCCCGTCTACCGGGAGCGGATCGACGAGGTCGTCGGCATGGTCCACCTCAAGGACGCCCTCGCCGTGCCCGTCCGGGACCGGCTGCGCACCCCCGTCGGCCGCATCGCCCGCCCGGCGCTGCTCGTCCCCGAGACCCTGCCCGTACGGCCGCTGCTCGCCCGCCTGCGCAGCGAGCAGCCCATCGCGGTCGTCGTCGACGAGTACGGCGGCACGGCCGGTGTCGTCACGCTGGAGGACATCGTCGAGGAGATCGTCGGCGAGGTCCGCGACGAGCACGACGGACACGACCTGCCCGAGCTGGCCTCAGCGCCGCCCGAGGACGGCAGGCCCGCCTGGGACGTCGACGGCAGCTGCCGGGTCGACATCCTCCAGCGCATAGGCCTCGAGGTACCCGAGGGCCCGTACGAGACCGTCGCGGGTCTGATCGCCGACCTGCTGGGCCGTATCCCGGCCGTCGGCGACAAGGCGGAACTGCCCGGCTGGCGGCTGTCGGTACGCCAGGTCGGCCACTACCGCGCCGAGCGGGTCCGCCTGGTCAGAACGGCCCCTGTCGCCGTGATGGAGGCCGCCCGATGAGCGTGCTGCAACTGACCTTCGCCGCACTCCTGGTGCTGCTCAACGGCTTCTTCGTCGGCGCCGAGTTCGCGCTCGTCTCCGTACGCCGCAGCCAGATCGAACCCCTCGGCACCGCCCGCTCCCGGCAGGTCCTCTACGGCCTGGAGCGGCTGCCGCAGATGATGGCGGCGGCCCAGTTCGGCATCACGATCTGCTCCCTCACCCTCGGAGCGGTCGCCGAACCGACCGTCGCGCACCTCCTGGAGCCGGTCTTCGAGTGGATCCACCTGCCGCACGGCATGATCCACCCGCTGACCTACGTCATCGCCCTCGCCGCCGTGGTCTTCTTCCACCTCGTCATCGGCGAGATGGTCCCGAAGAACCTGGCGATGGCGGCCCCCGAGAAGGCCGCGCTGTGGCTCAGCCCCGGCCTGGTCTGGTTCGCCCGCTTCTGCAAGCCGATCACCGCCGCGCTCGGCGCCGTCTCCCAGGGCATCCTGCGGCTCTTCCACGTCGAACCCAAGGACGAGGTCGAGGCCGTCTTCACCAGTGAGCAGCTCAACCGGCTCGTGGAGGACGCCGGCCAGGCGGGCCTGCTCGACCCCGAGGAGGCCGAAAGCCTGGAGGACGCCCTGGAGCTGGGCTCCCGCCCGGTGACGGACGTCCTGCTCAAGCGCGAGTCACTGGTGACGGTCAGCCCGTCGGTCACCCCCGGCCGCATCGTCGAGCTCACCGCCCGCACCGGGTACTCCCGGTTCCCGGTCGTCGCGGACAACGGTGCGTTCATGGGCTACCTGCACGTCAAGGACGTGCTCGACATGGAGCACTCGGACCGGGCCGTGCCGCAGCAGTTGTGGCGGTCCATGACGACGCTGCGGTCCGAGCTGCCGTTGGACGACGCGCTGACGGTGATGCGGCGGGCGGCGACGCATCTGGCCCAGGTGGCCGACGGGTCCGGCAAGGTGCTCGGGCTGGTCGCGCTGGAGGATGTGCTGGAGCTGTTGGTGGGGGAGGTGCGGGATCCCGCGCACCGGGAGGTGCGCGAGGTGAGGCTGACCGAGCCGAGGTCGGGCGAGGAGGTACTGGCGACGTAGTGGCCTAGCTGCGGGCAATCGTGCCTCCCCCAGTGCCTTAAGGGCCTGGGAGGTACCCCCAGGGCGGCACGGGTGGGCGCAGCGGCACCCCGCTCCGCCGGGCTGCGGACCCACCCGGCCCGGCCCCTGCGCCAGTTCCTACAGTCCGGGCGGATCCTGCGGCCCCCGCCCGGACAGCACCTCTCCATACGCCTGCATGAGATCCGGCAACCGCAACGTCGCCAGGTCCTCCCTGCCCAGCACCCCGGGATAAACGGACAACCGCAGATCCCGGTACGCGCAGCTCTTCTCGTACAGCGTCCGCAGGAACCGCCCGTTGCCCAGCTCGTCGATCCACCCCTGGTCCACCACATGCCCGGCGATCGACCGCAGCTCGTCGAGGGCCTCCTCGTCCCACAGGTCGCCGTTCTCCGCGGCGAGCACCTTGCCGATCTCGGTGAGTTCGAGGGGCCGGTAGGAGGGGAAGTCGACGCGGGTGGTGAAGCGTGAGGACAGCCCGGGGTTGGCGGCGAGCAGGCGGTCCATGCCCTCGGGGTAGCCGGCCAGGATCACCACGAGGTGGTCGCGGTTGTCCTCCGCCCGCTTCAGCAGCACCTGGAGCGCCTCGTCGCCGTACGCGTCCCCCTTGCCGTAGCCCGAGTTGGACAGCGAGTACGCCTCGTCGACGAAGAGCACGCCGCCGAGCGCGGAGTCGATCAGTTCGTTCGCCTTCACGGCCGTCTGCCCGAGGTACTCGCCGACCAGGTCCGCCCGCTGCGCCTCCACGAGATGGTCGCCGCCGAGCAGGCCGAGCGCGTAGAAGACGCGGCCGAGGATGCGGGCGACGGTGGTCTTGCCGGTTCCGGAGGGGCCGGAGAAGACGAAGTGGCGTTTCGGCGGCTGGACCGGCAGGCCCTGCCCGGCCCGCAGCCGGGCCATGTTCAGCTGCGCAGACAACGCCTTGACCTGGCGTTTCACCGGCTCCAGACCCACCATGCGCTCGAGTTCGGCGAGCGCCTCCTCGAGTAACGCCGGGTCGGTGGGCCCGGCGGGCAGTGACGACGCCGGGCCGGTCCGCGAGCGCACCGCGGGGTCGGCCACCGGCGGCAGGGGAGCGGAGGCCGGCGGTTCGGGATCGGGCAGTCGCAGATCGCGGCCCTCGGCGCCGAAGAGCGGGTCGAATCCGTCCGGGCCGTCCACGGCGTCCTGGCCGGCGCCGGTGAGCGTGATCGCGGCGAGGTCCGTGGCCTCGTCGTAGCCGTCGCCCTCGGCGATCGCGGCGAGCCGGGCCGAGGTGTCCATGAAGGCCGGGTCGACACGGTGCACGGCCCGGTACAGCGGGAGCGCGGCGGCGCTGCGGCCGGTGCCCTCGTGCGCCCGGGCCAGCCAGTAGCGCAGCTCCTTGCGCTGGGGCTGCTCGCTGCGGCAGCGCATCAGCGCGGCGGACAGCAGCGGTTCGGCCTGCCCGTACATCTCCAGGCGGACCCGGGCCATGCCGCCGAACAGACCCGCCTCGATGCCGAGCATCGGGTCGTCGAGGAGCGGGTCGGTGTGGCGGACCAGCTGTTCCCAGTCCTTGACCAGATAGGCGCGGCACGCGTGCAGGAAGCGGACCTGGGCGTCGGTGTCCACCGGCGGCAGCCCGGCGAGGGCGCGGTCCAGCTCGGGGACGTGGCGGCCGTCCAGCCAGTGGGAGGCGTGCGCGAGCAGCAGGTCGCGGGGGCTCTCCAGCACGGGCTGCACCCACCAGCCCAGCCAGTACCAGGAGTTGAGGGAGCGGCGGTAGCGGTGCCGCTGCTCGCCGAAGCGGTCCCGGTGGCGGAACATCCTGAGCAGCGCGGTCGTCGTGTCGACGCGCAGCGCGTGCAGCCCGAGCCAGCCGTCGGCCATCCCGGAGTCCATCCGCACGGCGGCGCGGAACTCCTCCTCCGCCTGCGGATAGGCGCCCATGGTGTAGGCGTCCACGCCTCGCAGCCAGGCGAGGTCGGCCGGGGCCTGCGGGCCCTGCGTGCCGAAGTCCATCACGTCCCCCACGAACCGTGCCCCCGTCGGTATGCCAACGAGCCGTCCCCCAGCCGGCTGCCCTGCTCGAACCGCTGTGCCACGGACCGGAGTTGCGAGGTGCGCGAAGCAACCGTCCGTAGGTCGCAACGAGGGCATCGTACCCGCGGGGGCGGCGGCCCCGTAGGGTGCCGCACGAGGCGTTCGGCGAGGTGGGAGCGGATGCGGCACACTCCTGCACGGTGACCGAGGGTGAGCACTTGGCGCCGCGCGGCGCCCGGAAAACAGTAAGAAGACAGAACGAAGCCCCCGATCACGGGGGAACAACCGGGGGCTTCGCGTCTGTGGGCGGCTCCGAATGGCCGCACATTGAGAACGTAAGACCTGTACGGCCCCCCGGTCAAGCCGAGTTGAAGCACTCCGACAAGTTGTCCCGCAAGGCCCTTCACAAGTTCAGCACACCGCGGGCGGTCCGTCACCGTGCGTGAGGGGCTGGTCCGGTCCAACAGTCCCAGCAGGTCCCGGGACCACCTCATATCCCTTCTCTCGCTGCAGTACCAGGAGGTCGGCGAACGGCCGCGAGGGATCGTCGGCGAAATGCCGGCGTTCCGCCGGAACCCATCCGTTCCAGAACTCCCGCTGCTCCTCCCCGTCCCGCGACCGTCCCCGCGCCCAGGCCTCCGCACGGGGCAGCTCCATCCACAGCAGCAGGGCCAGGTGGGGCCGCAGTGCCCGGCGCCCGGCGCCGACGCCCTCCACGAGGACCACCGGAGCGGGCGGCAGGGGGCGCGGCGCGCCGAAGCGGCGGGCTCGCCAGTCATAGGGGGCGTAGTGCGCGGTCCGGCCCTCGGACAGGGGCCCCATCACCTGGTCCAGCAGGCGTCCGGTCCATTCGAACAGTTCGTCGTGGGTGGCGATGTCGTCGAGGCGCAGCACCGGCGCGCCGCCCAGCGCCACGGCCAACTGCCCGGCGAACGTGGTCTTTCCGGAGCCGGCGTGCCCGTCGACGCCGACGAGACGGACCGGACCGCAGGAGGGGGGAAGGCGGCGGATCCGGGAGGCGAGGTCGCGGACGGCGGGTCCCGGTGCGGGGCGGAAGGGCGGATTCATCTCGCGCAGCACTCTAACGACGGGGTCCTCGGCGCGTGCCAGTGGTCGACGCCAATATTGGTGGGCGTGGCGCGGGCCGAAGTGCTGGCGGGACCCGGCGGGCTGTGCTCCCATGTGGCGCATACACGTGTGCTGCCCCTCCCTGTGTGGCGTCTGCACGCGTGCACCGGACCTGCACCGCCCCTGCCCGACACCGACTTTCCGGGGGTCCCCGCCATGCGCAGAGCCGAACAGCCCTCCCGCAGAACCGTCCTGGCCGCCGCGGTCGCCGCCGCCGTCACGGCAGGCGCGGGTCCGGCGGACGCCGACACCGAGGAGCTCATGACGACCGACACCGCGGAGCCCGCCCGCGCGGTCCCGGCCCGGACCGTGGACAACCGGGCCTGGACCTCGTACGGCGACTGGCGTGGCGGTACCGCCCGGGGCACCCGCGCCGTCTCGGGTGCCCGCCCGGGCGTGGCGATCGCGACGCCCGCGGGGTCGACGGAGTACAGGGACCCGCACACCGGCACCACGGCCCGCTGGGAGTACGGCACCTGGAGGTCCCCCGTGCACCGCCTCGCCGTCCCCGCGACGGAGGCGATCGTCTCCTGGAACGCGCGCACCCCGGCCGGTACCTGGATCCAGGTCGAGCTCAAGGCCGGCTACACCGACGGCACCAGCAGCCCTTGGTACGTGATGGGCCGCTGGGCCGCCGGCGACCAGGACATCCGCCGCACCTCGGTCGACGACCAGAGCGACGGCAAGAGCACCGTCTGGACCGACACCCTGGCGATCGACGACCCGTCGACGGGCCTGCGCCTGGCCTCGTACCGGCTGCGCCTGACCCTCTACCGCAAGCCCGGCACCAAGGCCACGCCCACCGTGTGGCGGCTCGGGGCGATGGGGTCCGACGTACCCGACCGGTTCACGGTCCCGGCGTCCGTGCCCGGCCTCGCCGGGGAACTGGTCGTCCCGCGCTACTCGCAGGAGATCCACAAGGGGCAGTACCCCGAGTACGACAACGGCGGCGAGGCCTGGTGCAGCCCGACGTCCTCGCAGATGATCATCGAGTACTGGGGAGGCCGGCTCACCCCGGAGCAACTGGCCTGGGTGGATCCGTCGTACCCCGATCCGCAGGTGTGCCACGCGGCCCGCTTCACCTACGACTACCAGTACGCCGGCTGCGGCAACTGGCCGTTCAACGCCGCCTACGCGGCCACGTTCAAGGATCTCCAGGCCGTGGTCACCCGGCTCGGCTCGCTCACCGACCTGGAGACGCTGATCGCGGCGGGCATCCCGGCCATCACCTCCCAGTCCTTCCTGAAGGAGGAGCTGACCGGCGCCGGGTACGGCACCGCCGGGCACCTGATGACCGTCATCGGCTTCACCGCCGGTGGCGACGTGATCGCCAACGATCCCTTCTCGGAGACCAACGAGGCCGTGCGGCGCGTCTACCGGCGGCGGGAGTGGGAGAACATCTGGTTGCGGACCAAGCGGTACAACGCCTCCGGCAAGGTCGTGTCCGGCACCGGCGGCGTCTGCTACCTGTATTTCCCGGCCCGTCCGACCGCGGCCCAGCGCAAGGCGCTGACAGCCGTGGGCGTGCGCGTGTGACCAAGCTCTCCGCCGCACGTGCCGCTCCCGATGGCAAAGTGGACGGCAACCTCGGGTGAAGCCCGTCCGCACCACCGAACCAGCGAGAGGTCATGAGCGCGCACTCAGCCACCGCAGCCGGCGTCCGCACCGGCGGTCCCCAGGACGACGGCCCGAAGATCGTCGAGCAGGTCGCGGGCTGGACCCTCGTCGTGGTCGTCGCGATGCTCGTGACCCAGCTCGGGCTGCTCTGACCCGACACGGGGTGCTGTGACCTGACCCACGACCCTGCTCTCCGGCCTGCCATACTGCGGATGTCCCGCCTCGCCGCCCGTTGGAACCAGGGTCGAAATTGAATATCAGTCAACAACCTGCCGCGCGTCCCAGAGCCCGCGGCACCGAGCGCTCGCTGGCGCGCCGTGCCGAACTCATCGCAATCGGGCGGAGGTTGTTCGCCGACACGTCCTACGACGCCCTGTCGATGGACGACATCGCCCGGCAGGCGCACGTAGCCAAAGGGCTGATCTACTACTACTTCCAGTCCAAGCGCGGCTATTACCTGGCCATCATCCAGGACTCGGTCACCGACCTGGTCACCCTGGCGGCGAGCGGACACGAACTGCCCCCGGTCGACCGCGTCCAGCGCACCATCGACCGCTATCTGCGCTACGCCGAGCACAACCAGGCCGCGTACCGCACCATCGTCAGCGGCGGCGTCGGCTTCGACACCGAGGTGCACGCCATCCGTGACGGCGTGCGCGAGGCCATCGTCGCCACCATCGCCGAGGGGGCGTACGGCCGCGCCGACATCACCCCGCTGGCGCGCATGGGCCTGCTCGCCTGGGTGTGCGGCGTCGAGGGCACCACCCTCGAATGGATCGACCGCCCCGAACTGCCCCGCGAGACCATGTGCGAGCTGCTGGTGAAGGGGCTCGGCGGCGCCCTGCGCGCGATCGAGGACCTGGATCCGGCCTACCCGGCTCCGGAGGCCGCCCGACAGGGCGCATGAGCGGGGGCGAGGGATCCGTCACGGTCCCTCCGCCCCCGGCTCGCCCAGGCCTACTTGATGGCCTTGATCAGCTCACCGTTCGCCGTGTCGCCGCTCAGCTCCCAGAAGAACGTGCCGCCCAGCCCCTGCTGGTTCTTGTAGTTCATCTTGGTCGCGACGGTCGCCGGGGTGTCGTAACTCCACCAGTCGTTCCCGCACTTCGCGTACGCCGTGCCGGCCACCGTCCCCGTCGCCGGGCACTTGGCCTTGAGCACCTTGTAGTCGTCGATTCCCTGTTCGTACGTGCCCGCCGCCGGGCCGGTCGCGGTGCCACCGGGCGCGGACTGGGTCACGCCGGTCCAGCCACGCCCGTAGAAGCCGATGCCGAGCAGCAGCTTCGAGGCGGGGATGCCGAGGCCCTTGAGCTTCGCGATGGTCGCCGAGCTGTGGTTGTCCGCCTTGGGGATGCCGGAGTACGAGGTCAGCGGGGAGTGCGGGGCCGTCGGGCCGGCGGCGTCCCAGGCGCCGAAGAAGTCGTACGTCATCGGGTTGTACCAGTCGACGTAGGGGGCGGCGCCCGCGTAGTCCGCCGCGTCGATCTTGCCGCCCGGGGTGGCGTCGGCGGTGATCGCCGCGGTGACCAGGTTCCTCGGACCGAACTTGGCGCGCAGCGCCTGCATCAGGTTCCTGAAGGCCGCCTTGCCGCTGGTGTCGCAGGTGGCGCCGCAGGCGTTGGGGTACTCCCAGTCGATGTCGATGCCGTCGAAGACGTCGGCCCAATTGGAGTTCTCGACCAGGTCGTAGCAGGACTGCGCGAAGGCTGCCGGGTTCTTCGCGGCCTCGCCGAAGCCGCCCGACCAGGTCCAGCCGCCGAAGGACCACAGGACCTTGAGGTTCGGGTGCTTCCGCTTCAGCTCGCGCAGCTGGTTGAAGGTGCCGCGCAACGGCTGGTCCCAGGTGTCCGCCTTGCCGTCGACGGACTCGGCGGCGGTGTAGGCCCGGTCGGTGGCGGCGTAGGCGTCGCCCATCGCGCACTTGCCGCCGGTGACGTTGCCGAAGGCGTAGTTGATGTGCGTGAGTCTGGCCGCCGAGCCGGACGTCTCGATGTTCCTGACGTAGTACTTGCGGTCGTAGGTGCCCCATTCGGTGAAGTACCCGATGACCTTGGAGCCGGCGGCCTTGGCGCCGGGGGCGGCCTTCGTACCGGCGGCGGCCTCCTGAGCCGAGGTCGCCGCGGTGGCGGAGGCGCCCGCGCCGGCCAGCAGACCGGCGCCGAGGACGGCGCAGCAGACCGTGGACACGATGGCCCGGAAGCGGGAGCGGTGGGGGGTGTGCATCCGGTGTCTCCTCGTGGGGAGAGGGAGCGCGTGCCGATTGGCATGAACGCGGTAAATCGGTGGAGCGAAACATTAGGAGGACTAGACCAGTGCGGTCAATGGTTCGGACCAATTTCGCTCCCCGGAGGCGCTCGGGTATTTCTTGAAGTAAGCGGTCGTTAACTGGTGACGGGATGCCTCCGATCGGGCATACTCACAGCGCAGAGCCGCTGGTCAGCAGCTTCCGAGACCCGGGACTGCAAGCATCGGCCAGGCACCAGAACGACCCGGCGGCGCCGCCCCCACCCACGGGCCCGTCCGCCAGTGCCCGACAGGGAGGAGAGCGTCGCCATGCCCGACCGCGCCCCGCAGCCGGTGGACCGGCAACTGCCCACGGAGGAGGCCCGGGACCTGATCTCGCTCGTCCGCGACATCGCGCAGCAGGAGATCGTCCCGAAGGCGGCCGAGGAGGAGGACGCCGGCCGCTTCCCGCGCGAGCTGTTCACCCTGCTCTCGCGCTCCGGCCTGCTCGGCCTGCCGTACGACTCGGAGTACGGGGGCGGCGACCAGCCCTACGAGGTCTACCTCCAGGTCCTCGAAGAACTCGCCGCGGCCCGCCTCACCGTCGGCCTCGGCGTCAGCGTGCACTCCCTGGCCTCCTACGCGCTCGCCGCCTACGGCACCAAGGAGCAGCAGGTCGAGCACCTGCCCGCGATGCTCGGCGGCGGCATGCTCGGGGCCTACTGCCTCTCCGAGCCGCACTCCGGCTCGGACGCGGCCGCCCTGCGCACCAGGGCGGTGCGCGACGGCGACGCCTGGGTGATCACCGGCACCAAGGCCTGGATCACGCACGGCGGGATCGCCGACTTCTACACGGTGATGGCGCGCACCGGCGAGGAGGGCCCGCGCGGGATCACCGCGTTCCTGGTGCCCGGCGACGCGCCGGGGCTGAGCGCCGCGCCGCCCGAGAAGAAGATGGGCATGAAGGGCTCGCCCACCGCCCAGGTCCACTTCGACGGCGTACGCGTCCTCGACGACCGGCGTATCGGCGAGGAGGGGCAGGGCCTCGCGATCGCCCTGACCGCGCTCGAATCGGGTCGGCTCGGCATCGCGGCATGCGCGATCGGCGTGGCGCAGGCGGCGCTCGACGAGGCGCTGTCGTACGCGAGCGAGAGGCGCCAGTTCGGCAAGCCGATCGCCGACTTCCAGGGGCTGCGCTTCATGCTCGCCGACATGGCGACGCAGATCGAGGCGGGCCGGGCGCTCTACCTGGCGGCGGCGCGACTGCGGGACGCGGGCCGGCCGTTCGCCCGGCAGGCGGCCATGGCCAAGCTGCACTGCACCGACACGGCGATGCGGGTCACCACCGACGCCGTGCAGATCCTCGGCGGCTACGGCTACACCGCGGACTTCCCGGCGGAGCGCTACATGCGCGAGGCGAAGGTGCTCCAGATCGTCGAGGGCACCAACCAGATCCAGCGGATGGTCATCGCCCGCCATCTCGTGGGTCCAGAGGGACGCTGAACTGGTCGAGGCCCCGCCAGGGCGCCGAGAGCCGCATCCACTCCGGGTCGTGCCGGCCCGGAAGGGTGCGGCCGCGCTCGGCCCAGGCCCGCATGAGGTCACGGTAGATCGGCGGGTCCTGATAGCGCGGCGCGGTCGGCCGAACCGATTCTGCGGGCGGCGGGACGAACAGGAGGCGTTGACGCCCGGTCGCTGAGGAGATGGGGGTCATACCTGGGCAACGCGGAAGAGGCCGGACAGGTCACCCTGGGGCGGAATCGCGCGTGCGTTCAGGGGAGTTCAACGAATTCGGACGCACTGATCCCGCACCACGGCAGACTGCGAGCCGTGGTGCGGGGCAGTCACTGGGATGGAGCGAGCGGGCGAAGAGGGCCCGCGCTCAGGCCGCTTGGCGGCGCATGACGGGGACCCTGATGGGGCGTGAGCCCGGGCCGCCGACGTGCGAGAAGGGCTGGGTCCGCCAGTCGAGTCCCTGAGGGAGCGTCAACAGCAGGGCGGTGTCCTGCTCCTGAGGTTCGACGGACTCGTCAGCGGGGCGGGCGTCCGTGGCCCTGCGGCCGGTTCCGGCGCAGACCGTGAGTCCGAACGGGTTCCACGGCGAGGCGCACAGCGCGTGCTCCGGCAGAACCTCCTCGTCCGCCAGCAGGGCGATTGGCTGTGCGCAGTCCGGGCAGACGACCCGGTACATCTCGAACGTGTCGTAGGCGTCGAGTTCGTCGTCGAAGGTGTCGGGTTCGACGCCCTCCGGCTCGGCCTCGACGACGAGCTGCTGCCGCTTGGGTGCGGTGCGACCTGGGCGCTTAAGACTCTGCATTGGGTTCTCCCCCTCGGGCTGGGCCGTATCAGGCACTGCGGCCTCGACCACAGCAAGCACTTCCCGTCCCCCCTGGGCGGTAATCACGAGAACATTACGGAGACTGTTCGAGCCCTGTGGCGTTCGTCACATGCCGCGCGCAGGTGCCCTCTGCGGTGGGTTTGTCCCCCGGGCGGTCGGCGGCTGCCGCCGGCCAGGTCACGAACCGGCCATGGCCCGGGCCACTCAGGTATCCGAGGAGATCAACCGCACTGTAGGTTCTTGCGCCATGGAGGAGCTGGACCGACAGATCGTGCAGCTGCTCGTCAAGGACGGGCGGATGAGCTACACAGACCTGGGCAAGGCCACGGGCCTGTCCACGTCGGCCGTGCATCAGCGGGTGCGCCGGCTGGAACAGCGTGGCGTCATCCGCGGCTATGCCGCGGTTGTCGACCCGGAGGCCGTGGGTCTGCCCACGACCGCGTTCATCTCGGTCAAGCCCTTCGACCCCAGCGCGCCCGACGACATCGCGGACCGCCTCGCGGACGTGCCGGAGATCGAGGCGTGCCACAGCGTCGCGGGCGACGAGAACTACATCCTCAAGGTGCGGGTCGCGACGCCGCACGAACTGGAGGAACTGCTGGCGCGGGTGCGGTCGTTGGCGGGCGTCTCCACACGGACGACGGTGGTGCTGTCCACGCCGTACGAGGCACGGCCGCCGCGGATCTGATCGCCGGGGCTCCCCTTTCGGCCGTTGTGGGCAACCCCTGTTCGGAGTGGTCGGGGTGAGGCGCGAGACTGGTCCTCATGAGTGAGTCCAGTGCCCCGCCGAAGACCGTCCTGCTCCGTCGCGGAGAGGTCCACAGCCCCGCCGATCCGTTCGCGACCGCGATGGTCGTGGAGCGGGGGCAGGTCGCCTGGGTCGGTTCGGAGGGGGCCGCCGACGCCTTCGCGGACGGGGTCGACGAGGTGATCGACCTGGACGGGGCGCTGGTCACTCCCGCGTTCACGGACGCCCATGTGCACACCACCGCCACCGGCCTCGCGCTCACCGGCCTCGACCTGTCCGCCGCCCCCTCCCTGGAGGCCGCACTGGCCCTCGTACGGGACTTCGCCGCCGCCCGGCCGCACGACCGTGTGCTGCTCGGGCACGGCTGGGACACCGCACGCTGGCCCGGCGGGCGCCCCCCGACGCGTGCCGAACTCAACGAGGCCACCGGCCACCGGCCCCTCTACCTCAGCCGGATCGACGTCCACTCGGCGGTCGTCACCACGGCCCTGCTCGACATGGTCCCCGGCGTGGTCCCCGAGGACGGACCGCTCACCGCCGACGCCCACCACGCCGTGCGCGCCGCCGCGTTCGCGGCCGTGACGCCTCAGCAGCGCACCGACGCCCAGCGCGCCGCCCTCGCGCACGCCTCCTCGCTCGGCATCGGCACGATCCACGAGTGCGGCGGCCCGGAGATCTCCTCCGAGGACGACTTCACCGGGCTGCTGCGCCTCGCCGCCGAGGAGCCCGGTCCGCGCGTCGTCGGCTACTGGGCCGAGGAGGACGTAGCCAAGGCCCGGGAACTGGGCGCGGCCGGCGCCGCGGGCGACCTGTTCGTCGACGGCTCCTTCGGCTCGCACACGGCCTGCGTGCACCAGCCGTACGCCGACGCCGACCACACCGGCCGGGCCTACCTGGACACCGCCGCCGTCGCCGCCCACGTGGTGGCCTGCACGGAGGCGGGCCTCCAGGCCGGCTTCCACGCCATCGGCGACGCGGCGGTGGACTCCGTGGTCGAGGGCGTGCGGGCCGCCGCCGAGAAGCTCGGTCTCACCCGCATCCGGGCCGCCCGTCACCGGATCGAGCACGCCGAGATGCTCTCGCCGGAGACCGTCGCGGCCTTCGCCGAGCTCGGCCTCACCGCCTCCGTCCAGCCCGCCTTCGACGCCCTGTGGGGCGGCGAGGACGGCATGTACGCGCAGCGGCTGGGAGCCGAGCGGGCCCGTACGCTGAACCCCTACGCGACGCTGCTGCGCGCCGGTGTGCCGCTCGCCTTCGGCTCCGACAGCCCGGTCACGCCCCTCGACCCCTGGGGCACCGTGCGAGCCGCCGCCTTCCACCGCACGCCCGAGCACCGCATCTCCGTGCGCGCCGCGTTCACGGCGCACACGCGCGGCGGCTGGCGGGCCATCGGACGGGACGACGCGGGCGTCCTGGCGCCGGGCGCGCCCGCCGACTACGCGGTGTGGCGCACCGGCGAACTCGTGGTCCAGGCCCCGGACGACCGGGTCGCCCGCTGGTCGACCGATCCCCGCTCCGGCACCCCGGGACTGCCCGACCTGACCCCGGGCCGCGACCTGCCCGTCTGCCTGCGCACCGTCGTGGGCGGACACACGGTCTTCGTACGGCCGGGCGAGTGATCTACGGGGGTGGCGCGCACGCAATCGTGCGCCGCGCCGCCCGTGCGCGACCTGCGTATCCTCCGCCCTGACCAGGGCTTTGTCGCAAGATGCGCAGGTCAAACGGCTGTTGACAGGCGGCCGCAGGGGGCCGGTAGGTTCGGCCGAGTCCACCACCGGACGCCCGACCGGGGAACGTCCGCGCACTCGCCGCAGCGCCGCCGGGTCAGGGACGGTGTGCCGCACCGGGGCACCGCCACTGGGAGCCAGGCTCAGGCCGGCGCGGCGCCGAGGCAGCGTTCCGGCCGGTCGGGGAGGTGTGACCCCGGGTGGGGCCCGGGCGCTCAGTAGACAACGGCTTTCGGTCGATCCGCAGCCGGCGGATCCCAGGTCGGCCCGAAGGGCGCCGGGCCCCCATCCGCCGTACGCTCGCACCCCGAGGCGCACTCTTACCCGCGTCTTGCGGATTCGACACCACCATTCGAACGTCCGGTCACGTCATCGCAGGCCGGGCCCACTATGGTGGACCCCTGCGTACGGACATGAAGGGGCATCAGTGAACGACGGCGACGGAACCCTCGCGGCAGGAGCCCAGGGGAGGAAGTTCGGCCCGCTCGGCACGGCCTTGGTGATCATCCCGACCTACAACGAGGCGGAGAACATCAAGAGCATCGTCGGCCGGGTGCGCGAGGCCGTCCCCGAGGCGCACGTACTCGTGGCCGACGACAACAGCCCGGACGGCACGGGCAAGCTGGCCGACGAGCTGACCGTCGACGACGACCACGTCCACGTGCTGCACCGCAAGGGCAAGGAGGGCCTGGGCGCCGCCTACCTCGCGGGCTTCCGCTGGGGCCTGGAGCGCGACTACGGCGTGCTGGTCGAGATGGACGCCGACGGCTCCCACCAGCCGGAGGAACTGCCCCGTCTGCTCACCGCCCTGAAGAGCGCCGACCTGGTGCTCGGCTCGCGCTGGGTGCCCGGCGGCCGGGTGGTGAACTGGCCGAAGTCCCGCGAGGTGATCTCCCGCGGCGGCAGCCTCTACTCCCGGCTGGCGCTCGACCTGCCGCTGCGCGACATCACCGGCGGCTACCGCGCCTTCCGCCGCGAGACCCTGGAGGGCCTCGGCCTCGACGAGGTCGCCTCCCAGGGCTACTGCTTCCAGGTCGACCTCGCCCGCCGCGCGGTCAGGGCCGGCTACCACGTCGTGGAGGTGCCCATCACCTTCGTCGAGCGTGAACACGGCGACTCCAAGATGAGCCGCGACATCCTCGTCGAGGCGCTGTGGCGGGTCACGGCGTGGGGCGTGGGGGAGCGGGTCGGCAAGGTCACGGGCCGCGGCGGCAAGCCGTCGAGGCCGTAGTCGGCAGGTCGCCTCCCTCCTCGTCCGCCGCTCACAGAAACACCTGATCGGGGCCTTATCCCGCACTGAGCCGGGCCCAGGCACACTGGAGACATGACGACTGGCGCTCAGACCCCCGGTAATTCCGCCCGGCCCCGGCGCTCGCGGCTGCGTACGTTCCTGCCGTTGGGCCTTGCCGCATGGCTGGTCCTGGAGATCTGGCTGCTCACGGTGGTCGCGGGGGCGTCGAGCGGGCTGGTGGTGTTCCTCGTCCTGGTGGCGGGCTTCATCCTCGGCTCGGTCGTCATCAAGCGGGCCGGCCGGCGGGCCTTCCGCAGTCTCTCCGAGACGCTGCAACAGCAGCAGAGCGGGGTGATGCCCGCGGCTGCCCGGCCGAACAGCGAGGGCAACGGCCTGATGATGCTGGGCGGGCTGCTGCTGATGATCCCCGGCCTGGTGTCGGACGCGGTGGGCCTGCTCCTGCTGCTGCCCCCGGTCCAGAAGGCCGTGAGCCGCACGGCGGAGCGCACCTTCGAGCGCAAGCTCCGCGAGGCCGACCCGGGCACGCTGGGCGGCGCCTTCCAGCAGGCCCGTATGCACCGCCCCGACGGCAAGGTCGTCCAGGGCGAGGTCATCCGGGACGAGCGGGGCGACGCAGCGCAGGAACCGCGGCCGCCGCTGACGCACTGATCCGCGGGAACGCACGGCGCACTGATCCGCGGGAACGCACGGCGCACTGATCCGCGGGAACGCACGGCGCACTGATCCGCGAGATCGCACGACGCACCATCCGCAAGAACGCACGCAAAAACCGCGGGCGCCGTACTTCACGTACGGCACCCGCGGTCCTTGACGCGCTGTAACTTTCGGCCAGACCCCGGAGGGACTTACGCCGACTTGCGGCTGTCTCGGGGATGAATCGCGATGTTCATCGCCCCGGAGCGCAGAACCGCCAGGCGCTCCTCGAGGACCTCTTCGAGTTCCTCACGGGTGCGCCGCTCCATCAGCATGTCCCAATGCGTACGCGCGGGCTTGGCCTTCTTCTCTTCAGGGCCATCGCCGTCCACGAGGAGTGCCTGGGCCCCGCAGACCTTGCACTCCCACTCCGGCGGGATCTCCGCCTCGACCGAGAAGGGCATCTCAAACCGGTGCCCCTTCTCGCATGCGTACTCCACGGCCTGGCGCGGGGCCAGGTCGATGCCGCGGTCCGTCTCGTAGCTGGTCACCACGAGGCGCGTGCCGCGAAGAGCTCGCTCACTCATGAATCGTGCCTCCCGGGCTTGTCGCCCACAGGACAGGTGTCGCTGTCGTCGTCATCCGGTCAACGTCCGGTCGGCGGTAAAGATTCCCGTTCCGAGTCCCGTTCCGGGTCATGCGTCGCCGTCGTAGCCGCCCTTGTTGTACCCACCAGCGCCCGGTTTGTCACATCTGCTAACAGATGTAACCCAGCGTTTCGGCATCTTTGACGCGCAGTAACGGTACGCCTGGCAGGCCAAACGCGTACACTACAGCCCTTTCGCTTCGAGTGCTAAATCCTGTCAGGAACCGGATTCCCCGCTTCTTCGATCGCACGCCGCACCGGAACCCGCGCGAGCAGGGCGAACCCGATGACGAAGAAGCCCACCAGCGAGATGATCGCGTCCCGGTAGCTCCCGGTCAGCTGATAGGTGAGCCCGAAAAGCAGAGGCCCGAGCCAGCTCATTCCGCGGTCGCTCATCTCGTACGCGGAGAAGTATTCGGCCTCCTTGCCCGGCGGGACGAGATGGGAGAACAGGGATCTGGACAGCGCCTGACTGCCACCCAGGACCAGACCGATGCCGGCGGCCAGGACGAAGAACCACACCGGCGCCCCGGCCGGCAGGAAGAACCCGGCCGCCAGCGTCACCGTCCACGCCACCAGCGAACCGAGGATCGTGCGCTTCGCTCCGTAGGTCCGGGCCAGCCGGCCCATCGTCAGCGCACCCGCCACCGCCAGCACCTGCACCAGCAGGACGGCCCCGATCAGGGTGGACTGCCCGAGGCCGAGTTCCTCGGAGCCGTAGACCGAGGCCTGGGAGATCACCGTCTGGATGCCGTCGTTGTAGACGAGGTACGCGAGCAGGAAGGCGAGGGTCAGCGGGCGGCGGCGCATGTCGCGGACGGTCGCCGCGAGCTGCCGGAACCCGGGAGGGGCCGCCTCCCGCGCGGCGGACCTGCGATCGCGCAGCCGGGTCAGCGGGACGAGGGCGAATGCGCCCCACCACAGGCCGGCCGATGCCAGGCAGATGCGGACCGCCGTGCTCTCGGAGACACCGAAGCTGTCGTGCCCGGTGTAGAGGACCAGGTTCGCTACGAGGACCAGCGAGCCCGCGGCGTAGCCGAAGGCCCAGCCGCGGGAGGAGACCGCGTCCCGCTGCTCGGGCGGGGCGATCTGCGGCAGGTAGGAGTTGTAGAGCATCATCGCCACGCAGAACGCGGCGTTCGCGACGATCAGCAGCGCCCCGCCGAGCAGGTAGCGGTCGCCGTCCAGGAAGAACATGGCCGTCGTGGCCGCGGCCCCGAGGTAGGCGGCGGTGGCGAGCAGGGGCTTCTTCCGGCCCGTGCGGTCGGCGGCGGCCCCCACCAGGGGCATCACCAGCACGGCCACGATCACCGACAGGGACACCGAGTACGCGAAGAAGGACCCGGCGCGCACCGGGATCCCGAGGGGGTGGACGTACCCGTCGGCGTCCGCCGCCGACTCGGCGACCGAGGTGAGATAGGGGCCCAGGAACACGGTGAGCACGCTCGTCGAGTAGACGGAACAGGCCCAGTCGTAGAAGTACCAGCCGCGCTGCTCGCGCTTCAGGCCGGCAGCCCCGTCGGCCGCCTCCGGACGCGCGGTGTCGGTGCCCACCCGTGCCCTCGCTTCCCCGTGAACGCGCAGGGGCGACCGGCCGGGGGTCTCAGACCCAGACGCCGCGGTCCTCCATGACCTTGCGCAACGTGTCGATGTGATCGGTCATGATGCCATCCACGCCGAGCTCCAGAAGCCGGTGCATGCTCTCCGGGTCGTTGACGGTCCACACGTGCACCTGGAGCCCGCGCGCGTGGGCGGCGCGGAGGAAGCGGTGGTCCACGACCTGGATGCCGGACTGGATCTCGGGCACCTGGGCGGCGACCGCCGAACGGCGCACCGCGGCCGGCAGCCCCCAGGAGCGCAGCCGCAGATTGAGCACCCCCCGGGTGCCGTACGAGGTGGCCAGGCGCGGGCCGGCCAGCCGCTGGGCGCGCACCACGCGGGCCTCGGAGAACGAGCCGAGGAGGATCCGGTCCCACGAGTTCGTCCGGCCGACCAGGTCGAGGAAGGGCAGCAGGGCGGCCTCCGCCTTGACGTCGACGTTCCAGCGCACGTCCGGGAAGGTCTCCAGGAGTTCCTCGAAGAGCGGCACCGGTTCCTCGCCGGCCACGCGCGCGTGGCGCACCTCCTGCCAGGGCAGGTCGGCGATCCGGCCCGCGCCGTCCGTCACCCGGTCCAGGGTCGCGTCGTGGAAGGCGACGAGTGCGCCGTCCCGGGTGGCGTGGACGTCGGTCTCGATGTAGCGGTAGCCCGCCTCGACGGCACACCGGAACTGCCGCACGGTGTTCTCCAGGCCGTCCGCGGCCCCGCCCCGGTGGGCGAAGGCGATCGGACCGGGATGGTCGAGGTAGGGGTGGCGTATCCGCGGGGTCACGGACGCAGTATCGCGCCTCGGGGTTGCCCGGTGGCAACGACCGCGCTGCCGCCGGATGCCACGGGGACGGCGAACACGCGCAGGAACAGCTGGGCGAGCGGGCCGATCGCCACCGCGTAGAGGAGGGTGCCGATCCCCACGGTGCCGCCCAGTGCGAAGCCGGTCGCCACGACCGTGAACTCGATGCCCGTGCGCACCAGGCGGATCGAGACGCCCGTGAGCTGGTGAAGCCCCGTCATCAGGCCGTCGCGCGGGCCCGGGCCGAAGCGCGCCGCGATGTACAGGCCGGTCGCCGCGCCGTTCAGGACGATCCCCGCCACCAGCAGGCTCACGCGGAGCGCCCAGCCGTGCGCGTCGGGCACCAGGGCCAGGGTCGCGTCCATCGCCATGCCGATGACCAGCACGTTGGAGATCGTGCCCAGACCCGGCCGCTGGCGCAGCGGGATCCACGCGAGCAGCACCGCGGCGCCCACGATGGTCAGCACGACACCGATCGACAGACCGGTCCGCTCGGCGAGCCCCTGGTGCAGCACGTTCCACGGCTCCAGCCCGAGACCGGACCGGACGAGGAGCGCCGAACTCGCCCCGTAGAGCACGAGACCGACGTAGAGCTGCGTCAGTCGTCGGGCGAGCCGCCGCTGCGTGGACATGATGTGCCCCCCTGGTGGTAGTGGACTGATGCATGACACCCTGTGGCTTGGATGGAGAGGCCATCCATGGCCAATCCGGGGAAGGTGGACTGATTCTCATGGCGCAGTGGACCTCGGCCGTGGGTGCGGCACAGCTCGCGCGGCTGCTCAACTCCCAGCAGGACCGCCCGGCAGGGCCCGGCACGCGCCGGCCGCCCGCTACCGCGCGCTCGCGACGGCGTCGCCTGGCTGGTGCTCGAAGGCGGGTCCCGGTGGCCGCCCGGGCTGCCCGCTGAGCGGGAACTCGCCCTCTCCCTGTCCGTCAGCCGTACGACGGTCGCCGCCGCGTACGAGGCCCTGCGCAGCGAGGGGTTCCTGGAGTCCCGGCGCGGCGCGGGCAGTTGGACGGCCGTACCGGCCGGGAACCCGCTGCCCGCGCGCGGGCTGGAACCGCTGCCGCCGGAGACCCTCGGTTCGATGATCGACCTGGGCTGTGCGGCGCTTCCGGCCCCGGAGCCGTGGCTGACCCGGGCCGTGCAGGGCGCGCTGGAGGAACTGCCGCCGTACGCGCACACGCACGGCGACTATCCCGCGGGGCTGCCCGCGCTGCGGTCGATGATCGCCGAGCGCTACACCGCGCGCGGGATACCGACCATGCCCGAGCAGATCATGGTGACGACCGGGGCGATGGGCGCGATCGACGCGATCTGCCATCTGTTCGCCGGGCGGGGCGAGCGCATCGCCGTCGAGTCGCCCTCGTACGCCAACATCCTTCAGCTGATGAGGGAGGCCGGGGCCCGGCTCGTGCCCGTCGCGATGGCCGAGGGGCTCTCCGGATGGGACATGGACCGCTGGCGGCAGGTCCTGCGGGACGCCGCGCCCCGGATCGCCTACGTCGTCGCCGACTTCCACAACCCGACCGGTGCGCTCGCCGACGAGGACCAGCGGCGGCGGCTGGTCGACGCGGCCAGGTCCGCGGGGACCGTGCTGATCGCCGACGAGACGATGAGCGAGCTGTGGCTCGACCCGGACGTGCGGATGCCGCGGGCGGTGTGTGCCTTCGATCCGGCCGGGTCGACGGTGATCACCGTGGGATCGGCGAGCAAGGCCTTCTGGGCCGGGATGCGCATCGGGTGGGTGCGGGCCGCGCCGGACGTGATCCGCAGTCTGGTCGCGGCACGGGCGTACGCGGACCTCGGCACTCCGGTGCTGGAGCAGCTGGCCGTGAACTGGCTGTTCGGCACGGGGGGCTGGGAGCAGGCCGTGGAGGTGCGCAGGGAGCAGGCGCGGGAGAACCGGGACGAGATCGTGGCGGCGGTGCGGCGGGAGCTGCCCGGGTGGGAGTTCGAGGTGCCTCGGGGCGGGCTGACGCTGTGGGTGCGCACGGGCGGTCTGTCCGGGTCGCGGCTCGCGGAGGCGGGGGAGCGGGTGGGCGTGCGGGTGCCGTCCGGGCCTCGGTTCGGCGTGGACGGGGCGTTCGAGGGATATGTGCGGTTGCCGTTCACTGTGGGGGGTGCGGTGGCCGAGGAGGCGGCGGTGCGGCTGGCCGCGGCGGCGCGGATCGTGGAGGACGGGGGTGTGGGGGCCGGTGAGTCGCCGCGGACGTTCGTGGCGTAGGACGGATCCCCGCAGCCGCGGGGATCGGCCT